>JBBSEC010000055.1:0-30722 GCA_038240075.1 Acidimicrobiia bacterium
GGAGCCGCCGAGCGAGCATGCGACCGTGTGATGGAGCAGGTGCGCGTTCGGCAACGAACGCGGGTGCGCCGCGGAGCCGCCGAGCGAGCATGCGACCGTGTGATGAGACCTTCGTCAGGGCGGCTGCGAGAACGCAACCGCCCTGACGCCCCCCAGCGACATCGGCCGAGACCAAACGGTTGGGCGCGGGAACCGGCGTTCCCGCGCTCAGCCGCGTTCGGCCCCCGCCGTCCGCCCGGAACTGTCGCGAAGGTGTTCGTTCGGCAGGTCGATGACCGGTGAGGCGTCGCTCTCATGGCCGTAGATCTTGCTGGCCTCGGCGTTCGCCTTGATATCCCAGGTCGTCATCTTGTCGGTGCTCCGGCCTCGCAGCCCGATGATCTCGGGTGGGTGGCGCTTGAAGTTCGCACCGCACACCGCGCAACGACGCACCGTGGGGTCAACGACGATAGACACACATGTTGGACACCGATACATGGCCCGAAGACCTCCCTTTGCATCCGTGACCTGCAGAGTTGCCGGTCCGGATACGCCTGCCCACGCAGAGTGTACGCCCAACCACAACCGTGTGTCACCACTCTTCGTGGGAATTTTCAGGCAGGGTTCAGGAGGGCGGGTTCAGGCGTTGAAGAAGCCTTCGGCGAGGGACCAGGTCTGGGCGTCGAGCTCGGTGGCCACGGCCGCCTCGAAGTCGGGCTGCCAGGGCACCGCGCGCAGCGACGCCTTGGTCCGTCCGGCGAGGGGCTTCGGCACCGCGGCCGCCCGGGCGCCGAGGGCGATGGCCGCATCGATGAGTTCGGCTTCGGGATGGCTCGACCACGCCAGACCGATGGCGACGGCCCGCTCGGCGTTGATCCGCTCGCCGAACAACACACACGCCGCCGCGGCCTGGGGGCCGACCGCACGTTCGAGCATCCAGAGGTGGCCGCCGCCGGGGTGCAGGCCGATGCGCAGGAACCGGCTGTCGAAACGGGCGGTGGGACCAACGAGGCGCAGGTCGCACGCGAGCGCCAGGTTGAACCCGGCGCCGACCGCCGGGCCGTTGACCGCCGCGATGGTGGGGAGCGGCGATCGCAGCACGCGGAGGAACGCGTCGTAGACGGTGACGATCGAGCCCCGCTCGGCTGCGTCGTCGGTGCTCGCGAGCCGGCCGAGGCTCGTGGTGTCGGCGCCGGAGCAGAACGCGGGCGGCTCGCCCGTGACCACGACCGCGCCGATCGCGTCGTCGCGCTCGAGCGTGTCGAAGGCGTCGACGATCGCCGCGACCAGCGGGAGCGACAGGGCGTTGCGGCGCTCGCGGTCCACCAGCCGCACGACCGCGACCCCGTCGTGGCGTTCGATCTCGAGGGTTGCGTCGCTCACGGCGCTCAGGTGTCCCGAACGACTGCGGGGGAGTGGCGGAAGAAGCTCTCGACCTCGCGCTCCCAGCGGTAGCCGGGGTGCTTGTTGCCGATCGTGCCGGCGAGGCGCAGCCCCCGCGCGAAGGCCTCGACGGTTCCGGCGGTCGTGTACTTGTAGTGGAAGCCGGCGCGCTTGTACCGGTCATTGTCGATGTGGCGGCCGTAGCGCAGCAGCATGAGGCTCTCGGGCGGCATGTCCATGATGCGCAGCAGGCGCAGCGGCTCGACGGCCATGTTGGTGAAGATCGGCGGCAGCGCGACGCGGCGTTTGCCGACGATCGCGCACACCTCGCTCCACGACATGCTGCCGTTGCCGCCGACATTGAAGACACCCGGAACGGAGTGCGCGGTCGCGTACATCAGCGCGCCGACGACATCGTCTTCGTGCACGAACTGAATGCGCGGGTCGAAACCGAAGATCTCGGGCACGACCGGGAGCTTGAGTGCGGTCGTGTACGGCGTCTCGATGTCGTCGCCGAGCACGTTGGCGAAGCGCAGCAATGTGACGTCGACGTGGGGGCTGTCGTCGGCGAAATCGTGCAGGATCGACTCGACTTCGAGGAGCGAGCGTTCGACATTGGTCCGGGGCGCGCGCGTGCGCTTGTCTTCCTCGCGGAAGCGGTACGGGTCCTGGAAGTTGGAGCCGTAGACCAGGCCGCTGCTCTTCAGCACGACCTTGCGCACCGGGCTGCCGGCCGCGCCGGCCGCCGCGAGGAGGCTCATCGTGCCGATGACGTTGACTTCGTGCAGCGTGCGGCTGCTCGCGAGGGTCGAATCGACGATGAGGTGCGTGTGGAGCACCGTGTCGATCTGGGTCGCCTTCACGATCCGGGCAAGGATCGAGTACGACGAGTCGCTGCGCACGAACTCGGTGCGCTCGAGCGGGACGGTCGGATCCTTGGTGTCGAGGCCGACGACCACCTCGACGTCGTCACGGGCCTCGAGGATCTGTGCGAGCTTGCCGCCCCAGTAGGTCGACAGCCCGGTGACGAGGACGCGCATCGCGGCTACCCGAACCAGACGCTGCGGCGGGTGCGCAGCATCTCGTAGAGCGCGTCCTGGATCATCATGCGGATCCGCTCCGACTCTTCCATCACCCGGCTGCGCGAGTAGCGCTCCTGGTCGCCGGGAACGTCGAAGTGCACCGGGGGGAGCACGCGCAGCTTGAACTTCGCGGGCAGGTAGGCGACGAGGCCGAGGGGGCCGAACAGCAGCTGGTTCGCCGTCACCGGCGCGTACGGGAGCCCGACGAGCTTCGCGAGCCGGTTGCTCTTCCAGAGGATCGGCATCGACTCTTCATTGCCGACGACCGCGATCGGCACGATGGGCACGCCGGCGCGCATCGCGATCTCGACGAACCCGCCGCGGCCGAAACGTCGGAGCTGGTAGCGATCGCGGTAGTGCTTGCCGGTGCCCTTCGTGCCTTCGGGGAAGACGAGCACGAGCTGACCTTCGTCGTGCAGCAGCCGGTACGCGTTGTCGGGGTTCGCGGTGACCCCGCCCCCGCGCGCCCACAGCGTGCCCACGACCGGGAGCGCGCGGAACAGATACTCGGCGAGCCCGTAGACGGGTCGGCCGAGATCGGTCTCGACGCCGTGCATGATCACCGGCGCATCGGCGGGGATTGCGCCCGCGTGGTTCGCGACGAGCAGCGCGCCGCCCTCGCGTGGGAGATGCTCGAAGCCCTCCCACTCGGCCCGGAACCAGTAGCGGTAGATCGGGTCGTAGACCATGCGGGTGAGCGAGCGCAGGCGCTCACTCCGACCCCACGAGTCGACATCGGAGTGCCGCGCTCCGTCGATCGGCTCGGGTTCCGCCTCCGGCGCCGGGCGGGGGAGCGGCACCAGCTCGCCACCCGTGCGCGCGTTGCCGCGCGCCGCCCGTTCGACATCGGTGAGGTCGATCTCGGGCGAGGTGGGCACGGCACTCGGTCGGCGCCCCGGTCGGGTCTCTCGGGGTCGGGGGTCGGTCACTGTCGAACCTCACCACGATCGCGTCGCCGAAGCAAATGTCTCTCATGCGCGGCGCCCGTCACGAGCCACCGATCGCCGGCGTAGCGCGACCCCATTCCCACGGCCCGGGCGATCATGAACAGCGTCAACGCGCCCCAGAGCGCGACGAGCCCGCCGCCGAACGCGTTGACGGCGAGCGCGGCCGGAATGAACACGGCGGTCGCGCCGAGCATCGCGAGTGCGAGGTAGCGCGAGTCGCCCGCTCCGATGAGAATCCCGTCGAGCACGAAGACGACCCCGTTCAACGGCTGCATCGCGGCGACGATCAGCAACACGGGCAGCACCGCGTGACGTACCGTCGAGTCGTGGGTGAACACCGTCGACAGCACGGGGCTGGCGAGCGCGACCACGGCACCGAGCGCGAAGCCGGCGATCACGCCCCACTCGATCATGCGCCGGGCCGCGGCGCGCGTACCGGCGCGATCGCCCGCACCGAGCGAGCGGCCGACGATCGCCTGGCCCGCGATCGCGATGGCATCGAGTGACAGGGCGAGGAAGTTCCACACCTGGAACGCGATTCCATGGGCGGCGACGGCCGCGTCGCCGATGCGGGTGGCCACCGACGTCGAGACGAGGAAGGCGACGAGCAGGGCGCTGGTGCGGACGACGAGGTTGCTCCCGACGATCGCCGCGTCGCGTATGCCGGCTCGATCGGGCCGCAGCGACGCGTTCGCCGCGCGCGCGGCGCGGCGGACGATGACGACGTACGCGCCGGCCGCGCCGACCTGCGCGAGGACCGTGCCCCAGGCCGAGCCCGCGATCCCGAGGTGCAGCCCGAACACCAGCACGAGCTCGAGCACGAGGTTGCCCGCGTTGGCCGAGAGCTGGATGACGAGCGGCGTGCGTGTGTCCTGACAGCCGCGGAGGTAGCCGGTGCCGGCGAGCGCGACCAAGACGGCCGGGGCTCCGATGAGGCTGATGCGCAGGTACGTGAGCGCGTCGGGTTGGATGCGGGCCGACGCGCCCATCGCCCGGATGACGGTCGGCGCGACCCCGAGGCCGCCGGCCGCCAGCGCGATGCCGAGTCCGACCGCGAGCCACAACCCGTCGATGCCCTGTTCTGCAGCCCGTTTGTGGTCGCCCGCACCGATCCGGCGCGCCACCGCGGCCGTCGTCGCGTACGCGAGGAAGTTGAAGACGCCGAACGCGACGCTGAGCAGCTCGCCCGCGACGGCCAGGCCGGCGAGCGGGCGCGTGCCGAGATGGCCCACGATCGCAGTGTCGGCGAGCACGTAGAGCGGTTCCGCGGCCAGGGCGCCGAACGCCGGTAACGCGAGGCGCCAGATCTCGCCGTCGCGCGGATCGCGCCGCCAGATCGCCACCGCGCGACCCTACGACAACACCACGCGCGATCAGATCCGTCGCGCGGCGCTGCGCGCGCGACGAACGCAAACGCCGACAATCGCCCGTTACGCCGCGAAGATCACCTTGCATCGGGTCGCGCCTCGCGTAGGGTCGAATGCGATCACGCGGCGATGAGTGGGAGTGGGCACGTGCGGGTGGGAAGACCAGGGCGGTGGCTCGCGCTCGGCGTGGTGTTGACGCTCGTCACCGTCGCGTCGCAGCTGCGCGCGCAGGGCGCGACCCCGCGTCCGCAGCTCTCGATCGCGGCGGCGTCGGTGGCCGAGGGCAACAGCGCGACGACGACCATGACGTTCGTCGTCACCGCGAGCGCGACGGCCTCCACGACGATGTCCGTCCGCTACGCGACGTCGGACATCACGGCCGTCGCGCCGGGCGACTACACGGCGAAGAGTGGCCTGGTCACGTTCGCGCCCGGTACCCGAAGCGCGACGATCACCGTGTCGGTGGCGGGCGACAAGTTGTACGAGAAGAACGAGACCTTCCTGGTGACGCTCTCGAGCCCGGTGAACGCGACCGTCGGTACGGCCAAGAGCGCGAGCGGGACGATCACCAACGACGACGCCGCGCCCGTGGTCTCGGTCGGCCCCGCGTCAGTCACGGAAGGCGACAGCGGCACGACGGCGATGGTGTTCACGGTCACTGCGTCGGTGGTCTCCGGACTGCCCATCACGGTGAACTACGGGACGGCCGCCGGCACCGCCAAGACTCCGGGCGACTACTCCGGGGCATCCGGGGGGACGGTCACGATCGCGGCCGGGTCACTGAGCTCGTCGTTCTTCGTGCCCGTCGTCGGTGACGTGCTCTACGAGGGCAACGAGACCTTCACGGTCGTGCTGTCGAACCCGGTGAATGCGACCCTCGGAACGTCGACCGCGACGGGCACGATCGTCGACAACGACCCCCGACCGGCCGTCTCGCTCTCGAGCGCGTCGGTCACTGAGGGCAACGCAGCCACGACCCTGATGGTCTTCACGGTCACGGCCTCCGCGGTGAGCGGGGTGCCGGCAACCGTCGGCTACCAGACCACCGACGGCTCCGCGAAGGCGCCCGGCGACTATCAGGCGAAGACGGGAACCGTGACGATCCCGCCGGGCTCGAAGACCGCGACGTTCTCCGTGCTCGTGGTGGGCGACACGGTTCCCGAGAGCACCGAGTCGTTCACGGTGACGCTCTCGAACCCCGTGAACGCAACGCTGGGCACGGCGACGGGGACGGGCACGATCACCGACGACGATCCCGAGTCGGTATCGGTCGCGCCCGCGTCGCTCGCGGAGGGCAACTCCGGAACCGCGCCGATGACCTTCACGGTCTCGGTGCCGGTCGCGAGCGCGTCGGCGGTCAGCGTCCACTACGCCACATCGAACGGCACCGCGGCGGCGCCGGCCGACTACACCGCGAAGACCGGTTCCGTCACCATCCCGGTCGGCGCGACCAGCGCGACGTTCACCGTGCTCGTGGTGGGCGACACGGTCGACGAGGCTAACGAGACCTTCACGGTCACGCTCTCGAGCCCTTCCGGAGCCACGCTCGGCACCGCGACCGCGACGGGCACGATCGTCGACGACGATGCCGCGCCCGTCGTCTCGGTCGCGCCCACCTCGGTGACCGAGGGCAACACCGGTACCGCGACCGCGCAGTTCACGGTCACGGCGTCGGCCGTCAGCAGCCTGCCGGTGACGGTCGCGTTCGCCACCTCCGACGGCACCGCCCACGCGCCCGGCGACTACACGGCGGCGACCGGTTCGGTCACCATCCCGGCCGGTTCGACCAGCGCGACCGTGACCGTCTCGGTGCTCGGCGACACGCTGTACGAGAAGAACGAGACCTTCACGCTCACGCTTTCCGGCCCGGTGAACGCGACGCTGGGCGCGGCGACCGCGACGGGCACCATCGTCGACGACGATCCGCTGCCGGTGGTGTCGATCGCCTCATCCACGCAGTCGGAAGGCGACAGTGGAACCACTCCGATGCCGTTCACGGTTTCGATCTCCGCGGTGAGCGGCTTGCCGGTGACCGCGACCTTCGCCACGGCGAACGGCTCGGCCGTCGCGCCCGGCGACTATGCGGCGGCGGGCGGGACGGTGACGGTGCCCGCCGGTTCGACCAGCGCGACGGTCAACGTCGCAATCGTCGGCGACCCGCTGTACGAAGGCAACGAGGCCTTCACCGTCACGCTGACGCAACCCGTGAACGCGACGCTCGGTGTCGCCGTGGCAACGGGCACGATCCTCGACAACGAGTCGCCACCGGTGGTGTCGGTCGCCGGCGCGTCAGTGTCGGAAGGCGACACCGGCACGACCACCATGACGTTCATCGTCTCGATATCGGCGGCCAGCGCGCTGACGACCACGGTGCACTTCCAGACGGCAGACGGGTCGGCCGTCGCGCCGGGCGACTACACCGCGACCAGTGGAACCGTCAGTATCCCGGTCGGTGCGACGAGTACGACGTTCCCCGTCGTGGTGGTCGGTGACACGTTCTACGAAGGCAACGAGACCTTTGCGGTCGCGCTTTCGAATCCGGTGAACGCGACGCTCGGCACGGCGACCGCGACCGGCACGATCGTCGAGGACGATCCCGTGCCCGGCGTCTCGATCGGCGACGTCACCGTGACCGAGGGTGACAGCGCGACGACCGCGGCCGTGTTCCACGTCACGCTCAGCGCGCCGACCGACCACGCGATTGCCGTCGAGTACGCCACGCACGACGGCAGTGCGACGAGCCCCGCCGACTACCTCCCGGCGAGCGGCTCGGTGACGATTGCCGCCGGTGACACCGACGCGACCGTCACGGTCTCGGTCGTCGGCGACACCCTGCACGAGCGGGACGAAACCTTCACGGTCACCATCGCGAACCCGCCGCCCGGGGTCACGCTGGCGCGTGCCGTCGCCACAGGGACGATCGACGACGACGACGATCCGCCGGCCGTGTCGGTCGCCAACACCTCGGTGCCCGAGGGCGATGCCGGAACGACGGTTGCGACGTTCACGGTGACCGCGTCGCGCGTGAGTGGGCTTCCGGCGAGCGTCTCCTTCACGACGGCCGACGGGAGCGCGAGCGCGCCGGCCGACTACATCGCGACCACGGGCACGGTGACCATCCCCGCGGGCTCGACCTCCGCCACGTTTGCCGTGGTGGTGAAGGGCGACACGCTGCACGAGATCGACGAGACGTTCGGCGTCCACCTTGCGGATCCGGTCGACGCCACGATCGGTGACGCCGACGCGACTGCGACCATCGTCGACGACGATCCCGCAGCGAGCGTGTCGATCGGCGACGCGTCGGTTCCCGGTGGCGCGGCCGGGACGACGACGAACGCGGCCTTCCCGGTGACGTTGAGCGCGGTGAGCGGTGTCGATGTGACGGTCGACTTCGCGACGTCCGACGGAACGGCCACCCAGCCCGACAACTACACGGCGACTTCGGGAACGTTGACGATCGCGGCCGGCAGCACGACCGGCACGATCACCGTTCCGGTCGTCGGCGGCATGCCGCACGAGGGTGATCGCAACTTCACCGTCACCCTCTCCAACCCGACGGGCGCGACGCTCGCCGATTCCGGGGCCACGGGCACGATCGTCGACGAGCATCGCCTCGGCGTCGCGCAGGGGGCGTCGTTCTGGAGATCGACGGCGGCGCACCTGGACGCGTAGCTGGCCGACCTGCAGAGCATGGGCGCGCAGTGGATCCGTACGACGATGTTCTGGCGCGACGTCCAACCCGCCGGCGCCGGGACCTACAACTGGTCGGAAGCCGATTACATCGTCGCCCGCGCCAATGCGCACCACATCGCGATCATCTGGCAGGTGATCGGCGCGCCCACGTGGGCCGTGTCCGGCGCGCAGCCGGGAGCCAGCTACGACTACCCGACTGATCCGTCGACGTTCGCCACGTTCGTCGCCGCCGCCGCCCAGCGTTACGACCCGCTCGGCGTGACGGCGTACGAGCTCGGGAACTCGGAGAACCAGAACGACAGCACCAACGTGCCCAATGCCGCGTTCTACACATCGCTCCTGTGCGCGAGCGACACCGCGATCAAGGCGGTCGCGCCCGACGCAACGGTGCTCGTCGGCGGCCTGGGTGGCACGACCGAGAAGAACGGCGACATCTCCGGCTTGCACTTCGTACAGCTCCTGTACGCCAACGGCGCCAAGGGCTGCTTCGATGCGATCAGCTTCCATCCGTACACGTATCCGCTGCTCGCGCCCGACGACGGGACCGGCGGCTGGTCGGCCATGTTGAGCGTGCGCCAGACGATGGTCGCCAACGGCGACGGCGCCTTGAAGATCTGGGCCACCGAGTACGGCGCGCCGACGAACGGACCGAATGCCAACCACGTCACGGAGGCCGTGCAGGCCCAGATCCTCGACACCGGCTACCGGCTCTTCGCCGGCTACCCGTGGGCGGGGCCGATGTGCTGGTTCCGGTACGACGACAAGGGCACCGACACGTCGGATCAGAGCAACTTCTTCGGTCTCCTGCGCTTCGACGGCAGCCACAAACCGTCGTAC
The DNA here is from genome assembly GCA_038240075.1 of Acidimicrobiia bacterium. Lineage (GTDB taxonomy): Bacteria > Actinomycetota > Acidimicrobiia > IMCC26256 > PALSA-610 > DATBAK01. The sequence continues at coordinate 9,289 of JBBSEC010000055.1, forward strand.
TCGATGTTCGTGACCGACGCCGCGGCGGCGATCCCGTAACGACCGCGCCTCGCCGGTCGCCGGCCTTCGCTGTCACACCCCTGGTGCATGCTGGGTCGGTGGAGTCGCAGAGCCTCGTCGGATTCGCCCAGACCGCCCGCGCGCTCGCGGCCGGCACACGCGCCGCCGGGTTGCTCGTGCCCGCGTTCCGCACCCCGCCGAAGCGCGCCGACGCGGTGCGCACGATCCGCAAGCTGCCCGGCGGCGCTGTCGTCGCGGTCAGGGTGCGCGGCCGTCCCCGCGTCGACGTCGTGCGCGACATGGTCGAAGGCGTCGTCCAGGCCAACGGCCTCGACGGTGAAGCCGCGGTGCGCCTGCGCACGACGCTGCTCGAAGCCGTCCTCGGCCGGCCGCAGACACCCCACTCGGCCGCGGCGTAGCCTCACGCTCCCGGCCCGGGTGGCGGAATGGCAGACGCAGGCGGCTTAAACCCGCTGGCCGTCCATGACGGCGTGGGGGTTCGAGTCCCTCCCCGGGCACTCTGACCAGCCTAAATAGCAAGAGTCCGGTTCGAGGACCAGACGTCGGAAGCGGACAAATTGCCCACTTGCTAACGCCTTGCTAACGTCCTCCGCGGCATGAGGGGACACGTACACCGACGGGGCACGACCTGGAGCTACGTCGTCGACGTCGGCCGTGATCCCGCGACGGGCCGCCGCCGGCAGCACACGAAGGGCGGGTTCCCGACCAAGAAGACGGCCGAGACGGCGCTCAACGACGCGCTCGGTGCGGTCGGCTCGGGAAGCTTCGTCGCCCGTGATCCGCAGACCGTCGGTGAATGGATCGACCGATGGCTCATCTCGATCGAGCCCAAGATCCGACCTTCCACGCTGTGCGACTACCGCAACGGACTGCACCGCGTCCGTGACCATCTTGGCCATGTGAAGCTGCAGGATCTCAAGCCACTCGACGTCGAGGGGCTCTACGCAGAACTGCTACGCGAAGGGCACCGGTACGGAGGCGGGCTGTCGCCGAAGACGGTACGCAACCTGCACATCGCGTTGCGTCGTTCGCTCGCCGATGCCGAACGCTTCGGTTTGGTCACCCGCAACGTGGCTGCCCTGGTGAAGGCGCCAGTGCCGCCGCGCGCGGAACTACGCACCTGGACGCCGGATGAGACGCGCACGTTCCTCGCGTCGGTCGAGGGTGATCGGCTCGCCGCTGCGTGGCGGCTGCTGATTGCGACGGGCATGCGTCGCGGTGAGTTGCTCGGTCTGCGTTGGGCCGTGGTCGATCTGAAGAAGAGCCGGTTGCAGGTCAACCGTTCGCTGTCCGTTGTCGGCAATGACCTTGTGTGGTCGGCACCGAAGACCGCGCGTTCCCGTCGGACGGTGTCGATCGACGCCGAGACGACTCGGGCTCTCCAGGCGCACCGCGTGCGACAGCTCGAGGAGCGCGTCGCCGCCGGTGAGGAATGGACCGACAACGATCTCGTGTTCTGCAACCAGCTCGGCAGCGAACAGCATCCCGATCGCTTTTCACGCGCGTTCACGCAGGCCGCGCGTCGAGCCGGCGTGCCGAAGATCCGCCTGCACGACCTGCGGCACACGTGGGCGACCCTCGCGCTGCAAGCCGGCGTTCATCCCAAGGTCGTCAGCGAGCGGCTCGGGCATGCGACGACGGGCATCACGCTCGACATCTACAGCCACGTTCAACCGGAGCTCGACGCACAAGCAGCGACGACCGTCGCTCAGCTCTTCGATCCGATCCCCGACTCGCGCACGATCGCATCCGGCGCCGAACATCGTTAGCCGTGCGGCGCGCAAACCGTGAGGTGATCTGCGAGCCGTCGTGCCACGACAACGGCTGGCATATCGAGCGCCGAGCGTGCAATCGGGGCGGGTTCGCGTAATAGGAGTGGGGGGGGCTTCACGAGCGAGATGGTGATGACCGGCCGTTGTCGCGCTGGGCCGTCGCAGCCGGTCCAACCGCGAACCTGATCTCTCAGGGTGAGACGGCGATAGCGACGTGCCCTGCTATGTCTCCAAGAGCCGACAACGACGCCGCGGTGCCCGAACTGGAACTGTTGAGGAGCCACACGCCCGAACCGCTCGAACTCAGGAAGTAAAGAGACCGTTGATCCGAAGTCAGCACGCACACAGAGGAGCAACCTCGGTGACGACGCCCCGACGACCCTGACCTACGGCTTCGAAAGTGGACGTACTCGCGCGGCTTTCACACCCGCCTGACGCGATGATCGCGGCGATCCCGAGCGTCGCTGTCGCAGGTCAGCGGTAGCATTCCCTCATGGCCAGACGCACCGAGGATTTCGAGATCGATCCGACCATCGTTCCGATCGACGACAGCACCGACACCTCGCCGGCAGCTGTGGAAGCGTGGCGTGCGAGCCTGCGAGGCGACGAACCGGTGAATCTTTCCATCTCCGCTGCCGAGATCGTTCGCGAGATTCGCGAGCACGGCGAGGCGTGATCCGAGTCGTTCTCGACGCTTCGGCAGGCGTTGAGTGGGTACTGCAGTCCGAGACCGGCGCGCGAGTCGAACGCGCGGTCGCAGCCGCCGAGCTTTGGGTGCCCGAGCATTTCTATGTTGAGACGGCCGCGACGATCCGGCGACTTCAACTCGCGAGCCAGGTCACCGAGGAACGAGCGTCCATCGCGCTCTCGCGGCTCCTCGCCACGCCCGCCCACCGCGTTCAGGTTCGTCCGTTGCTCTCGGAGGCCTGGACCCTTCGCCACAACATCACCGTCGCCGACGCGCTCTACGTCGTCATGGCGAAGCACCTCCGCGCGACGCTGCTCACGCTCGACGCCAACCTCGCGAACGCACCAACCCTCGGCGTCGACACGCTGGTTCCCTAAGGTCGGTCGACTCGTGTTCGTCGTTCACGCGACCAAGAAGCTCCTCGATCGCCTTCGTGAGCAACCCTCGTCGCCGGTTCGCCAGTCCACCAACGCTCTCGGGTCTTGGTACGCAACGGCATTGTTCTGGCGACCGCAGCTCGCGTTGTTCGTGAACGAGTCGACACTGCTCCCTGTGTTCCTGCCGCTGGCGCCTGCGGCCACTGTCGTCGACCGGTTCCCGAACGCCTTGCGCGTGATCCTCGAGGCTTACGCCGTCGAGCGCTCGTTCGTCGACAACGAGATCGCGGGGATGACCGAACACCAAGTAGCGAAGACCGCGAGTCGCAGCGTCGTCGGCATCATGAACGAGTTCACGTTCCTCGCGAGCTACGCGCCTCCGCCGACGAACGAGGCTGACCTCATCGAGCTGTCGCTCTCGCTCGCCCAGACCCCATGTGGTCCGCTCTACGGTCGACACGTCAGCCCCGACCGCGAGCTACAGGCGTTCGTTGCGGAACACCTTGGCCGGCCACCCGCGTGAAGCAGGCCCCCGCTCTCGGCGGGCCGTTTTGCTAACGCCTTGCTAACGCACGCAGCGAAACAGGGCACTTTTCGGCGGTCGCGCCGAACGAACACCGCAAAGAAAGTCCAGGTCAGCGGCATAATGCGGCACGCGATGGACGTCCAAGGCGCGGCTTAAACCCGCTGGCCGTCCATGACGGCGTGGGGGTTCGAGTCCCTCCCCGGGCACTCTGACCAGCATAAACGGCAAGCGTCCGGTTCGAAGGCCCGACATCGCAAGTGGACAAATTGCCCACTTGCTCACGCGTTGCGAACGTCCTCGACGGCATGCGGGGACACGTACACCGACGGGTCAAGACGTGGAGCTACGTCGTCGACGTCGGTCGTGACCCCGCGACGGGCGGCCGCCGGCAGCTCATCTCGATGCAGCCGAAGATCGGCCCGTCGACGCTGTGCGACGCGGGCGCGTCGGTTCCGAGGTAGTAGTCCTCGACACCCGACACGACCGCCTCGGCGTAATAGGCCTCGACGTTCGCGCCGGTGAGGACCTTCACGTTCAACATGGCGGCCTCTCCGCGACCCCACCAAAGAACCCACCAATCGGGCCGAGCATCGCTGATGCCAGTCTGTGCTCACCATCCGAACACTCACCAACGGCACGCCCGACCGCGCAGAATCGGCTGCCGCGCGACCTGGCGTCGGCCCGTTCCGATGACTGTTCCATCACGCTTCTCCTTCTGACCGAGTGACCGTTCCGCGACCGCAAACGCGTCCGACGTTCGCGACCCCTCCTCTGTGTGCGAACCGGCCGGCGCGATCGGAACCAGAAATCGGTTCCGATCGCACTCTTTTTTGAGCACACAGAGGGCGACACCCAACGGAAACGCGTTCACCGAAGAGGTGTACGGGCGCCTGCGATCGGAATCGGAAGCTGGTTCTGAATCGCGGGCCCTCGCTCACACGCCGACACGATGACAAGGAAGACAGGAGACCCGCGATGACGACCAATCCGATCCGCACGAAGACGCCGGCGTCGACGATGTCGATCACCGAAGCCGCCGACACGCTCGGCATCGGCCGAACCCTCGCCTACGAACTCGCCCGCACCGGCGAGCTCCCCACCATCCGCCTCGGCCGCCGCCTCGTCGTACCCCGACGCGCGCTCCAACGCCTACTCGGAAACGACTGAATCGCCGGTCGTCACGATTCCGCAGCGGACGCGACCGGTGGTCGATGGCCGCGCTGACGCCTCGAGGAACCCAGCGGAGAAGAATCGTTCCGCATGGCGACGACAGGTCAGTCGATCCGTCGCCGAGCCCGCATCGTCGGGCGCGTGCAAGGAGTGGGGTTCCGTGAGTCGTGCCGTCGCGAGGCGCGCGCCCTCGGCGTTGCCGGTACGGCGCGCAATCTCGCCGACGGGTCCGTCGGGGCAGTGTTCGAAGGCTCGCGCCACTCGTCGAGCAGATGCTGTCGTGGTGCCATCGCGGCCCGCGCATGGCGCACGTCCGCCACGTCGAGGTCACGACGGAGACACCGACTGGCTCGACAGGCTTCACCATCGGGGACTGGTAGCAGGCGAACGGCGACACTCGCTAGCAGTGCGCGCACACATGCACCTTGGGTGCATCGCGATCTACAGGTAGCGCTGGTCCGCTCCCGCGCCGACGCCATGACTGTGCCCGTCATGCGCGCCGGGCGCGTGATCGTCAGGCATGGTGATGGCCGGTCACCCCGTGAGTGGCGTCGCGCGCGGGACCGTCGGGCTCGACGTGGACCGCGGCGGCGTCAAGATGCGAGATCTGATGCAGGAGCTCGTGTTCGACGCCGTGCGCGATCTCGTGGGCCTCGGCGACGTTGAGTGCCGGGTCGACACTGATGGCGAGTTCGGCCTGGAGGCGATGTCCTTCCCAGCGGACTCGAACGTCGTGCACCGACGCGACACCCGTCGCGTGGGCGGCTGCGTGCTCGATGCGATCGACGAGCTTGGGGTCGACGCCATTCATGAGGCGGCGGAACACCTCGACCACTGCGACGCGCAGCACCGCGATGATCGCGACGGAGATGACCAGACCCGCGATCGCGTCGGCCCGCGCAAATCCGGCCCGGACACCGATCGCGCCGACCACGACAGCGAGCGAGGTGAACCCGTCGGTGCGGGCGTGGTATCCGTCGGCGACGAGCGCGGCGGAACCGATCGCGTTGCCTTCCCGGATGCGGTAGAGGGCGACGAGTTCATTGCCGACGAAACCGACGACGCCGGCGGCCGCGACGAAACCGAGATGAGTGACGGCGTGCGGTGAGACGAGGCGCCGGACGGCTTCGACCGCGGCGATGATCGCCGAGAGCGTGATCATGGAGATGACGAACAGCCCGGCCAGGTCTTCGGCCCGTCCGTACCCGTAGGTGTACCGCCGCGTGGGAGGTCGACGCGCGAGTCGGAAGGCGATGAACAGCGGGATGGCCGTGAGCGCGTCGCTGAAGTTGTGGATGGTGTCGGCGACGAGAGCGATCGATCCTGAGATGACGATGACGGCGAGTTGCAGCGCCGAGGTGATCAGCAGTGCGACGAAGGAGATCTTGACGGCGCGGATGCCGCGTCGAGACGATTCGAGCGCCGTGTCGATGGAGTCGGCCGCGTCGTGGCTGTGCGGGGCGAAGATCCCCGACACGATCCCCTTGAGACCGCTTGGATGCTCGTGCGCATGGTCGCCGTGATGGTCGAGGTCGTGACCGTGATCGTCGTGGCCGTGATGGTGGGGCGCGTCGGTGCTCACGCGTGTTGGGTGTCGAAGTGGGCGATGGTCGCGTCGAGCAGGACGCGGACGTGTTCATCGGCGAGCGAGTAGTAGGCGAAGCGGCCATCGCGACGCATGTCGACGACACCGTGCGCGCGCAGAAGCCGCAGCGCATGAGACACCGCGGACTCACTGATCTGCGCACCGCCAGCGAGGTCACCGACACACGCCTCGTCGCTCTCGGCGAGTTGGATCAGGAGTCGGAGGCGGGTGCGATCCGCGAGCATCCCGAAGAGGTCTGCGATCACGCCGAGGTGCTCATCCCGGCTGGTGCCGCGCGCATGGGAATGTCGCAAGGCTCGCTTCCGGCTCGGCACGTCATGATGATATCTGAACAGGTGTGCAGATGACAACACGGGGCCTGAACGTTGATCGCCGCGGCGCGGCCGGTGCGGTGTCAGCCGACGGTGAGCACGTCGAACATGCCGGCGGCGTAGTGCCAGGGCTCGTCGCAGACGAGTTCGTAGCGGCCGGACTTCAAGCTGACCGTGAGCCAGCCGGTGGTTCCGGGAGCGATTCCGTCGCCTACTCCCTGGGCGCAGGCCTTGGATGCTTCACCGAGACTCTGCGATTCGTCGATCTTGCCGTCAGGCCCGGTCGGGCGGGTCCCAGGACCGTCGGCGGGCAGCGAAAGGATGACCAGTTCGTGAGCCAAGGCACCCTGGTTGTGAACGACGAACGAGACCGGTCCGCTGGTGACCGTGCTCGGGTTGGCTCGCATCGTCACCATCATCGGGGCGCGTCCCATCATGGCGTCGCCACGATCGGACAAGGTCACGTTCACCGTCTTGCCCGGAAGTTGCGGAGCCGCGCACGTCACGACGCCGAAGGCACGGTTGTGAAGCGTCGTCCTGCGGTTCACGACGGCCGCGATGAGTGTGGCCGACCCAACCGCGAGGACCGAGACCACGACCACCGCCAATGCGACGACGCGTCGTCGAGGCGTTGCTGCCAGCGACGTGGTCATGCTCCTCCTTGGAGAAGTTCACGGCGACGTTGATACTCGACCTCGTCGATTTCGCCGCGAGCGAACCGCTCGTCGAGGATCCGCATCGGCTCCGCACCCGTCGGCCCGGGTTGCGAACGCGAGCCGCTCTGTCGGATGAGCGTCACGACCACCCACGCAATCGCGCCCCAGAACACGACCATCATCGCCACCATGACGATCCAGCCACCCCAGCCGATGCCGCCGTCTCCGTAGTGCATCACGGCCCTGACCTCCGAGGTTGCCGACCACCACAACCAGGATTGGCCGCGTACCCACCCATTGCGTAGGGCCGAAGGTCACTGACTGGGTGCGCGCAAGTGCCTGATCGCGCACCGTCGCAGCGCGTTGGCCTCGGCAGACACGGTGTGACAGCAGACCTGTTCGTCCTCGCCCCCTGTCCTGTACGCAGTGCTCGAGTGACCAATCGTGCATAGTGGGCGGGTGCTCACCGCTGAACGACGCCTCGCGATCCGTCTGGAATCGCTCACGGTTGGCTGGAACGCGATCGAGGCTGTCGTCGCGATCGCGGGTGGCGCCGCAGCGGGTTCGGTTGCGCTCGTCGGATTCGGGCTCGATTCGGTCGTGGAAGTCTCGGCGGCGCTGGTCGTGCTCTGGCAGTTCTTTGGGATCGCGGAGGAACGCGAAAAGCGCGCCCTCCGGCTGATCGGCGGCAGCTTCTTCGCGCTCGCCGCATACGTCACCGTCTCCTCGTTGTACGACCTCGCGACCCGCTCTGAACCACACGCGTCCAGGGTCGGGATCATCCTCACCGCGGTCTCACTCGTCGCGATGCCCGCCCTCGCGATCGTGAAGCGTCGCGTCGGGCAACGGATCGGGAGCCGGAGCCTTGTCGCTGACTCCACCCAGACCCGGCTCTGCGCCTACCTCTCCGCGACAACGCTCGCGGGGCTCGCCGCGAATGCCGCGTTTGGCTGGTGGTGGGCCGACCCGCTCGCCGCTCTCGTCATCGCCTACGTCGCGATCACCGAAGGCCGCGAGGCTTGGCGCGGCGACACCTGCTGCTAAACCCCAGCTCAGAACTGAGCCACTACCGAGCGGCCGCCGGTCATGGCCGATCGGGTGCTATCGAGTTGGTCAGTAGTTGAAGGTGAGCGCGCCGCCTTCGGTGAACTCGTAGAGGGAGGGTGCGCCCTTGACTTCAGCGCCTTCGACGAGTTCGGCACCGTCGAGGTTGCGGGTCTTGACGCAGACCGGGCAGGCGAAGAACCGGCCGCCGCGCTCGGCGTATTCAGTGTGCAGGTCGGGCACCGACGGCGCGCCGGGAACCTCGATCCGTGCTGCGAATCCGGGCGTTGCGACGTGGACTCCGTCTTTGGTGAGCCACATCACGACCTGCTTGTCCTTGCGCAGTGCTTCGACGCCCAGCAAGTAGGCGATCAGCACGCTTTCCGGGTCGTCGAGGCCGTGCGTCAATCCGATGACGACTTTGTCGTCTGCTGCCATCTCACACTCCTTCTGTCTTAACCACGGGATCTCCGTCGTGGGGCTCGTCACGGTCTTCGGGTGAGGAACGCGTAGCCGAACACTTCGAAGGCTCGCGCTTTGGCTTCGCCGGAAGCGCCGCCGAACGTGTCGACCGGCGGACCGATCTGGACGTCGACGAAGCCGGCTTGTTCGAGCATCTGTTGCCAGCCCGCACGGGGCAGCCCGCCGGCAATTCAGCCGGTCCACAGATCGATGTCGCGCAGCGCCTCCGGTGGCACCGGTCGACCGTTGGCAATGTCGGCGAATTGCAGGGTTCCACCGGGTCGTAGCACGCGGCGGATCTCGTCGAACGCGGAACGTTTGTCAGCGCAGAGGTTGATCGCGCCGTTGGAGATGACGACGTCGGCCCAGGCGTCATCGACGGGGAGGGCTTCGGCGAGGCCCTCGCGGAAGTCGACATGATCGGCACCGAGCGCTGCGGCAGTCGCTCGCGACTTGCTCAGCATTTCCGGAGTCATGTCGACGCCGACGACATAGCCCTCGGGGCCGACGAGGGTGGCGGCGACGAAGGAGTCGAAGCCGGCACCGGAACCGATGTCCACGACGCGCTCGTCCGCAAGGAGCGCTCGGAGCGAGAAGGGGTTGCCGACTCCGGCGAACGACTCGACTGCACGGTCGGGAAGGGCGTCGACGATCGCCGGGTCGTAGCCGAGGCGTGCCGCGAGCGGACGGCCAGTGTGGAAGTGGTACGTGGCGTGCGGGTCGGTCGCGACCTCGCGGTACTTCTCGCGCACCTGTTCCCGCAGAGCCTCGGGATCGACGAGAAGATCGCTCTCCATGTCAGGCTCCCTCTCCCACTGCGACCGCCAGCCCTGCACGTCTCCATTCTGGGAACCCGTCCTCGAGCCGACGCGCGCGCACGCCGCGTCGACGCAACAGGCGCACCGCGTCGTCGGCATAGACGCAGAAGGGCCCTCGGCAGTACGCGACGATGTCCACGTTCTTCGGTAGCTCGCGTAGCCGTTTGCGGACCTCGGAAGGCGGGAGCGACTTGGCGCCCGGGATGTGACCCGCGTCGTACTCGGCTTCTGGGCGCACGTCGATGACGAGCACGTCACGGCGCCGGAGCCGGCGCGTGAGCTCGTCACGAGTCATCGGCTCGGCTCCGTCGTGATCGCCGAGATATGCGACCGCGAGCCGGTCGATCCCGGCGACGTGCTCAGCGGCGACGTCGCGCAGCGCCGCCCACAGCTCACCTACGCGCTCGCTCGCGAGCGCGTAGTAGATGCGAGTGCCGTCCCGTCGAGTACGCACAAGACCTGACTGTGCAAGGGCGCGCAGGTGATGGGACGTGTTCGCGACGCTCTGACCGATCTCCCCGGCGAGCTCTTCCACCGATCGCTCACCCTGGGCAAGGACATCGACGAGCTCGGCCCGCCGGCCGCTGGCCAGCGCCTTCGCGACCGCGGCGAATGCGTCGAAGAGCTCCTCTTTGGCGGCACGGTCACCCATAGGGGCATAGTCCGCCCCCGAAACTCTATTGTCAAGTATTCAAACAAATACTTGACGGTGCCGCTGCGAGACAGAACACTCGAGCAAGCCTTACGACGGGAGGTTCTCGTGCGCGAACAATTCGCGACCCTGTTTGTCGCCGCCCCAGCCGACGACGTCTTCGGGCTGATCACCGCGCCGGAGCGTCTGCCCGAATGGAACGGCGCGATCGTCCGTGTCGTTGAGGCGCCAGACATGCTGCGACCGGGTGCCGAGTGGGTGGTCCAGCTCTCCGCGCTCGGGCAGTCGTGGCCGAGTCGCTCGACAGTCGTCGACATCGATCCGCAAACGCGACGCTTTGCGTACCGCTCGCAAACCGACGACGGGAACGCCTCCTACGCGGACTGGTCGTGGCAGGTTGTCGAAGCTCCGCGGGGCTGTGAAGTGACCGTCTCGTGTGCGCTGCATCCGGCGACGTTCTGGCGGCGCGTGCTGCTGGCGAAGGTGCGAGCCTGGCAGCTGCAACGAAAGGAACTGCCCGCGTCGCTGCGTGCCCTCGCGTCGGTTGCGACAACCGTGCACGACGCATGACGCAGATCGTGACGTTCGTCGACGAGGGCCTCGGTCATTCGTCCTACCTCGTCGACCTCGGCGACGGTCGCGCGCTCGTCGTCGATCCTCCCCGGATTCCCGACCGGCACATCGCCGAAGCTCGCGCCCGCGGTCTAAATATCGCGTATACCGCCGATACGCACTCACATGCCGACTACGTATCGGGAAGCCCCGAGCTCGCGGCGCAGGGCGCCCAGTTCCTCGCCTCGAAGGGCGCACACCTGGAGGTCGCGCATCGAGACGTCGCTGCCGGCGACGAGATCGAACTGCGTGCCGGACTCGTGGTGCGCGCGATCGCGACGCCGGGTCATACCCCCGACCATCTCGCGTACCTCGTGTGCGAGAACGATCGCCCTACCGCCTTGTTCAGCGGCGGTTCGTTGATGGTGGGCACCGTCGGACGAACCGACCTGCTCGGGCCCGAGCCGCGCGAGGAGCTCGCCCGACAGCTCTACCGAGCGTTGCGCGACGAGATCCTCACGCTGCCCGACGACCTGGCCGTGTATCCGACCCACGGCGCCGGGTCGTTCTGCTCCGCGCCCGGAGCGTCGGAGCGCACCACGACGATCGGGCGTGAGCGTGCGACCAACCCGATGCTCGCCCTACCCGACGAGGACAGCTTCGTCGAGCGGCTCCTCGCAGGGTTCGGGTCATTCCCGACGTACTTCTCGCGTCTACCAGAGGTGAACCGGCGCGGTCCGCGCCTCTACCGGACGCTTCCTACGCTCGGCCGCGTCAGCGTCGAACAGCTCCGCGAGGTGATCGCCGCCGGCGCCTTACTTGTCGACGCCCGTTCGATCGAAGCATTCGCAGCCGGTCACATTCCGGGCGCGTTGTCGATCGAGCTCCGGCCCGTGTTCGAGAGTTGGCTGGGCTGGCTCGTCGAACCCGACCGGCCGCTTCTCTTCGTCCTGGGTGACGATCAGGATCGTTCCGAAGTCGTGCGTCAGTGCCTGAGCGTCGGCTACGAACACCTCGCCGGAGAGCTCGGCGGCGGCATGAGCGCGTGGCGCGTAGCCGACCTTCCCGACGCGTCGATCGAGATCGTCGGACCCGAGGCGCTCGCACCCAACGTCGTCGACGTCCGCCAACGCAACGAATACGTCGCTGGCCACGTTCCGGGAGCGGTGAACGTCGAGCTCGGTAGCCTCCCCGACACGCTCGACGCGGTACCGGAGGGACCCGTCACCATGATGTGTGGGCACGGCGAACGCGCCATGACCGCGGCATCAATGCTCACTGCCTGCGGACGGACTGCGGTGTCCGTGCTGGCGGGCGGTCCCGAGGACTGGGCGGCCGCCACCGGCCTCGGCCTCGTGTGACGATCCGCGCGCACGATTCGGCGAAGCCCATTCGTCTGGGCCTGCGCGAGAACGTCGCGCAGTTCTCGCTGCTCGTGGGCGTCAACGCGCTCGTCGGCGGGATGATCGGTCAGGAACGCACCGTGCTCCCACTGCTCGCGGTGCGCACGTTCCACCTCACGGCCTTCACCGCCACGCTGACGTTCATCGCCGCGTTCGGTGTCGTCAAGGCGATCACCAACTTCTTCGCAGGCACGCTCTCCGACCGCGTCGGCCGCAAACCGGTCCTCGTCGCCGGCTGGATCGTTGGCCTCCCGGTGCCGCTGCTGTTGATCTGGGCACCGAGCTGGAGCTGGATCGTGTTCGCCAACGTGTTGCTCGGCGTGAACCAGGGCCTCACATGGTCGATGACCGTCATCATGAAGATCGACCTCGTCGGACCCGAGCGCCGCGGGTTCGCGATGGGTCTCAACGAAGCCGCCGGCTATGGAGCCGTAGCCGTGACCGCGCTCGCCACGGGCTTCATCGCACAGCACGCCGGCTTGCGTCCGGAGCCGTTCTTCCTCGGCCTCGCGTATGCGGGCCTCGGCCTCACCCTGTCGACGCTGTTCGTCCGCGAGACCCATGGCCATGCACGACACGAGGAATCGACCCACGACTCCGCCGCAGGGATGCTGTCGACCCGCCAAGTGTTCATGCTGACGAGCTTCCGCGAGCGCGCGCTGTCGTCGTGCAGCCAGGCGGGCCTCGTCAACAACCTCAACGACGGCCTCGCCTGGGGCATCTTTCCGATCTACTTCGCGCGCGCCGGGCTCTCTATCGCCCGCGTCGGCGTGCTCGCCGCGCTCTACCCCGCCGTATGGGGACTCGGACAGCTCATCACCGGCGGCCTCTCCGACCGCGTCGGCCGCAAGTGGCTCATCGCCGGAGGGATGTTCACCCAAGCCGTCGCGATCGGCTGGATCGCAGCCACCACTGGATTTGCTCGGTGGGCACTCGGTGCGCTCGTTCTCGGCGTCGGCACTGCGATGGTCTACCCGACGCTCCTCGCCGCGATCGGCGACGTCGCACACCCACGCTGGCGCGCATCCGCGGTGGGGATCTACCGGCTCTGGCGTGACGGCGGCTTCGCCGTCGGCGCGATTCTCGCCGGCGTCATCGCCGACACCCTCGGGATCGCAACCGCGATCTGGAGCGTCGCCGCGCTCACTGCGCTGTCCGGCCTCGTCGTCGCCGTCCGCATGTACGAAACCCACCCGATCGAACGCTGATTCGATGGCCACGATGACCCAACCGGCGTCGCGGTGGACCGCGGACGCAGCGGCGTACGACGCTTGGTTCGACCGACCGTGGGGCGCGTACGCAATGGAGGTCGAGCACCGTCTCCTTCTCGCATCGCTGCCGGCCGTGACCGGGCTGCGGGTATGCGATGCCGGCTGCGGGACCGGCCGTCTCACGTTTCGTGGTCGTGGGATCGCTCAACCGTCGCAGCCCGTGGGGCTGGTGGAACCGGCAGCAGTTCGACGGGCCGCCGTGGACCGGGGCTCGGTTCCTCGACCGCGACGCTCTCTTGCGCATCGGTAGCGCGCACGGTTCAACGACGTGGCGAGCAGGGCTGTTCTCACCGCGCTCGCTCCCTGGCGCGCGACGCTGGGGCCCGGCCGTCGAACGCATCGGCAGCCGAGCCTTCGCCGGCTTCGGCGCGTTCGGCGTGCTGGCGATCCACCGACCCGTTGGGACGTGAGCGATGAGTGACTCTATGACGACCCGCTTCGGGCTCGTTCTCGATTGCGTCGATGCCGAACGGCTCGCCGAGTTCTGGACCGCGGCGCTCGGCTACGTGAACGCCGGCCGTGCCGGTAGCTACGTCGCGCTCTTCCCGCAGAGCGGTGATGGGCCGAAGCTGCTGCTTCAGCAGGTCGCCGAACCGAAGTCGGTGAAGAACCGCATGCACCTCGACATCGAGACCCCGGACATCGCCGCCGAGTCTGCGCGTCTTGTCGCGCTCGGTGCAACCCGACTCGACAGTGCACCGTGCCGTGAGCATGGCTCGACGTGGTTCCTGATGGAAGATCCCGAAGGCAATGAGTTCTGTATCTGCGACGCCGGCCAGTCCTCCGATAACGACTGAGCCTCGTCGCGATCAGCGTCTTTCGTTGGAGAGAGCGATCGAGTACCGAAGTGCTGGTTCCATTGCGAGCCAGGGGTGGCCGCGGTGTTCGTCGATGGTTCCGCGGGCGTGCCAGGACCCGAGGTCGGTCAGGATGCGCACGGTATGGAGGCGGGTGTGCCATTGGAGTTGTGCGGCGTCGACGGGATTGGCGGCGGCCTTGGTGTAGGAACGGATGAACCGCCGGGACAGTGCGCGTGCGGCGGTGCGGATGACCATTTGGATCGCATTCGGTGCTTGGAGCGGCGGGTGCGCGATGAGCAATGCGGTGAAGGCGACGTCGTAGGTCGGGTCGGCGATCTGCGCTGCGGTCCAGTCGAGAACGGTGAGCTCGTCGTGGTCGGCCAGCACGTTGAAGGGGTGGAGGTCCCCGTGGCAGATGACGGGTCGCGGGGACTCGATGCGGTCCGCGCGCAGCAGGTCGACGGCCCGCGTCAGCAGTTCGTCGTCGAGCTGCGACGCGGTTGTCGCGTAGTGCTCAAGAAGCCCGCCAACGCCGAGCTGCCGTCCGGTTGTCTCGGCGAGCTCGTGTTCGATCGGGGACGCGTCGAGCGCGTGGAGTCGAGCGGCGACCTGGGCGAGCCGATCGGGGAGCGACCGGGCGAGCGTTGGCAGGCGGCCGAGCGCGGTGATGCCGGAAAACCCGCCGAGGAGCGGTTGGCCGGGCGCGTGTTCCATGACCGACCAAAACCGGCTGCTCGGCGTGGCCGGCGCGGAGGTGATGATTCGTGGGGTCGGATATCCCTGGTCGGCGACGCCGCGCTGCACGATCGTTTCCCACGTGGCGAGGTCGGCGTCGGGCGAGAGTCGGAGCACGACTCGATTGGGCACGGCCGGCCCGTGGTTGCGCAGTGACAGGACCCACATCTCGGCCCAAAAGCCGCCGCTCAGCCGCTCGGGACGGCCGGCGAGATCGAGGTTCGGCGAGTCGAGCTCCCGCAGCCGCTCGAGAACTCGGGCGAGCTCGCCGGGGTTGACGTTGTCTCGCGGCTCCGCAATACTCACGGCTGTGACCGTAACGGTAATCACCGGCAATGTCTAGGAGCGACTGGTCGATCGACGACCTGGCCCGGCTCACGGAGGTGCCGACGCGCACGATCCGCGAGTACCGCACCCTCGGCCTGCTACCCCCTCCAGCCAAGGTCGGCCGGGTCGGCCGCTACACCGAAGAGCACCGCCGTCGCCTCGAGCTGATCGGTCGGCTTCAAGCACGCGGCTACTCACTCGCCGGGATCCACGATCTCTTCGACGCGTGGGATCAGGGCCGGTCCTTGCACGAGCTGATCGGCGGCGGCGCGCTCGACGAGACGCCAGCTGCTCTGTCGAGCCGACAGCTCGCTGAGCGACTCCCCGCGCTAAGTGACGGCGAGGCCCGCGGCGCCGCAGCCGACGCGGGGCTGCTCGTCGCGGCCGGAGAGGATCGCTGGTTGGTCCGATCAGAGTCGCTGCTCGCGATCGTCGCAGACGTCACCAACGCCGGCGTCGCACTCGACGCCGGACTCGCTGCGGTGCGACAACTTCGAGCCTTGGCACAAGGCCAGGCCGATGTGCTGACAGAACTGTTCGTCACCGAGATCTGGAACTCGCCGAAGGTGGAGGACCCGGCCGCCTTCGCCAGACGAGCACGCCCGTTGATCGCCCAGGCGGTCGCTTCGCTCGTCACCGACGCGCTTGGCGCCGCACTCGCCCGGTACGCCGACGACAGCGGCGACGCGGCTCTTGCCGCGTTGATCGAGGAGATCCGCGTGGGTGCCGTGACCGAACCTGCGCGGGCCGAACCGCGAAGGGACCACACATGAGCGTGAACCAACAACAGGCCGAACACTGGAACGGCGCAGAATCGAGTCACTGGGTCGAACACGCAGATCGTTACGACCGACAGCTCGCACCGTTCGCGTACGCGCTCCTCGAACAAGTGCAATCCTCCGACGTTGACCGAGTGCTCGACATCGGTTGCGGTTGTGGCGTGACGACCATCACTTTGGCGCAACATGCATTGCGAGCGACCGGCGTCGACTTGTCGCAACCGATGCTGAATGTCGCTCGGCAGCGGGCGGCGGATGCGGGGAGAACGAACGTCGACTTCGTCGTTGCCGACGCCCAGACGCATCACTTCGAGGCGGGCTCCTTCGACATTGTGATCAGCCGATTCGGCGTGATGTTCTTCGACGACCCCGTTGCTGCGTTCACGAACGTGCGCAGATCGCTGGCTGTGGGCGGCCGCGTCGCGTTCGTGTCCTGGCAGGGACTCGAGGCCAACGAGTGGCTGCTCGTGCCCGGGCTCGCGGCCGCGCAACACGTCGCGCTCCCTGATCTTGCGGGCGATGGCGGTCCCGGCATGTTCTCCCTCTCGAAACCCGATTCGATCAGCGAACTGCTCGCACGCGCGGGCTTCCGCAACGTTCAGATCGATCCGCTCGGCCCGACGATCACGTTGGGAGGCGGGGGCACAGTCGACGAGTCACTCGACTACCTGCTTGGTACCGGCATCGCCCGGGCATTGCTCGACTCCGCCGAACCAGAAGCGCGCATCCGCGCGATCGACGCGGTTCGCGCCGCACTGACCGAGCACTACGAACCCGGCATTGGCGTCCGCCTCGGCACCGGTGCCTGGCTCACCACCGCGACCAACTGAGCGGCCCGTGCGAGGTACTCGTTGACTTGGAGACCGCGCTGGTGAGGAGCAATGTGCCGATCGCGATGAAGACCAGCGGAACGATCCAATGTCCCCACCGATCGAGCACTGTGATGACGCGCTTGCGCGAGGCGAGAAACGACGCCCGCTGCCAACCAGACCGCGACCATGAACGCGAACACCGCGATGTACGCGACCGTGCCCCAGCCCGCCTGGCGAATGATCGAAGCACCCTGCCCGGGCCCCGGAACCCCAGCCGTCATGCCATCTCGTCATCATTGCGATTACCTCCCTCCTGCGAGGTTGACTGACGCCGTCGTCGGCAACCATGGACCAACGGCCTTGCCGGTCCTTCCGATCGGAACGACATGCGACCGATCGGGCAGAGCAGCGTGCGCCATTGCGCGCGAGGCGGCGGTCACCAGCGGCATGTTCGCGACATACCGATTCGGCCGAGGACGAGCGATGCCGGGCAGTTCCCGAAGCGGACGTAGAACCATTGGTTGATCCCGACGAATGTGGTGAGGAGGAGGAACCAGGGGCTGACGGTTGCGGCGAGGAGCGCGCTGAGCAGGGTCATGGTTCCTGCGAGTGCGAAGAGGACGCGTTCGAGCGGCCATGAGGTCCGGGCGGTTGAAGTAATCGCTCCGGGCGAGGTGTCGTGCGTGGTTGCAGGCATGGTGGGGGCTCCTGTTCTTGGTCGTCAGTGGCTGAAGTGCACGTGCGGGAGGACGCGTTCGAGCCATTTCGGTAAGTACCAGTTGCGATCGCCGATGAGCGCCATCGTGGCGGGGACGAGCATCACTCGGACGACGGTCGCGTCGAGGAGTACGGCCATTGCGAGGGTGAGGCCGAGCTCGGTGGGTGGGATCGGTCCGGTGACACCGAATGCGATGAACACGATGATCATGATGAGCGCGGCGTTGGTGATCGGCCGGCCGGTGCGGGCGATGCCCTCGCCGATCGCCCGTTTGGTGTCGCCGGTGGCTTCGTAGCGTTCTCGGATCGCGGCGAGCAGGAACAACTGGTAGTCCATCGAGAGCCCGAAGAGCAGTGCGAAGAAGAACAGTGGTGCCCATGCATCGACGAACGGCTGGTGCTGGATCCCGAGCAGACCAGTACCGAAGCCGTGTTGAAACACGAGTGTCGCGAAGCCGAACGCCGCGCCGACGGTGAGGAGGTTCATCAGGATCGACGTGAGCGCGATGACGAGGCTGCGGAAGACGATGAGCAGCAGCAGGAATGCGACGATGAGAATGAGGCCGATGGCGTAGGGCGCGCGTCCGACGAGCACTGCGGTGAGGTCGCGGTTCTGTGCAGCGGGTCCGCCGACCTGCGCGGTCGGCACGGCGCTCGAGATCCGGGAACGTAAAGTGTTGACCAGTGTCGCGGTGTGCGAATCGTCGACGGCGGTCGAACCCGTGACCCGCACGACGACGCGACCGGTTGCCGCTGGCGCGGTGACGACGCGTGCGTCGACGACTCCGAGGACTGTGGTCGCGATCCGCACGACAGTGGGGGCTTCCGCCGCGGCCGTAGTGACGAATGCCGGTGCGGCCGCGCCGGGACCGAAGGCGGAGACGAGCATGTCGTAGCCGTCGCGGCTGGTGTTGCCCTTGTCGACGACTTTCGCGCCGGGCATGCCCAGGTGCATGCCGAATGCTGGGACGATCAGTGCGCCTATGACCACGAGCCCGATCGCCAGCACCGCGGCCGGGCGGCGCAGCGCGATCCCGGTCCAACGTTGCCAGCGGGACTCGGCGGTGATGTCGGCGTCTTCGGTGTTCTTCCGGACGAGGACGCGGTCGCCCAGCGCGACGAGGAGCGCCGGCAGGAGCGTGAGGGACGCGAGCGCAACTGCGACGACCGACAGGATCATGCCGAGGGCCATGGAACGGAAGACCATGACTGGCACGAGGAAGACAGCCGCGAGCGCCATCACGACCGTCAACGCCGAGAGGAATACGGCCTTCCCCGCGGTCGACATCGTGTTCTCGATCGCGGTGAAAGCGTCCTTGCCTTCGACGCGTTCTTCTCGGTAGCGGCTGACGATGAACAGGCTGTAGTCGATGCCGACCGCGAGGCCGATCATCATGGAGAAGTTCATGGACCACACCGACATCGGCATGAACCAACCGAGCACGTGTAAGAGCGCGAATCCCACTGCGATCCCGGCCAACGCGAGGATCAGCGGCAAACCCGCCGCGAGGAGCATGCCGAACGCCACGAACAGCAGGATCAACGTGGGCAGTCCGCTCACCAGTTCGGCCTTGTGCAGTGCTTCGGCGTTGATCTTGTTGAAGTCGCTCCACACGGGCCATTCGCCGGTCACCTTGGCGCGCGCGCCCGAGGTGAGGGTGAGTTTCCCGACGTAGGAGCCGAGCTCGCCCGCCGCCACCGGACGGCCGGCGTCGTTCTTCACGACCTGGTCGACGGGAATCAGCGCCGTGTGGCCGTCACGCGAGATGAGTCCCGCACTCGCGGGAAGCGCGAGCGGATTCGGGACGGCGCGCGCATGCGGCGCGTGCTGCAACTGCGCGACGAGCCGATTCAGTGGTGCCGGGTCTGCCGCGATCGGCGTCTGCTGGTGGTAGACGACGACGGGAGCTTCCGCGCCGAGTTGCGGGAAGTCGCGGCGGATTTCGTCACGAACTCGTTGTGCGGTCGAGCCCTGCGCTTCCCACCCGGCACCCGACAGCGCGCCGGTCAGGGTCAGTGCGAGCGGCGCGGCCGCGAACGCAACCAGCGTCCACACTGCGATGACACCGCGGCGATGCCGAGCGGAAAACGCGGCGAGGCGCGAGAACAGCGCCTTCGGGTCGGGCGGCTCCGACGGAACGTGCTCGGCGGCGACGATGGCGTGGGTCGCGCTCATTGCGGACGCTCCTATGCGAGGCGGAGACGGGAGACGAGGAAGGTGAGGCATCCTCGGACCATTGCCACCATCCTATACCCTAGGGGGTATTATCGTCTACCCCTGGGGGTATACACTCGAACTCTCCCGAGGAGGACGCGATGGAGCTCCCGAACGATGTCGTCGATGATGTCCGCAAGCGCCTGCGGCGGGCGGCCGGCCAGGTGCAGGCGGTCGAGCGCATGCTCGCCGAAGGGCGCGAGTGCCGCGAAGTCGTCACCCAACTCTCCGCCGCCACCAAGGCGCTCGAACAAGCCGGCTTCAAGATCATCGCTGCCGGACTGACCTACTGCATCGAGAACCCCGAGAAGGCCGAGGCCGACGGCTATCCGCTCGAGACCGTCGAGCGCATGTTCATGAAACTCGCGCGTTAGGGGGGCGGTCGTGGACGCCAACGTTTGGGACGAGCGATACGCCGGTGATGGCCTCGTGTGGTCGGCTGAGCCGAATCGATTCCTCGTCGCCGAAGTCGAGACGTTGTCTGCGGGGCGAGCGCTCGACCTCGCGTGCGGCGAAGGCCGCAACGCCGTGTGGCTCGCCGAACGCGGCTGGGACGTGACCGGCGTCGACTTCTCGAACGTTGGCCTCAACAAAGCACGCCGACTCGCCGACGCACGCGGCGTGTCGGTGCATTGGGAGCTCGCTGATGTCACCGAGTACACGGCGGCGCCCGAGAGCTTCGACCTCGTGATCGTCATGTATCTGCATCTGCCCGAAGCGACGCGTCGCGCAGCGTTCCGACACGCCGCCGCCGCCGTCGCAACTGGTGCAACCCTCCTCGTCGTCGGTCACGACATCACAAACCGCAGCGTTGGTTGGGGTGGCCCGTCCGATGCTGCCGTGCTGTACGGACCCGAAGATGTCGTCGCGGACCTGGACGGACTCGAGACCGTCAAAGCCGAACGGATCCGACGCCCCGTGCCCACAGACGACGGAGAGAAGATCGCGATCGACGTTCTCGTGCGGGCCAGGCGTCCACCGCAGAAACGGCCATACCGACAAGGAAGACGCGCGCATGGATCAAGCCAAGCTCCGGATGTTCTCGTATCTCGTGTTCACGAAGCTCGAGGGTGCCGTGACGTCGGGGATGATCCATCTCGGTGACAAGCTCGGGCTCTACCGCGCGATGAAGGACGCCGCGGTTCCGTTGCAATCGAGCGAACTTGCCAGACGTACCGGGCTGCACGAGCGCTGGGTACGAGAGTGGGCCTACAACCAGGCGGCGGCGCGCATCATCGACTGCGACGACGACGAACGATTCAGCCTTTCCGAAGAGGCCGCCGCGGTGCTCGCGACGCCCGCCGATCCTGCGTACGGGATGGGCATGTTCCACCGGTTTCCCAACACGATGCACAGCTTGCGCGACATGCCAGAGAGCTTCCGGACTGGGCTCGGCCATGACTATGACAGCCATGGGCCCGAGGCCGCCGTCGGGATCGAGCGCGCGTTCGAGCCGTGGAATCGCGCGAACTTGTTGCCGGTCGTGCTGCCCGCGCTCGATGGCGTCACGGAGCGCATGGCCGCGGGCACCACTGTCGCCGACGTGGGCTGCGGCGCGGGCGGGGCACTGTTGCTCATGGCCGCGGCCTACCCGAACTGCGAGTTCCTCGGCTATGACATCAGTCAGTATGCGCTGCGCCGCGCCGCGGAGAGACGAGAAGAAGCGGGCGCGGCCAACGTGTCGTTCCACGATCCGCGCGACCAGCCGCTCCCCGAAGAC
>JBBSEC010000056.1:0-30158 GCA_038240075.1 Acidimicrobiia bacterium
CCTCGTTCCACGCGGGGATGATGACGAGCGTCCGCGGGTGGTTCGGTTGGGCGGCCGCGTTCGGTTGGGCAGCCGCGTTCGGTTGGGCACGCGGCGCGGCGCCGCCGATGGCATCCACCGGCTCGCTCGCCGCGGCCCGCCGGCGGCGACGAGGCCGGCCCGACCCCCGTGCACCGTGCATCGTCGCCGGCATGGCGACAGGGTATCGTCCCGTTCTTCCATGACGGCGCGATGCCCGGAGCAGCCGCAACCACCGCAATCAGCGCGGAACGATCGGTGAAGCGCATGCGGATGCGACCATGGAAGTTGGTGGCGGTCGTGGGGTTGATCTGTGGGCTCGGCTTCGTGTTCCTCACTCCGCCGATGGGTGGGTACGACGAGCCGTTGCACTTCCTGCGCGCGGATCAGGTGTCGCAAGGACACCTCGTCGCCAGCCAACACGGGAAGCAGTACGGCGGCGCGTTCCCGGCCACGCTGACGAAGGATCTCCGCGCCATCTTGACCGACGGCATCTTCTCGCGCGATCGCACGAAGGTGTTCAAGCACTTCGGCGACGCCGCGCCCCGCGGCCGGAAGACGTTCGTCGAGTTCACGCCGTCGGCCGTCTACTCACCGGTGCCGTACGTGCCGGCGGCGCTGCTCATGGCCGTGGGCCGCGCGTTCGGCGCGTCGGTGCTCGTGCTCCTCTACTTGGGCCGGATCGGAAGCCTGCTCGGGACCATCGGGCTGCTGGCGCTGGCGGTGGCGCGGATGCCGTCGCGCAAATGGATCCTGGCGACGGTCGCACTGCTCCCGGTGACCGTGCTGCAGGCTTCGCTGCTGTCGGCCGACGGCGTCACCATCGCGCTCGCGCTCCTCGTGTTCGCGCTCGCACTCGCGCTCGCAGACACACCCCGCGGAGAGGTGACGAAGCGGCGGCTCGTCGAGATCGCGATCGCCACGATCGCGCTCGGTCTGGCCAAGCCGCCCTACATCCTGTTGGCGCTGCTGTTCGCCATCCCGTGGTGGCGCCATCGTGGCGCGGTCGGGCGCGCGCTCGTCGTTTCGACGGCAGCAGGTTTCGCGGCCTTCGCGGCGTGGAACGCGTACGCATCGAGCATCTACGTCGCGCCGCGCTATCCGAGCGGGGGCGCCGACCGCTTCGCGGTGTTCACGCACGTCGATCCCCACCGCCAAGAACGGTTGATCGAGCATCATCCGTGGACGTTCGTGCAGACGATCCAACACACGCTCTCCTCCTACTGGCAGAGCTTCCTCCACGACGTGATCGCGCAGGCACCACTGGGCTCGTTGCCGTCGTGGGTGGTCGTCGCCGGCGTGGCGATCCTCCTCACCGGCGCGGTACTACCGAGGGTCGCGCCGCGCGCGCTCATCCGGTGGCGCGCCCGGGTCGTCATCATCGCCATCGCGGTGCTCACCTTCGTCGCGCTCATGGCCCTCGCGTACTCGGGATGGAACGCGGTGGGCGCACCGCGCATCTCCGCGTTCCAGGGGCGCTACCTCATTCCCCTCCTGCCGCTGCTGCTCGTCGTGTTGCCGGCCCGCAGGCGTGCGCTCCCCGGCGACGAACGCGGGCGTATCGAGCTACTCATCGCCGCCGCGTCGACCGTCCTCCTGATTGCCGCCGGAGTCTGGCTGCGCTCACACTTCTACTGAGGTCGGCGTCGGAGCGCTCCGAACCCGAAACTGGCGCGGTCGCGGACGCGCAGGAGCGGGCGTTCGAGCACGAACCAGCTCACCGACGCGGTGACGATCGTCCATGCGAGCCCGGTCGTGAGGATCGCGGGGAAGCTCGCGCGGAACACCGGGCTTGCTGTCCACGTGACCGCGCGCTCGATCCATGCCTGATGCCACAGGTAGATGCCGTACGAGATGAGCCCGAGGTAGACCATCGGCTGCCAGCGCAGGAAGCGGCGGACGGGCCCGCGGTCCTGGGGTCCGAACACGGCCGGAAGCAGCAGGAAGAAGGCTGTCGCGCCGTAGAGGAACTGACGGGCGTAGGACTTCGCGCCGTCGACGCGCGCGAGCCCGACCGGGAGGCCGAGGCCCTTCGACACCGCGACGAAGCTGACGAGGGCCAAGAGCCACCAGAGGGCCGGCGCGCTCCCGGCGAGCTCGGCCCACCGGGGCGTGGTCTCGCACCGCGCGAGCCACGCGGAGGCGACGGCGAGACCCATTCCGAGCGCGAAGTAGTCGAGGTTCGCGGGCAACCAGTAGATGCCGAGCGCGTGCACCCGACCGGAATGCAGTGCGAACACCAGACTGCGGAACGCGAGGCTGACGGCATAGAGGGCGACGAGACCGGCGACCTCGACGCGGATGCGCGCGTCGGGCTCGCGGTCGGCGGCAGCCCTGCGCATCGCCCACGCCCAGAGCGGCAGGAACGCGTAGAAGCTCAGCTCGACCGACAGTGTCCACGCCTGGGAGATGCCCCCCGTCACGCGGCTGAAGGTGTCGTAGGTCTGGAACAGCGTGAAGTACTCGATGTAGCTGCGCGCACCCCGGACCGGAACGGTCAACCCGAAGAACACGATGATGCCGATGAGCGCGAGCCAGTACGCGGGATAGATCCGCAGCAGCCGCCGGATGAAGAAGCGGCGCACCGACGGCCCGGGCCGGCCGTCGAGCGCGGCCGCGACGAACGGGCGGTAGAGCAGGAATCCCGAGATGAGGAAGAAGACCGCGACGCCGATGTCGAGGTGCGTGAAGTACGGCGCGAGCCGGCCGTTGTTCATCTTTCCCGAGTAGAACGACGTGTGGTGCAGCACCACGGTGAGCGCGGCGATCGCCCGCAGGCCGTCGAAGCAGGGAAATGTGGTCGCGGGATCGCGGACGCCGCTCGCGCCGACGACGGTGCTCGTGTCAACCATGTTCGGGCGCGCGCCGACGCGGGAACAGGGGGCGGTCCTTCAACCGGAGGATCGGGAGCTCGACGAGGAAGTAGCTGACCGACGCGACGACAATCGCCCACGCAACCGCGACCGTGAGCAGCATCGCGAAGCTGCCGTGGAACAACGGGAAACCGGCCCACTCCCGCGCCTGCTCCAGGAAGTTGTTGTGCCACAGGTAGACGCCGTACGACACGAGACCGAGGAACGCCACCGGCCGCCACTGCAGGAAGCGGCGGAACAACGACTCGTCTTGCGGGCCGAACGCCGCGGGGACGACGAGGAAGGCCGCGACCAGGCCGAGGAGGACGTCGCGCGTGTACGCGCGACCACCGGTGATCTCGATCAGACCGCGCGGCAGATCGAGACCGAGCGCAACGACGAGAAAACAGCCGACCGCGGCCGCGAGGCACAGGTCGGCGCGCCGGCCGAGCCACTCCAACGCCGCGAGGTGCCGACCGGTCTGCGCCGACCACGCGTGCACCGCGGCGAGGGCCATCCCGAACCCGAAGATGTCGAGGTAGCCCGGCAACCAGTGCTGCGACACGACGGGCAGCACACCGCCGTAGAAGACGAGCGCGCGCCAACCGACGCTCACGACACCGAGCACCAACGCGCCGCCGAGCTCGAGCCGCAGGCGTGCATTCGGAGTGCTCGCCGCGCCGAGTTTCCGCATCAGCAACGCGTACGCCGGCAGCACGAGGTAGAAGCTGATCTCGACCGCCAGCGTCCAGCTCTGCGACATCCCGCCGTAGAACCAGTGCTGCGAGTAGATCTGCGTGAGCGAGTAGATCGAGATCAGCTGCAACGCGGTGAACCCGCGGAACCCACCGTCGAGACCGGTGCGCATCGTGGTTGCGTGGTGCATCAGTAGCGTTGCCGTGAGGGCGATCCAGTACGCCGGCACGATGCGCAGGGCCCGTCGCCGGAAGAACGGACGCGGCGGCATCGGTGACACCCCGGCGAATGCGGCCGCGCAGAACGTGCGGTAGAGCAGGAAGCCCGAGATCATGAAGAAGATCACGGGCCCGACCTCGGGGCGGGCCACGAGTGGCGCGTACCACGAGCGCTTCGAGAACTCGGCGCCACTCACGAAGCCGACGTGGCCGACGATGGCGCTCATCACCGCGATCGCGCGGAGACCGTCGAAGCAGGGAAAGACGATCGCGCGGCCGGCCGGCGCGGTTCCCTCGCGTGCCGCCGCCTCGAGCGTCGTCACGCGTGCACACTCCGGCCGGCGCGGGACGTGAGGAGCCGGGGAACCCGGTCCTTCATGCGCAGCAGCGGGCGCTCGACGACGAAGAAGCTCACGGTCGCGATCGCAACGCTCGACAGCACCGTCAACCCGAGGATCAACGGGAAGGTCGACGATTCGAGCCTCACCGTGCCGCTCAGCTGCGTCACGTTGGGCCGCCCCGTCCACGTCATCAACTTCTCGAGGAAGCCTTCGTGGTACAGGTAGACGCCGTACGACACCAGCCCGATGTACGCGACCGGCGGCCACCGCAGGAACCGGCGGATCAGGCCGTGGTCCTGCGGTCCGAAGATCGCCGGCAGCGCGATCAGGCCCGCAAAGGCGGTCTGCAGGAGCTGCAGCTCGTCGCCCTGCCACCCGATCGGCGTGTACCTCGGCTGCGGGCTCCGCGAGAGGCCGAGGTGCTTCACGACCAGCCAGAAGCAGACGACCGCCAGCGCCCACCAGAGCCACGACAGGCGCCCGATCGTGTCGACGAGCGGAGTCGAGCCGTGAATCGCGATGTACGCACTCACCGCCGCGAGCGCGATGCCGAGACCGAACACGTCGAAGTAGCCGGGAAGCCAGTGGGTGGCGATGCGACCGACCGAGCTCCGCCCGTACGCGCTGAAGATCAGCGCGCGGTAGATGTAGCAGGCACCGATCAACGCGCCGGCGCCGCACAACTCGAGTCGGAGCCGTTGCGCATCGTCGCGACCGCTCCCGATGCGGCGCAGCAACCACGCGTACGCGGGGAGAAACGCGTAGAAGCTCAGCTCGGTGCACAGCGTCCAGGCCTGCGGGATGGCACCGAGGAACCGGTGGGTGTCGTAGATCTGGAGCAACCCGTAGTAGATGACGATGTCGTGCGGGCCGGAGACGTGCAGCCCGAACCCGACGATCAACACGGTGAGCGCGAGCCAGTAGGCCGGAACGACGCGCAGGAGCCGCCGCCACCAGAACGCACCGACCGGCATGGGGTCGCGCCCCGCGAAGTTGCCGGCGACGAAGGCGCGGTACAGCAGGAACCCGGAGATGAAGAAGAACAGCGCGGGCGCCAGATCGGGGTGCGCGAGATAGTCGCCCCAGGATTTCTGCGCCTCCACACCGGTGACGAACCCGACGTGCGCCGCGACCACGCTCATCACACCGATGGCGCGGAGACCGTCGAAGCACGGGAAGAACGGCGCGCTCGCCTTCGTCGGCACGACGGTGAGCCTACGTGCCGACGCGGTGTGCTAAACGGGAGGGGTGCCCGAGCCGCGATCTCGTCGACTGCCGTCTCGTGGACGGCACCGCGTTCGGTTCGTGGGCATCGCGGTGCTCGTGGTCGTGGCGACCGGGTGCACGACCAGTCCACCGATTGCGCAGGGAACCTTCGCCGCCGAACAGCAGCGCATCGTCGCGCTGGTGAACGCGACCGGAGCCGCGGTCGGCGCCCCGCTCGTGTTCACGCCGGCGACAAAGGCCAACCGGTTGCCGTGTTACAAGAAGATGCTCGGCTACACGGTGAAGCACCTCGCCGCGAACCACGCCGAGGTGCCGCTGCTGATGACGATCAGCGGCAACGCCCAAGGGCCGTCGTTGCTGCCGCGCGTCGAGCGCTACTGGAAGTCTCGTGGCTACGTGATCGATCGCAGCGGCCTGTCGGATCCCCGCTTCCCGAAGCTCCGCGCGCACGTCGGCGACGACCTCCTCGTCGCGACCGGCTACACCTTCGGGCACAACATGACGCTCTACGGAGTGACGCCCTGCGTCAGGTCGTAACCGGATCGACGGCCCGCGTCCGTGTTCGTCGGGTGCCGTGTCCAGACCGCGACCATCGCGACCGCGGCGAGCAGCACCAGCGACGGCTCGGCCGCGGCACGGAAGCGGGTCTGGCCGTAGGTCAGCGCGACGCCTATCGTGACCGCGATCACGGGCACGACGAGCGGCCAGAGCAGTCCCCGCCGGCGCCGCGCGAGGATCCACGCGCCGGCGAGCGCGAGCAACGCGAGCGGGTAGTACGCGATGAGACCGAGCACGGTCACCCACCGTTCCCGACCTTCTCCGGCGTTGTAGAAGAGCATGTCGTGCGGGCGGTACACACTCCACGTGCGCCCGACGCGGGCCGCGACCACGATCGGCACCCGGCGCTTGTGCGCGCGTATGTAGTCGAAGGCCTTGCGGCGGTACGCGGCCGAGACCTGCGACTGGTCGCCGGCGGGCTGCGGGTCGTCGGTGCACGGCGGCTGGATGACCCACAGACCGATCGTGTTGCCGGAGTACACCGGCGGACAATTGGCACCCGCGAGCGTCAGCCCGTCGTTGGTCGACACGAACGTCGTGTCGACGAAGCGCGACTCGTTGTAGAGCACCCACGGCGCCACGAGGATCACCGTCGCGGCGACGGTGGCGGCGGCCAGCGTGAAGTGCTTGCGCCGGTCGGCTCCGCGTGACGCGAGCGCCGCCGGCACCGCGAGCAACGGGACGAGCATTCCGAGCTCCACCCGCGCGAGCACGACCAGGCCGCACGCGGCTCCGCACGCGAGCGCGGCCGTGAAACGGGAGCGATCGCGGAGGCGGTACGCCGTGAGTAACGCCAGGACCACGACGATGCCGGTGACGGTCTCCGACATGATCAGGCCGTCGTTCACCCAGAGATTCGGGTAGAGCGCCGCGATCAACGCCGCGACGAGACCGACGCCGCTGCCTCCGATCCGGCGGCCGAGGAGCCCAATGAGGAACACGAGCAACGTACCGAGCGCGGCCATGTAGTAGCGCTCGACGGTGACCCCGGTGGGGTCGTGCAGCACGTCGAGGGGCCAGTGCATGTTGAGCCACGCCGCGGGGGTCAGCACGACGACCGTGAGCGGCGGGTGATCGGCGGCAGGGGGTGAGTGCGAGCCGCGGATGGCCCAGTTGACGAAGCCGTCGCCGAGCGCGAGCCGGTTCGCCTCGCCGTTGTAGAACAACTGGTCGCCGACCGGGCACTGTGTGGGGATCGATCCGATCTTGTGGTTCACGAAGCACGGTCCGTGCTTGGCACCGGCGACGTACCCGACCCGGACGGCGAGCGCGAGCACGACGATCGCGAGGAGCACCCGGCCGAACGACCGGGCGCGGGCCGGGGTCTGGTCGCGCTCGCTCACGGCACCAGCGCGCCGGTGAAGGCGAGCATCGCCGCGGCGACGAGACCGCCGGCGAGGAGCAGCATCGCGGTGCGCTCCCACGTCGGGCGCCGGAGCAGCACGGCCGCGGCGACGACGAGCGGGAAGGTCGCGAGTGAGTAGCGCTCGAGCGAGTCGAGATTGCGCGCGCACAACGCGACGAGCACCGAGGCGGCCGAGTACACGGTGTACGAGAGCGGCAGCCGGCGCGCGACCACGACGACGAGCACGACGATGACCACCGCGGTGATCGCGTGCAGGCCGTATCCGATGCGGTCGCCGGAGAACAGCTCGTGGAAGGCGTGGTCGACACTCGTGAACGGCGACACCGTGCCGCCTCTGAGGTTGCGCGCGTTCTGGAGGCGCAGGGCGAGGAAGAAGTCGCCGGTGCGGCCGCGCACCCACCAGAGATAGGTCGCGAGCCCCGCGGCCGGCGCGACCACGGCGAGCAGCGGCGCGGGCCGGAACCGATGGCCGCGCCGCAATCCGCTCGCGGCCTCGACCAGGGCCGGCAGCACGAGGATGACGCCGACCGGACGGCAGAGACCGGCAGCGAACCCCACCGCGACCGCCCACCACCAGTGTTGACGGCGCAGGCAGAGAAAGAACGCAATCGCGAGCGCGAACATCAGCGAGTCGGCGTAGCCCATCACGAACACGAAGGCGTGCGGCGCGAGGAGGAGCACAGCGGCCGAACGCTGCGCCAGCGCGCGGTCGCCGGTCTCGAATGTGATGAGGCGGATCAGCAGCGCGGCGCCGACGAGCGCGCTCAGGTTGGCAACGACGACCACTCCACCGCGTGCGTCGACGAACGGCAGCAGCCCGACCGCGCGGCCCGCGAGCGGAAGCAGCGGGAAGAACCGAAAGCCTTCCGTCGTGACCGCTC
The DNA here is from genome assembly GCA_038240075.1 of Acidimicrobiia bacterium. GTDB lineage: Bacteria > Actinomycetota > Acidimicrobiia > IMCC26256 > PALSA-610 > DATBAK01. Next base: position 8,158 of record JBBSEC010000056.1, read on the forward strand.
CGTGGCTGACCGCCGTGTAGCCGCCACGCGCGATGTCGCCGTAGAACGCGGCGTCCCAGCCCAGCAGGCCCTGATGCAACGCGACCGGACGGTGCGCCACTCCCAGGTGATCGGTCAGGTGGCGCGCGGCGCCGAGCGCCGCGAGCACGAGGGCGCGCGAAATCAGCCACGGTACCGAGGCGAGACCGAGGTCGGCGAAGATCGACGACTGGGCGCGGCCATCAACAGTCAACCGCGAACCACGCGCCATCGTCAGCGCGCCGGGAACTCTTGCAGCCCCGGCAGCTCGAAGAAGTCGGTGTTGGGCGCGAGGCGGACCTGCTCGGGACGGGACCGCGCGAGGTACGCGGCGAGCGGATCGCACACGGCCTCGTGCGTGCGGTAGCCGGGGGCCGAGACGAACCAGATCGTGCGGTGGCCCGCGAGGGCCAGCACCTGCCGCGCGACGGTCGCCGGAGGGTGCGCCGCGATCACCTTCGTGTAGTCGACCCAGTCGACGAGCGCGGGCGTGTGCAGCAGCGGGTACGTCATCTCGTCGAGCCCGGGCTGCACGAGGCGGTGCACCGCCGGACCGACCTGGTCGGGGCAGTAGAGCACGACATCACCGGGCTTGGCTTCGGCGCGCAGGATCGCCGCGACCTCGCCGGCCTCGGTCCGGTTGGTCGCCGCGTTGCGCACGCACCCGACGAAGCCGACGGCGACGACCACGGCGATGATCGAGTTCCGCACCCGCGGATCCGAGAAGCAGGAGATGCCGCGCGCGACGATCAGCACGAAGAACGGGAAGACGATCGACGCGTACCGCGATTGGAACGCAGAGCGTCCGATCCACGCGAGGGTGGTGCCGATCACGAGCGCGGCGCCACCGACCGCGGCTTCCCACCGCACGTTCGGCTGCGTGCGCAGGTCGAGCGCGATGTGGGTGCGGTCGACCGCCATTCCGAACACACCCACGAGCAGGAGCGCGAAGAGCACGAAGATGAGGACCCACCCCTCGTGCTCGTTTCCGCCCGAGAAGTCCTGGAAGGTGAGGCCGATCGGTGTCGGCGGCAGCTGAGCCTGGCCCCACGGCGTGCCCGTGTGCTGCGCCTGGTACGCGAACGTTGGGAGCCACGCCGCGAAGGTCGCGGCGCCGATCGCGAGCGCGATGAGGAGACGCACCGCGGCGGCGCGGTGTTCCGGTGCGCGCAGCGCGGTACCGAGCAGGAACAGCCCGACTGCGACGACCAGGTAGAGGCCCCAATACTGGGTGTAGACGATGATCGCCGCGAGCAGCGCCAACAGCGCGACGCGATCGAGCGTCGGGCGTTCGAAGGCCCGCCGCACCACGAGGATCCCTGCGAACACGAGGAAGATCTCGATCGAGTACATGCGCGCGGTGGTGGCGTACACGACCGCGTACGGGCTCGCGACGAGCACGACGACCGCGATCCACGCGGTCGAGCGTCCGCCGATGCGCTTCCCGCAGTACCACGCGAGGGGGAGCGACGCGACGCTGAAAACACCCGAGAGCGATCGCACCGCGACGTCCGACGTGCCGAAGAGCGACATCCAGTAGTGCAGCAGCACGTAGTAGAGCGGCGGCGCACCGTCGTGCTTCAGCCACGTCGGGATCTGCGAGACGGGAAGGTGCGCGATGTTGACCGAGAGCGCTTCGTCGAGCCAGAGGTCGGATCGGATGACGAAACGGAGCAGGATGCCGATCGCGATCGACACCGCGATCGCCGCGACGATCAACCGGGCGCGCGATCTCACCTCGGGCATCGGCACCTCGGGAATCGCCGCGGCGGGCGTTGTCGCTTCGGTCGTCGTCACCCGCGCACTCTGGGCACGACGTCGGCCATGAAGCGCTCGAGGCTCTCCGACGACGGGTAGTCGCGGAACCAGAGCACGAACTCGGCGCAACCGGCGTCGACGTAGCCCTGCACCTTCTCCGCGACCTGCTCGACGGTGCCGACGAGGTTGTTGCGCACGTATTCGGCCGGGTCACCGCGACCCCACAGCGATCCACCCGACGGCGTGTCGAGCCACGCGGTGAGGTCGGCCTCGGAGTCGAACAGCCGGCAGTCGGGTCCGTGCGTGCGCACGATGCTGTCGAAATCCCGGCCCTCGGCGTCGCAGTGCTCGCGCAACACCGCCGACTTGTGCACGAACTCGGCGAGCCCGGTCTGCCAGTTGGTCGCGTCGGCGTGGCGGGCGGCGATGCGCAGGGTCTTCTTCTCGCCTCCCCCACCGACCCAGATCGGCGGCAACTTCTGGATCGGCTTCGGGTCGCAGTACGCGCCGTCGAAGTCGAGATACTTGCCCGCGAAGGTCACGGTCTCCTCGGTCCACAGCCGCTTCACGACCTGGAGCGTCTCCTCGAGCACGTCGAGGCGCGCGCCCGCGCCGAGGTACGGGTAGCCGTAGGCCTGGTACTCACGCTCGTACCATCCTGCGCCGAGACCGAGGATGAGCCGGCCTCCCGAGTAGACGTCAACGCACGCGGCCTCCTTCGCGAGCAGACCCGCGTTGCGATACGACGCGCAGGTGACGAGCTGCCCGAGCCTGATCGTGGTCGTGTGCTGCGCGATCGCGGCCAGCATCGTGAAGGCCTCGAACGTGTGCGTCGGCTCGCGCCGGGGCACGGTCTCGACGTGGTCGTAGACCCAGAGGTGGTCGTAACCGACCCGTTCGGCGAGGGCCGCGATCTCCTTCGACCGCTCCCACGCGGCCGCGGCGTCGACACCCGAGTACTCGAGCTTCCATCCCTGCGGGACGAATGCGCCCCAACGCAGCGGTGTCGAACGATCGGTCACGAGCCGGCGCCCTCACGTTCCCACTTGTGGTCCCACCACTGCACTTCGACCATCATCGGGAGAAGGTAACGGACGTACATGCTCGTGATGGCGATCATGCCGTGATCGTCGACCTTGCGCTCGACGATGTCGACGCGGTCATCGCGCTCCTTGAAGGCACGGGCCCGGGCGAGGATGTCGTCGAGCTCGGCTTCATCTCCGACCGAGATCCCGAAGTGGTCGAGGCGCGGGCACGCCATCGGCGGCTCGTCGGCGATGAGGAAGACGAACTGCTCGATCGTGTACACCTGGAACACGAGGCGCTTGCGGTCTTCGGTGAGCATCGGGAGCTCGTGCCAGCCGAACACTTCGCCGTAGAAGTTCTTGAGCAGCGTCCGGTGCTCCTCGTCGAGCAGCTCGGGCGGGAGGCTCATCGCCACGTGGTTGAAGCGCGGATTGCGCGACCGGAAGCTCGGCTCACTGTCGGGTCTACCGCTCGGCGTTTCCTCGACCTTGGTCATCGCTGCTCCCCTACCTTCCGGCCCCGACGCGGGGCACGACCATCACCTTGGCTGCGAGCCGACCCTCGTGCAGATCGAGCGCGGCATCGAGCAGGCCGTCGAGCGGCACATCGTCGGGCTCGACGAGTACGTCGAGCGGCACCCGTCCGGAGGCCAGCAGCTCGAGCGCGCGGGGAAACCCGTCGGCGTCGTAGACGAACGACCCGGTGATCATGAGCTCGTTGAGGAGGATGCGGTTGTTGTCGAACCGCGGCCGGCGCATCCCGGCACCGACGAGCACGAGCATCCCGCCGCGCTTGAGCTGCGCGAGCCCGGCCTCCATTGCTTCGCGGTTGCCGGAGCACTCGAGCACCACGTCGAACGGTTCGGCGACGAGATCATGCGGCATCATCGGGACATCGAGCTCCGACGGCTCGACCGTGCGCGCCCCCAGCCGCTCGCACAACGCGCGCCGGCCTTCGTGAGGCTCGCTCACGACGATGTCGTCGACACCCGCGGCCTTCAGCGCCGCGACCGAGAGGAAGCCGATCGGTCCGCCGCCGGTCACGAGGTAGCGCGCCCCGGGGCGGGCGCCACCCGCGCGGGTGATGCCGTGGAGCGCGACCGCCATGGGCTCGACGAGCGCGGCGTGGCGCATCGACAGGCCCGCGGGCACCCGCAGCATCTCGTCCGCGTTCACGGCCTTGTAGCGGGCGAACGCGCCCTGCCACTCGTTCTCGCCCGCACCGACCTTGCCCCGCTCCAGGCACAGCGACGGCCGGCCGTCGAGGCAGTACTCGCAGACTCCGCAGCGCGGCGACGGGCCACCCACCACTTCCTCGCCGATCATCCAGCCGTCGACGTCGCTCCCGAGCGCGACGACGGTTCCGCTGTATTCGTGACCCTCGATCGCGCCCGGCTTCGCCGCGCCCTCCCACTCGACCATGAAATGAAGGTCGGAGCCGCAGATGCCGCAGTGGCTGACCTCGATCAGCACCTCGCGCGGCCCGGGCTGCGGGAGCGGCCGGTCCTCGACGTCGACATGACGCAGGCCCTTCAGCACCGCGGCCGGCATTGTTTTCGGCAGGTCAGTTGCCGGCAGATCAGTGGTGGTCATCCGTCCCCCCGGGTGGAAGCACCTTGCTCACGACTCTCGCGGCAACCTGACACGGGCGTCAAGAAACGGAGGCTACGCGTAGAGGGGGTCGATCCGGGTGTCGACGGTGTCGCGATCGCCGGCCAGCGCCCAGAGGTAGTACATCGCCGCCGCCGGGGCCGCGACGACGGGGTGGTACCCGTCGGTGATCCGCTCGATCGAGCCGTCGCGGACCACCCGCGCCGCGTCGGCGGTCTCGTCGTAGGAGACATGGACGCCGAATCCGCTCGCGGGCTCGAATCGGTAGAGGTAGAGCTCCTCGTGCTCGTGGCGGTGGGGCGGATACGACGACCAGCCGCCCGGAGGGTTCAACGTCTCCCCCACGATCAGCTCGCCTTCGGGCACGTAGGTACGGACCCGCCGCTGCGTCGGGCCGTCGCCGCGATGCTCCTCGGCCAGGGTCGGGGGGTCGTTCACGTTGGTGGGCGTGGCGCGCTCCGTGGCGCGCCACACGATCGTGGCGCGCAGGTCGTCGCCGACCAGCTCGAACCCGCGGCCGGGCCCGACGATCGCCGACCATCCCGCGCGTTCGAAGACGTCGTTGCGACCGCCGACCTCAACGTCGTGATCACCGGCCCGCAGCCGGCCCCACCCGCCCTCGACGACCACCCACGCCAGCGCGTGCTCCGTCGTTCCCGCGACCGGTCCGGTGGTGCGAGCCGCACCCAGGCGCCCGTCCGTGCCCGGCTCGAGCAGCCACTCGACGCGTGCCTCGCCCGTGAGATTCAGCAACGCCATCGCCGGCGAGCCTACCGGCGGCCGGTCGCGCCGAAGTGTCGACCAAAACCACGCGTGGAGCGGGAATCGTCGACAGTTCGACCGTGCTTGCCCGCCGGGCGCGGGAGCGGTCACGCTGGGGCACGCACGCGACCGTGCGAACAGGGGGATGTCATGCCGGCAGACGTAGTCATTCGCGGGGGGACCGTCGTCGACGGAACCGGAGCACCCGGGCGGCAGGCCGACATCGCGGTCTCCGATGGTCTCATCACCGAGATCGGCGAACGCGTCTCCGGCGCCGCGGGTGCCCGCGAGCTCGACGCGTCGGGCCAGGTCGTAGCGCCCGGCTTCGTCGACATCCACACGCACTACGACGCGCAGGTGTTCTGGGATCCGTCGCTCACGCCGTCGTCGTATCACGGGGTCACGTCGGTGATCGCCGGCAACTGCGGCTTCTCGATCGCGCCCTGCCATCCCGAGCACCGCGCCCTGTTGTCGCGCACGCTGCAGCACGTCGAGGACATGAGCCTCGCGACGCTCGAGGCCGGCGTTCCGTGGGACTTCGAGACGTTCCCGCAGTACCTCGACTCGGTCGAGCGCCACGGCACCGCGCTCAACTACGGCTGTTACGTCGGCCACACCGCGGTGCGGCTCTGGGTCATGGGTGAGGCCGGCTACGAACGCGCCGCGACCGAAGACGAGCTCGCCAAGATGCGCGCGGTCGTGGCCGACGCGATGGCGGCCGGAGCGGCCGGCTTCGCGACCAGCTCGTCGACGACGCACAGCGGTGACGGCGGACGGCCGGTGCCCTCGCGGCTCGCCGACCTGCACGAGCTCAACACGCTGCTCGAGCCGCTGCGAGATGCGAAGCGCGGCGTCGCCGCGCTCCTGCCGGGCGAGACGATCAAGCACTCCGACGTGTTCGAGATCCAACGCCTGATCGGACGGCCGCTCACGTGGACCGCGCTGCTCACGATCAAGGACTACCCGTGGCACGAGCGGATCATGAAGGACAACGACGCCGCGCGTGCCAAGGGCATCGAGGTATGGCCCCAGGTGTCGTGCCGCCCGCTCGTGTTCCAGATGAACCTGAAAGAGCCGTTCACCTTCAACATGCGGCCGATCTTCGCGGCGCTGATGGACAGCACGCTGGAGGCCCGCAGCGCCGCGTACCGCGATCCGGCGTGGCGCGCCCGCGCGTGGGACGAGCTCAACGGCCGTGGCGTGCTGCCGCCCAACTGGTCGTCGCTCGCGGTGGCCGAATCGGCGACGCACCCCGACCTCATCGGACGCCCACTGCCCGAGCTGGCCGAGGAACGCGGCTGCACTCCACTCGACGTGATGCTCGACGTCTCGCTCTCCGAAGACCTCGAGACCCGGTTCACCAGCGTGCTCGCCAACAACGACCCCGACGCGATCGCGTGGCTCCTCCCGCAGGAGAACGTGCTGCTCGGTCTCGCCGACTCGGGCGCGCACGTCAGCCAACTGTGCGACGCGTGCTTCGCGACCGACCTGCTCGGAAACTGGGTGCGCGACCGCGAGGTGATGCCGATGGAGCGGGCGATCTACAAGCTCACCGGCGAGCCGGCGTCGGTCTACGGCCTGACCGACCGCGGCACGCTCACCCCGGGCAGGGCCGCCGACATCACGGTGTTCGATGCCGACACCGTCGCGCCCGGGCCGTTGCGCCGCGTGCACGACTTCCCCGCCAACGGTGAGCGGCTCGTCGCCGACGCTCCGGTCGGCCTGTCGCACATGCTCGTCAACGGCGTCGTCGTGCGCGCCGACGGAGCCGCCGACGACGAGGGTCTTGGCGCGCGGCCGGGCCGCGTGCTGCGGGCCTGACGCCGGTCGTGCCGCACGAGCTCGTGATGCGCAAGGCGGAACGCTCTGACCTGCGCGCCATCGTCGCGTTGCTCGCCGACGACGACATCGGTGCGCGTCGCGAGTCGTTCGACGCGGGCTCGACCGAGGTCGCACCCGAGTACACGCACGCGTTCGACTCCATCGACGCCGACCCCGACGAGCTGCTCGTGGTCGCGTGCATCGACGACGAAGTGGTCGCCACGCTCCAGCTCACGCTGCTCCACCACCTCAGCCACCGCGGCGCGATCCGTGCGCAGATCGAGGGCGTGCGCGTCGCGAGCTCGCGGCGCGGAGCCGGCATCGGGCACCAACTCGTCGAATGGGCACTCGCGCGCGCCCGTGAACGCGGCGCCCAGCAGGCACAGCTCAGCACCGACAAGACGCGCGTCGACGCGCATCGCTTCTACGAGTCGCTCGGCTTCCACGCAACGCACGAGGGAATGAAGATCTCCCTTGCCAATTGATGGGCGCGACGTATGACCGGTAGCGACCGGCCGTTCCGGTTCGGGCTGCAGGTGGCGCGTGCGCAGTCGCGGGCGGCGTGGCACGACGAGGCCCGCCGCGCCGAGGACCTCGGCTTCGACACGATCGTGGTCCCCGACCACATCGCCGACGAGCTGCTCTCGCCGATGGTCGCCCTGGCCACGATGGCGGAGGCGACCACGACGTTGCGGGTCGGCACCTTCGTGCTGAACAACGACTTCCGTCATCCCGCACATCGCCGAGAGGTACGCGGCGTGCTCGCCGTCGAAGCCTTCGGCCAGGCGGGCCGCCGCGATCACGCGGATCCACGCGTCGAGACGAGACCGTTCGATTCCTCGTGCCTCGATGCCCATGCGTTGGACGGCGCCCATGAAGCGCCCGTACGCCGCGGTCGAGTCGGGCGGATCAAGGAGGGTGGTTCGAGCGAAGTCGGCTTCGGGTGGACCCAAGGAAGCCAGCATCCAGTCGATGACGACCCATCCATCGGCGCCGACGATCACATTCCCGGGGTGCAGGTCGAAGTGGCACAGGTTGCGGGTGCCGTCGTCGAGGCGTTCGAGCAGCGAGAGCAACTCGCCGACGAGCACGGCCGGGAGACCGCTCACGCCAATGCTGCTCGTCAGGCTCGCGACGAGGTCGGGCAGACCCGCGACGGCTCGAGCATTCAGCGACTGGTGCAGCGGGGTCCACGTCGCGGCGAGTGCGTCGAGGTCGGTCGCCGCCGCGACGACCGCCGCGAGAATCGGGCCGTCGATCCGATCCATCACCACCCCGTGACGACCGTCGACGACGACCGTCTCGTAGGGATGCGGTGCCGGGACCCCGGCCGCGCTCACGATCGCCAGTGCCGACGCCTCCATCACCGCGAGGCCGTTCCACTCGGGACGGTCGAGCTTGAGCACCCGTCCGTCGCCCCACGCGAACACCTCGGCCGTGCGGCCCGACGCAATCGGCTCCACCGCGGTGGAGCGTAACGGGCAGGATAGGAACGTGAACTCGGCAAACGACACCGTGCACATCGCGGGCGACCAGGTCGTCGTGCGCAGCGTCGCCGACTCCGATCTCCCCGCGCTCGAACGGGTGATGGCGTGCCCGGGTGTGCGCGCCTGGTGGTGGGACTTCGAGATCGGCAGGTTCGCCGCGGAGCTGCGCGATCCCGATCTCGTCGCCCTGGTGGTCGAGCTCGACGGCGACGTGGTCGGCTACCTGCAGTTCTCCGAGGAAGAGAGCCCCGCCTACCACTTCGCTTCGATCGACCTCTCGCTGCACGACGACTTCCAGGGGCGCGGTCTCGGTCGCGACGCGGTGCGCACCATCGCGCGCTACCTGTTCGACGTCCGCGGGCATCACCGCCTGACGATCGATCCGGCGCGCTCCAACGAGCGGGCCATCCGGTGCTACGAGAGCGTCGGCTTCCAACGCGTCGGCGTCATGCGCGAGTACGAGCGCGGCGTCGACGGCATCTGGCACGACGGCCTCTTCATGGAGCTTCTGGCGTCCGATCGGGCGCCTGGTACTGCACCTATGACGCATACGACATAGGTGCAGTACCAGGGATCAGGCGGGTGGGGAGGGTGCGCTCGCGATGATGCCGGCGGCGTGGAGGCGGACGAGCTCGGAGTCGGCGAGGTCGAGCCACGCCGACAGCACCGCGTCGGTGCTCGTGCCGAGCAGCTCGGCCGGTGGGAGGTGCTCGACCCGGCCTGAGAACGCGATCGGCAGGCGGGGACCGAGAAAGCCGCTCGGCGCCGACGCCGACGGGTGGTGCAATGGTTCGAGCAGCTCCCTGTGCGCGAGCTGCGCGTCGTCGGCCGCCGCGGCCGGGTCGCGCACGGCCGCCGCGGGCACCCCGATCTCCACCAGCAACCGCTCGACCTCCGCCGCCGGGAGCGTGGCCGACCACGCGGCGAAGGCGTCGTCGATCACGGCGCCGTGCTGCGCGCGTTCGCGGATCGTCGGGAGCTCTTCGGCCCACTCCGGCCGGCCGAGCAGGAGCACGAGCTGCTTCCACTGCTCGTTGGTCGTGAGGGTGACGGCGACCCATCCGTCGCGCGCCGGGTACACGTTGATCGGCGCGCCCCGCGGGTCGGCGTTGCCGGTGCGCACGGGAACGCCACTCACCGCGTAGTGGTCGACGGGCTCGTCCCAGACGAGCGCGGTCAACACGTCCAGCATCGACAGATCGACGCGCGACCCGCGTCCCGTCTGGTCGCGTTGCCGCAAGGCCGCGACCACGCCCATCGCCGCGAACGCGGCGCTCGTGAAGTCGGCGACCGCGGCGCCGGTGCGCACCGGTGGGCCGTCGGGGAAGCCGGTCTTGGCCATCAGCCCCGACGCGGCCTGCACGGCCTGGTCCATCGCGGGCGCCTCGGCGCGCGGCCCGCTCTGCCCGTAGCCCGAGATCGACGCGTACACGAGCGCGGGGTTCGCGGCGGCGAGCTCGTCGTAGCCGAGGCCCAGGCGCGCCATGACGCCCGGCCGCGAGTTCTCGACGAAGACGTCGGCCGTGGCCGCCAGGCGCCGCACGAGGTCGCGGCCTTCAGGCTGGTCGAGCGCGACCGCGACGCTGCGCTTCCCGCGCCCGCGCTTCAAGTAGGGAATCGACATGCCCCCCTCGACCGCGGTCGGCGACGACCCGCCGTCCGGCCGCCCGAACGGCGCGAGGAGCCGACTCTGCTCACCACCGGGACGCTCCACCGCAATGACCTCGGCGCCCATCGATGCGAGGAAGAAGGTCGACACCGGGCCCGCGACGAAGCGGGTCACGTCGACGACGCGCACCCCGCTCAGGGGCAGCGGCGCCGCGTCGTCCGCCGTCACCCGCGCTCCGAGGAGGGCGCGCTCACGCGGGTTGGGCCTCGTCGCGCAACTTCTGGCGGAGAACGAACTTCTGAACCTTCCCACTCGGCGTGCGCGGGAACTCCCCCACCGAGCGCAGCTCCTCGGGCCACTTCTGCCGCGCGAGCCCGGCCGCGTCGAGGTGTGCGCGCACGGAATCCAGCGACGGGTCGTCGTGGCCGGCCTGCATCCGGACGAACACCGCGGCGTGCTCGCCCAGTCGCGGGTCAGGCGCGGCGACGACCGCGCACTCGGCCACGCCGTCGATCCGCGCGATCAGCTCCTCGACCTCTTGCGCGCTGATGTTCTCGCCGCCGCGAATGATGATGTCCTTCTTGCGATCCGTGATCGACAGGCAACCGGCTTCGTCGAGCACACCGACGTCGCCGGTCGCGTACCAACCGTCGGCGTCGATCGCTTCGGCCGTGCGCGCGGGATCGGTGTAGCCGAAGAAGCAGTCGGGACCGCGCGAGACGATCTCTCCCGGTTCGCCGACTCCTACCTCGCGCCCGTCGTCACCGATCAGCCGCATCTCGACACCGGGCAACGGCCGGCCGTCGGTGCACGCGCGCTGCTCGAACGGATCTTCGAACGTCGATCCCGTGATCGACGGATGCTCGGTGGAGCCGAAGCTGCGCGAGCACTCGATTCCGAGCGCACGCGCGCGCTCGCACACCGCGATCGGGACCGCCGCGCCGCCGAGCCCGATGTGCGCCATCAACGGCCCGTGCACGGCGAGATCGAAGTCGGGGTGGTCGAGCAGGCTGGTGAGGAAGAAGGTCGCGCCCTGCCCCGCCGAGAGGTGATCCTCCGCCATCGCCGCGAGCACGCGCTTCGGGTCCCAGACGTCGATGAGATGCACGTTGCGCCGACGAAACACCGGCGTGAGCAGCGCGGCGAGCATGCCGATGCCGTGCCCGACCGGCGCGCCGGTGAGCATGTCGATCGCATCGGGATCCTCGGCCACCGCCTCCTGATTCGGTTGGATCGCCGACAGCTGCCGGATCTCGGCGTTGATCGTGCGGTGGACGTGCACGACACCCTTCGGGTCGGCCGTCGTGCCGCTCGTGTACGCGATGAGCGCGGGCGCCATCGGGTCGACGGTGACGGGCTCGCCGACCCGCCCGTGCTCCAGCAGATCGGCGAACGCGAACGTGCCCGCGGGCGCGGCGTCACCGACGACGGCGACCCACTCGAGATCGTCGATCGCGCCCTCGCCTCGGATCACATCGAGGTTGGCGAGGAAGTCCTGATGCCCGAACCGGTCGGCGGTCACCAACGCCTTCACACGCGTGCGGCGCAGGATGTAGCCAACTTCCTTCGCACCGTAGAAGTGCACGATCGGGACGACAATCGCGCCGAGGTACGCGATCGCGTAGAAGGTGGCCGCGGCGTCGATCCAGTTCGGGAGTTGGAACGCGACCGCGTCGCCAGGCACGATGCCTCGCGCGCGCAGCCCGGCCGCGACCCGGCACGCGAGGTCGTCGACGTCGGCGAACGTTCCCCGGAACGGGTAGCGCTCCGACCTGACGGTGAAGGCGTGATCGGGTACCGCGCGCAGGCCCGCGGCCAGGATCCCGCCGAGTGATTCGTCGTTCCAGAACCCGGCGCGCACGTAGCCGCGGGCGCGGTCCGCGTCCGGCTCGCGCGGCTGCCAGTCGAACGCCATCTCGCTCCTTATGGTCGCATCCGCGTGCGCTTCACCGTCTCATACCGCACTGGCCACCCCCGCTGCGGCTGCTCCTGTGCGTAGTCTGACACGCATGTCAGGCGCGATCGATCAGGTGACCGCCGAAGTCATCCGCTCCGCGATGGAAACGGTGTGCTTCGAGATGGCGACGTTCGTCTCGCGCACCGCGACGACGCCGATCCTGAACCAGAGCAACGAACGCAACGCGACGATCCTCGACGCTGCCGGCCGTCTCGCCGCGCTCTCGGTCGGCATCCCGCAGTTCATGTTGTCGTCGACGCTGCCGGTCCGGTTCGCGATCGAGTTCTTCGGCGACGAGTTGAAGCCCGGCGACGTCATCGTCGCCAACGACCCGTATCACGGCGGTGGTCACCTCCCCGACTTCAACGTGTTCGCGCCCATCTTCGACTCCGACGGCGCGCTCCTCCTGATCGCGTCGATCCAGTGCCATCACGGCGACACGGGCGGCGCGATGGCGGGCGGCTACAACGTGTTCGCCAAGGACATCTGGTCGGAAGGCACGCGCTACCCGCTCCTCAAGATCATCGACGGTGGCGTCGAGCGCCGCGATGTCGTGCTCACGATGCGGGCCAACAACCGGCTCGAGGGCTTCATCGGCGATCTGCGCGCGCAGGTTGGCGCCGCGCAGCTCGGTGTCGCACGCCTCACCGACATCACGCAGGCCAACGGCGCCGACACGGTGCGCGCCGCGGTCGACTGGACGATCGCCGACGCGCGCCGACGCTTCTCCGCCGAGATCGCCGAGTGGCCCGACGGCGTCTACGAAGCCGACGTCTACGTCGACTCCGATCCGTCGGGGAACCGCGACATCCACGTGCATGTCGCGATCACCGTCACCGACGACCGTCTGATCGTCGACTTCGAAGGCTCTGACACCCGACCGGAGATCCAGGCGTGGTCGACGTTCGGCAACACGCGCGGGTACACGATTGCGCAACTCGCCTCGTTGGTCGACCCGTCGATCCCGAAGAACGAAGGCTTCTTCGACTGCATCGACCTGCGCGCGCCGCTCGGATCGTGCGTGAACCCCACACCGGGCAAGCCGGTGTCGAGCGGCACCCACCATCCGGGGGTCGAGGTCGGCGATGTCATTGCCGTCGCGATGTCGCAGATCCTCCCCGACCGGTGCGCGCCGCAGACCTACAAGTACGGCAGCCCTCGCCAGATGTGGGGCGACTGCGACCCGCGCAGCGGTCGACCGTTCTTCGACCACGGGGGTGAGACCAACGCGGGGTGGGTCAACGCAGTGCGCGATGTCGACGGTTGGGGGGCGCTCGTCGCGTCGAACGGCAACCTCATCAAGGCATCGGCCGAGCTCAACGAGGTGCTGTTCCCGCACATCCTGCGCGGACGCAACTACCTCACCGATTCCGGCGGCGCGGGCGAGTGGCGCGGCGGGTGCGGCTCGCACTTCGTGAAGGAGGTGCGCACGCCGACGCTCGTGAACCAGTACGTCGTCAACCAGTACCACGTGCATCCCGGGATCGCGGGTGGCGCGTCGGGCTCTCCCGACCGGTGCACGCTGCGGGTCGGCGGTCCGCCGGGCGCGCACATCGTCGTCGACCCGTCGGTCGCGGGCGTGCGCCTCGAGACCGGTGAGCAGCTCGTCTACGACTTCGGAGGCGGGGGCGGCTGGGGCGATGCCTTCGCTCGCGACCCGGAGGCCGTGCTCGACGACGTCTGGGACGAATACGTCTCCATCGAGGGTGCCGCACGCGACTACGGGGTCGTGATCACGGGATCGCTCGAAGCCTGCACTCTCACCCTCGACCTCGACGCAACGTCGAGACTTCGTGATCTCGAGCGGGGCTCGACTCCGTGAGAATCGGCCTGGATGTGGGCGGGACGTTCACGGACTGTGTACTGCTCGCGCCGGACGGCGGTGTCGTTCTCGAGAAGACGCCGACGACGCCCGCCGACCAGTCCGAGGGTGTGCTGGCCGGCATCGCGCGGCTCGCGGAAGCCGCGGGCTACGCCGATGCGGCCGCGCTCCTCGCGGCGACCACGTCGATCGTGCACGGTACGACGACCGGCGACAACACCATGATCCAGATGTCGGGCGCGGCGACCGGGCTGCTCGTCACGGTCGGCTTCCGCGACGAGATCGAGTTCCGCCGCTGCTACAAGGAGGACATCTGGGACCCGGCGTACCCCGCCCCCGAGCCCATCGCCCGCCGGCGGGTGCGCCTCGAGATCCCGGAACGGATGACGGCCGAAGGTGAGATCGAGACACCGCTCGACGAGGACGCGGTCCGTCACGCGACCCGCCGGTTGCGAAAGCTCGGCGTGCACTCGATCGCGGTGACGTTCCTGCACTCCTATCTGAACCCTGTGCACGAACGCCGCGCGCGTGAGCTCATCCTCGAGGAGTTCCCCGACGTCGAGCTCGTGTCGCTGTCGCACGAGGTGTATCCAAAACCTCCTGAGTTCGAGCGGACGTCGACGACCCTCGTCAACGCGTACGTCGGGCCGCCCATCGTGCGCTATCTCGACCGCCTGCAGGATCGGCTCCGCACGAACGGCTACTCGAGCGAGCTGCTCATCGCAACGTCGGCCGGCGGCGTCGCGACTCCTGCAGTGATCGGGAGCCGCGCGGTCGCGACCATCGGATCCGGACCAACCGGTGGTGTCGTCGCCGCGGCTCGGGCAGCAACCGCGGCCGGGCTCGGTGATGTCGTCTCCGTCGACATGGGCGGCACGAGCTACGACGTCTGCCTCATCCGCGACGGTCGTCCCGAGCTGCGCAGCGACTGGAACTGGCGGCACCGTTACTGCATCGCACTGCCGATGGTCGACATTGCATCGATCGGCGCCGGCGGCGGATCGATCGCGCGCGTCGCCGACGGCATCCTCCACGTCGGCCCCGAGTCGGCGGGCTCGCAACCCGGTCCCGCCTGTTACGGCCGCGGCGGAACCCAGCCGACCGTCACCGACGCCGACCTCGTGCTCGGCCGGCTCGATGCCGGCGCGTTCTGGGGCGGCCGTCTGCGGCTCGACGAGGACGCCGCGCAGCGCGCGCTCGAGACGGTCGGCGCGCAGTCGAACCTCGACGCGGAGGCAACCGCAGCCGCGGTCGTCGCGCTCGTCGACGCGCACATGACCGATGCGGTGCGACGCGTGCTGTCGCTCGCAGGTGCCGACCCGCGGCGGCTCGATCTCGTCGCGTTCGGCGGGATGGGCGCCGTGCACGCCACGACCCAGGCCGCCGCGCTCGGAATGCAACGCGTGCTCGTGCCGCGCGCGGCGTCGGGGTTCTCCGCGCTCGGACTCCTCACCGCCGACCACGTCGTCGACGCGACCCGCACCCTGCTCGCACCCTGGGCCGATGTCGACCCCGCCCGGCTCGACGCGCTCGCGAACGAGCTCGAGTCGGCCGCGCGCGCCGAGCTCGCCGCGGCCGGCGTTCCTGCATCCCGCCTGCGCTTCGAGTGGCTCCTCAACCTCGTGTATCCGGGGCAGACGTTCGACCGCGGGATGCCGATCGCGCGCCGCGCGGGCACGCCCCTCGGCATGGACGACGTGAAGGCGGCGGTCGACGAGTTCCACCGCCGCAACGAAGAGGCGCGCCTGATCGAAGCGCGCGCGCAGGAACCAACCGTGCGCGGCATCCGGCTCATCGCGACCGGGCTCGTCGATCGACCGGAGCCACTGAACGTCGCCGAAGCAGCCGCCCCGGAGCCCGTCGCGACCCGTCGTGTCTTCGTGTCGGACGGATGGGTGCAGGCGCCCGTGTACGACGGCGCGGCACTGGCTCCCGGTCCCGAGCTGGCCGGTCCCGCGATCGTGCAGAGCCGCTTCACGACGCTCGTGCTCCGCCCGGGCGACCGCGCCCGCGTGCTTCCCGACGGCGACACGCTGGTCGCCGTCGCGCAGTGAGCGCCACGTACACCGCGGCGCAGGCCGCGATGGCCGACCTCGACATCGACGCGTTGGTGCTCACCGCCGTCGCCGCGCAGGAGACGATCGGCGGTCATCGTCGCATCGCCGTGTTCCAGAGCGATCCTCCTGGGCCCGCGTTCGTGCTCACCCGGTCGGGACCGCCGCACGTGTGCACGCCCGACCCCGAAGGCGCGCAGCATCTGCCCGCCGATCACGTGCACCCGATCGCGTTCGACGGTGGCGCCTTCGCGCGCGCGTTGCCGGCGTGGCTCGGGAACGCGGCGTCGGGCCGCATTGCGCTCGACCGGGCCGCGCCCGGAGCGTCGGCGATGGTCGCGACCGCGTGTCCGAACGCGACGGTGATCGACGCCGCGCCCCTCCTCGCGCGGCTCGGCCTCACCGCGGCACCGCCAAACCGCACGCCGGCTGCTGATCCCGCCCGAGTCGTCGATGCCCGCCGCGCCCGGGCGAGCGGCGCGGCCGACGCCATCGGCGCCGACGCGTGGTGGTTCACCACACCGGAAGCCGTGCGGATGGTCAGCGGCCGTCGCGGCCCCGACGCCGCCGCGGTGGTTGGCGACCGGATCCTCGACGACGCGAGCCTCGACGCCGCGATCGAGCTGCTCCCGCCGCGCGGTCGCGTCGCGGTCGACCGCATCACCGTCGCCGATCGTGATCGCCTGTTCGCGGCGCGTCCCGCGCTCGAGATCGTCGACGCCACCGCAATCGTGCTCGCGGGCAGCACTCCCCGATCGGACGACGAGATCGCGTTGCTGCGCGAGGGCTACGGGCGCACTGAGCGCGCGGTCGAGACGGCCCGCGCGGCACTTGGCTCCGCCGCCACCGAACGAGCGTGTGCCGACGCACTCGCGCGGGCGGGTGCCGCACTCGGGCTGGAGCCGCACATCGACCACGTCTGGACGGTGCTGCCGCGCGATGCGTCAGCCGTCCCCTGGCTGCGCGGCGAGTGGTACGGGCACGCGCCGTGGCGTCAGATCAGCTCGGAACGCGCGCTCGCAACCGGTGATCTCGTCGCGCTCGACGCGGGCTTCTTCCTCGAGGGCTACGTCACCGACTTCGGATGGACGTTCTCGATCGGCGCCGAGCCGACCGCGGCCGAGCAGTCGCTCGCGCGGCGCTGGACCGAGGTCGCCGACCGCGTCACCGACGCCATCCGGCCCGGGGCCACCGCCGCCGAACTCCGGGCCGCAGCACTTGCCGGCTGGACCCGGCCCGACCCGCCGTGGCCGTTCGGGCTGTACGTCGCGCACGGTGTCGGCTTCGGCGGAGTGGTTCCGCCGTTCGCCGGCACCGATCTCGGCGTTGCGAACGAACGCGCGATGGTGCTTCAACCCGGCGACGTGCTCATGGTCGAGCCGTACCTCTTCGAACAAGGCGTCGGCGGCTACCGCGCCGAACGCTGCGTTGCGGTCACCGAGACCGGTTCCGACGTCTGGACCGCGTCGCCGCTCGAGCAGCTGCAGCCGCTGTCGCAGGGTTAGGCGGTCGCCGACAGCCCGTTGACCGCGAAGAAGCGTTCGATCATCACGTTGACCTGTTCCGGCACTTCGAGTTGGTTGAAGTGACCCGCCCCGACGGTCTGGCCGACCGTGATCGTGGCGCACGCGGCGCGGAACTCGGCCGCGGAGTCGCTCTGCGAGGCCGAACCGATCGTCAGCACCGGAACCGCGGCCGCAGTGAACGCCGCGGCACCGTCGAAGTGATCGATCGCGCGAATCGACGCGGCGGCGACCGCCGGCGGGAGCGCCGTCATACCGTGAATGATCTCGTCGCGCCGCACGGTGTCGGTCGGGAGGAACATGCCCTTCACAAACGTCTCCCGCCACGCCCCGTCGGCGTCGCTCTCGATCGCGTCGGCCGCTTGCCTGATGAAGGCCTTGATCGCAAGGTTGAGCATCGGGGCCGGATCCACCATCACGGCGGCGCGCACCGCGCCCGGCCGCGTCGCGCACTCCAGCGCGATCACACCACCGAGGCTGTGCCCGATGACGACGGGCCGATCGAAGCCCGCCGCGGCTGCGACCGCGAGCACGTCGTCGGCGAACGCGCCGATCTCGTAGACGCCCTTGCCCGGATCGGGCACACCACTCGCGCCGTGGCCACGCAGGTCGAGCGCGGCGATCGCGTGACGCGCCGAGAAGTGATCGATCTGCGGCGCAAAATACGAACGGTCGCACGCCCACCCGTGCACGAACACGATCGGCGGGTCGCCGTGCCCCGCCGTGCTGTACGCCAGCGTGACGCCGTCGCGTTCAACGAGCCCGGTCATGCGCTTCCCCCTACGCCGTGTGGCGGTGAAGCTACTTGGGCCCGGCGAGGCCGATCAGGTTCCCTTCAGGGTCGGTGAAGTGACCGACCACGAGATCGGCGCCCGGATTCTTCTCGGGTCCCATCCGCCGGGTCCCGCCGAGCGCCTCCGCCTTCACCAACGCGGCCTCGACGTCGGGGACGAAGACGTAGAAGACGGCATGCGCGTCGTACCCCGGGCCTCCGCCCACTCCGCCCGGGATCCCGGTTCCGCCACCCGTTTGGTTGTCGACGAAGCCGTAGTTCCCCGGCTCGGAGACGGAGCCCGCGACGGGCGCGTTCGTGTCGAACTCCCAGTCGAACAGGCTGCCGAAAAACGCACGGAGCCGTTCCGGGTCTTTCCCGATCACCTCGAAGTGCACCACTGGCTGGCCCATGCCGGCTCCCTCTCGTTCGACCCGCGTTGCGATCGCTCGCCGCTTCGATACGACCGCCACTGAAGCGGAAACTCACCGGAGTTGGCATCATGGGTCGATGACCGCGAACGAGGCCGCGTGGGCCGACGTCCTGATCGCGCTGGCTGCGCAACACACCGACCTGGCCGAGCTCGTCGATGGCCGCACCGCAGACGACTGGCAACGCCCGACGCGTTGCGACGGGTGGGACGTCGCCGCCGTGCTCCTGCACCTCGCGCAAACCGACGAGCTCGCGACGGCGAGCGCCAACGGAGAGCTCGATGGTTTCCGCGACGGGTTCCTCGGCACACCCGCGGAGCGCGCGCTGTCGGTCGATGCGGCCGCCGCCGCGCAGGTCGACTTCGATCGCGCCGCGGGCGGCGACGCGATTCGAGAACGGTGGCACGACGCGGCGCGCACGATGCGCGTGGCGTTCGACGGCGCCGATCCGCACCGGCGCGTGACGTGGGTCTCCGGACAACTGTCGGTGCAGACCCTCGCCACGACGCGACTCTCCGAAGCGTGGATCCACACCGGCGACGTCGCGTCCGCGCTCGGCATCGAGCTCGTGCCGACCGATCGGCTGCGTCACATCGCGCGGCTCGCATGGCGGACGCTCCCCTACGCCTTCGAGCGCGCCGATGCGGCGATGAACGGCCCCGTCGCGCTCGACCTGACCGGGCCGGACGGCGCGCAGTGGCGCTTCGATCCCGATGCGCCCGCGCTCACAACCATCCGCGGTTCTGCCGCGGAGTTCTGCGACGTCGCGGCCCGTCGTGTCGATCCGGATGCAACCGGTCTCGTGGGCAACGGCCCCGACGCCGCGGCCGTGCTCCGTCTCGTGCGCACCTACGCCCAGTAGCGGTTTCCCCGACCTCCAATTGCGCCCGTCGTTATTGGGTTTTCTGCTTGCTATCGAACGTGTGTTCGTGTACAATGGGGACATGTCCGCAGCCCTCACGACCATGGTCGACGAACTCGTCGACGTCGACGCGAGCGGGTTGTGCGACGGAGAATTGCGCGCGCGTTTCATCGAGGCGCGCCGCGAGATCGACCGGCTCGAGAGCCACGCAGCCACGATGCTCGTCGCGTTACACCGGCGTGGCGTTCCCAAGGGGGAGGGTGCCTCGTCGACGCCGATTTGGGTGCAGTTCCAGATCGGACAACGCGTCCGCGATGCGCGCGTGTCGCTCGCGGTGGGGAAGGCCTGTGATTCGTTGCCGCTGATGGCGAAGGCGCGGGCGCAGGGCGAGATCTCCGCGAACGCCGCGACGACGATCGCGCAGGGTCGACGTTCCGGTCACGAAGACATCTACGCGACGATGGAAGAGCGCATGGTCGCCTTCGCGGCGGCGCGTGATTTCGTGGCGCTCGACGCGATGATCCGCCGGTACCAGACGCTCTGCGATGAGCTCGACGACAAGCCGCCGGAGGACAAGAACGGCCTGTACCTGTCACGGGTCGGGAACCGCTGGGTGTTGAAGGGTGACCACGACGCGCTGAGCGGCGCCACGATCAACGAAGCGATCGCGGCCGCGACCGACAAGCCCGACCCCGACGACCCCCGCACCCTCGCGCAACGCCGAGCCGCCGTAGCGGCGCGGATCTGCCGGTTCTTCCTCGACCGCGGTGAAAGCCCGACCGAGGACGGCGAACGACCCCACATCGCGATCACCGTGCCGCTCGAGTCGCTCGTCAGCGGCGAGTTCGATACCACGGGCGATCTCTCGCTCACCTCCAGCCAGATCAGTGAGCTGCTGTGCGACTCGAAACTCCAGATCATCGTCTCCGGCGCTGACGGCAAGCCGCTCGACGTCGGTGCCGCCGTCTACCGACCCTCACGCAGACTCCGAAGAGCGGTGCTCTTCCGCGATCGAGGCCGGTGCCGATATCCCGGCTGCGACCGAACCCACGGCCAAGTGCACCACGTCATCAAGTTCCCCGGCGGGAGCACGATCCTCGCGAACCTCGTCTTCCTCTGCGACTACCACCACCACGTCCTGCACAAACCCGGCTGGCACGCGACCTTCGACGGCACCACCTTCACCGTCACCGACCCCCACGGCCGACAAATCGGAAGCACCTGAACGCCCGCCGACCACGCCCGCGATGGCCGCTGGTCTCGCGAAGGCTCGGTGGTCGGTGTTTCAGATCGCGGAGCTGCTCGACTTGCCTACGCTTCATGCCGTGGGAACGCGAAACAGTGCCGCCGCCGGAGTCATCCTCTTGGCCCTCGCGTTCTCCGGGTGTGCAAGCAGTCACAAGTCGTCTCGCGTTCGCTTCGACTCCGAGACGACGGCCTCGACAACACTGGCGCCCACCGTGATCCCTGCGGGCTTTACCCCGGCGACCTTCTACAGGCACGGAGGCGCAACCTCAACCGAGGCAGCGTGTCTCACTCGGACGTTGGATATCCCGATCAGCCCGACTCGCTCAAACAGTGACGGGGTTGGCGCCGCTGTGAAATGCATGGGGTCTAAAGAGAGGCTCGACAAGGTGCTTGCGGCCGCGACCTCGTATCTCGTGCATCACCCGCCGGGCACCAAGACGCCTTAGCTCAAACTGAGCCAATCCCCGCGCTACGCCACCTCGGCGCGCGAGACTCGCGTGGAAGCCAATGCCGGAGGTGGGGACATGTGGGACGGCCCGGGCGGAGAGGCTCATGGGGCGGTACGGCTACGCGCGAGCAGGCTGTTCCTGCCGCTCGACCTGATCCTGTCCGGCTTTGGGTACGCCGTCGCGATCACCTTGCGTTTCAACGGCCATGTGCCGGCTCAGGACTCGAGCTCGTTCCGGTTCTTTCTCCCGATTGCGATCGTGGTGCACCTTGCGGCCAGCTGTCTGTCCGGGGTCTACGACCGTGAGTGGCGACACGCGAGCACGACGGAGCTCGGGCGGGTCCTCGTCGCCGGTTTCGGGTCCGGCGCGGTGCTCTTCGCAGCGAGCTTCGCGATGCCGCAATCGATACCCCGCTCGACCATCATCTTCGGCACGATCGTTGCCGTGTTCTTCCTCGGATCCCTGCGTTTGTGCCGCCGCGCGTGAGCTGATCACCGTGGGTGCATACTTTTCCGCGTGACCGCCGAGGGTGGGGACGACGTCGAGACTGCCGCGGGCGACGCCGACCTGCCGGCACCACTCATCCCGATCGCCGAGGAGATCGCGGCGCTCGTCGCCTGGCTCGGCAAGCAGTACCGCGGAGACGTCACGCTCGCGGAGCCGGCGACCTTCAAAGGCGAGGGCTTCGACAGCGACGTCTACCTGGTGCGCTTCTCGGGCGAGACGCTTCCCGACGAGTGGCGCCGTCCGCTCGTGCTGCGCATCAAGTCCGACGCCGACCGATTCGACGAG
>JBBSEC010000057.1:0-29061 GCA_038240075.1 Acidimicrobiia bacterium
TCGGCGAGCATCCGACCGTTCCCGACGACCCCGCGCCCGAGCGCCGCGAGCGTGGTGTGCCGGGGCCGCCGGCCGTGCCGCGGCAGCCGGTCACGCCGCGCCCCCGCCAGCAGCGGGGCCGCAAGCGCAAGTAGCCGTAGGTACGCGAAGGGGCCCGAAGACCACCGGTACAATCGTTCCGATGGACGTTGGGTGGTTGAAGGCGCACGTGCGCGATATCCCCGACTATCCGCGCCCCGGTGTCATCTTCAAGGACATCACCCCGGTGCTCGCCGCCCCCGATGCGTTCGCGGCCGTGGTCGACGCCGTGGCCGCGCCGTTCGCCGATCGGCGCATCGACAAGGTGGTCGGGATCGAGGCCCGGGGCTTCGTGTTCGCGGCGCCGGTCGCGTACCGGCACGCGGCCGGGTTCATCCCCGTGCGCAAGGCCGGCAAGCTGCCGTGGCAGATCGAACGCGAGGAATACGCGCTCGAGTACGGCACGGATCTTCTCGAGATCCACCGTGACGCCATCACCCCGGGTGAGCAGGTCCTGATCGTCGACGACGTCCTGGCCACCGGCGGAACCGCCGAGGCGAGTGTGCGCCTGGTCGAGCGGCTCGGCGGCCATATCGTCGGCCTCGCGTTCTTCATCGAGCTCGGCTTCCTCGCCGGCCGCGATCGCCTCGCCGGCCGTGAAGTCCATTCGGTCGTGGAGTACCAAAACCTGTGAAAGCGACCCTGCCTCGCCGGCGCAGCCATGTGCACGTCGACTCCGTGCTGCAGCCGCTCGTCGACCGCTACCAGGCGCGCCATCCCAAGGCCGACACCGCGCTCATCGAGCAGGCGTACTCCGTCGCGCGCGACGCGCACCAGGATCAGGTGCGCCGTTCGGGCGACGCCTACATCACCCACCCCGTCGGGGTCGCGATGGTGCTCGCCGACCTCGGCCTCGACGACGTGACCATCGCCGCCGCGTTGCTCCACGACGCGGTCGAGGACACGCCGGTGACGCTGGAAGACCTCGAGATCGACTTCGGTCCCGACGTCGCCGGCATCGTCGACGGTGTCACGAAGCTCGAGCGCATCCACTTCGACTCGAAGGAGGCGCAGCAGGCCGCGACGATGCGCAAGATGCTCGTCGCGATGGCGAAGGACATTCGCGTCCTCGTCATCAAGCTCGCCGACCGGTTGCACAACATGCGCACGATCGCGTCGCTTCCACAGGAGAAGCAGGAACGCATCGCGCAGGAGACGATCGACATCTACGCGCCGCTCGCGCACCGCCTCGGTATCGGCGACGTGAAGTGGCAGCTCGAAGACCTCGCGTTCGCCGTGCTCTATCCGAAGCGCTACGCGGAGATCGAGCAGATGGTGTCGCAGCGCGCCCCCGCGCGGGACGAGCAGCTGCACGACGTGCTCGAGGCCGTGCGCTCGCGTCTCGACGATCTCCACGTCGAAGCCGAGGTCACCGGGCGACCGAAGCACTACTGGTCGATCTACGAGAAGATGATCGTGCGGGGCAAGGAGTTCGACGAGATCTACGACCTGCTCGGCATCAGGGTCGTCGTCGAATCGGTGAAGGACTGCTACGGCGCGCTGGGCTCGATCCACGCGATCTGGCGGCCGGTGCAGGGCCGGTTCAAGGACTACATCGCGATGCCCAAGTTCAACCTCTACCAGTCGTTGCACACGACGGTGGTCGGGCCGGGCGGCAAGCCCGTGGAGTTCCAGATCCGAACCCGGGAGATGCACCGCCGCGGTGAGTACGGCGTGGCCGCGCACTGGGGTTACAAGGAGCAGCGCAACCCCACCGAAGACCTCGCGTGGTTGCAGCAGCTCGTCGACTGGCAGCAGGAGACGAGCGACCCGGCCGAGTTCATGGCCAGCCTGAAGATCGACCTCGACCAGGACGAGGTGTACGTCTTCACGCCGAAGGGCCAGGTCGTCACGATGCCGAGCGGCGCGACGACGATCGACTTTGCGTACGCGATCCACACCGAGATCGGTCACCGTTGCATCGGCGCGAAGGTGAACGGATTGCTCGTGCCGCTCGACTCGACGCTCATGTCGGGCGATTCGTGCGAGATCTTCACGAGCAAGGCCACTGGAGCGGGCCCGAGCCGCGACTGGTTGCAGTTCGCGCAGACGCCGCGCGCGAGGGCGAAGATCCGCCAGTGGTTCTCGCGTGAGCGCCGGAGCGACGCGATCGAGACCGGGCGCGACGACCTCGTGAAGGCACTGCGACGCGAGGGTCTCCCCGTTCAGAAGCTCGCCGGATCCGCGATGCTGCGGGGCGTCGCCGAGCAGATGAACTACGGCGACCTCGAGTCGCTGCACGCCGCCATCGGTGAGCACCACGTCTCCGCGAAGACGGTGGCCCAGCGGATCCAGCGTGAGCTGCGCGGCGGCGAGGAACAGCTCCCGGTGACCGCGACGGGCCGTTCGAGCGGGCGCACCCGCCGCAGCGGGGTCGGCGTGCATGTCGAGGGCCTCGACGACATCCTCGTGCGGTTGTCGCGCTGCTGCACCCCGGTTCCCGGCGACGAGATCATGGGCTTCGTCACGCGCGGCCGCGGGGTCTCGGTGCACCGGACCGACTGCGCCAACGGCACCAGCCTGCTCACCCAGGTCGACCGGGTCATCGAAGTCGAGTGGGACCACAACGCCCCGAGCGCGTACGTCGTGTCAGTCGAGGTCGAGGCGCTCGACCGCTCCAAGCTCCTGCGCGATGTGGCCGACGTGCTCTCCGACCACCACGTGAACATCCTCACCTGCACGACCCAGACCCAGGGCGACCGGGTCGCCCGGCTGCGCTTCGAGTTCGAGCTCGCCGACCCGGGTCACCTCGACTCCCTGCTGGCGGCCGTGAAGCGGGTCGACTCGGTGTACGAGGCCGCCCGGGTGCTCCCGGCCCGTCGCGATTGAAGGAGTGGGACTGAGGGACTGACCCTCTTCCTAAGGGAACGCGGCCGTCACGCCGATATCGGAGCGTGCGTGACGACGTCGAAGTGAGGATCGGGGTCGGCGAGGACGGCGTCTCGCTCCTCGAGCTCGTCGTCGCGCTGAGCATCTTCGTCGTCATGATCCTCGGGATCGTGGCGTCGATCGACTCCGGTCTCACGCTCACCCGGAACAACGCGGCCCGCTCCGTGGCGGCCAACCTGGCGAGCCAGGAGATGGACACCGTCCGCTCCACGCCGTTCACCTCGCTGACCCCGCGCACCGTGACCCAGCTGGTCGGATCGACGACGTATGGGATCGACCGTCAGCTCACGTGGGTGTCGAAGACCGCCACCAACGGGCCGTGCGACGGCACCAACGCCAACCCGGAGCTGCTGCGCGTGCACGTCGAGGTCACCTGGCCCTCGATGAGCGGGGTCAAGCCGGTCGTCTCCGACACCACGCTCGCGCCTCCGGTCGGCGCCTACAGCACGAACTCCGGGCACATCGCGGTGAAGGTGCTCGACGGCACCGGCGCCGGCGAGGCCGACACCTCGGTCCAGATCGCGGGCCCGGTCACCGAGAGCCTGCCGACCAATTCCGACGGCTGCGCGTTCTTCGCGTTTCTGACGCCCGGGACCTACACCGTCTCGCTCAACTCGGTCGGCTTCGTCGACCGGCAGGGTGTCCAGCACCCGAGCCAGACCGTCGGGGTGACGGTCGGCAACGTGAGCAGTGTCCAGTTCGACTACGACCAGGCCGCGACGCTCTCGCTGACGTTCGCTGCCAACGCCGGGGGCACGATCCCGAACGATCTCCCCGTGAGCCTGGGCAACACGCAGTTCCAGCCCAGCGGCGTGAAGACGTACACGGGCACGGGGCTGACGCGCAGCATCGGCAGCCTGTTCCCCGCGAACGACGGTTTCACCGTGTGGGCGGGATCGTGCGCCGACGCCGACCCTGAGGGGCAACTGCCGAACTCGGGTGGCGCCTACTGGACCGGTGGCCAGCGCGCCGATCCGATCTCGAGCCCCGCCGGCGTGACGACCGTGGGGACGGTCGCCGTGAAGACGGCCACGATCACGGTCACGAAGCCCGGTGGGTTGCCGTTGGCCGGCGCGACCGTGGTCGCGACGCACGCGGCCGACTCGGTGTGCGCGGCGGGGGAGACCCACACCCTCGGCGTCACCGACGCGACCGGTTCGTTGAGCACGGCCCTGCCGTACGGCACCTGGCAGATCACTGTCACCGGCGAGAGCCCGGCGGGGGCGTGGCCCTCCCTCGTCCTCGACCCGACCGCCGCCACCACCCCGACCGTCGCCGTGAGCACGTTGTGAACCGGTGCACACTGCGTTCCCGCCAGACACGCTTGGGGACTGAGGCGTCAGGAGCGGCGAGCGCTTCGACGTACGACCGTGACGAGGGCCACCCGGCTGCGAGCGAGCGCGACCATGAGCACGAGCGCGGCTCTTCGTTGATCGAGTTCGTGACGACGGTGGCGTTGATCGGGATCGTGATGTCGACCGTGATGATCGGCACGTTCTCGGCGCAGAAGGCCATCCTCGGATCCGACACTCGGTTGGAGAACCTCGATCAGGCGCGCACGCTGATGGCGTCGCTCACGAAGGACATGCGCACCGCGGTGCGGCTCCAGGCCGGGACCTCGCCGTTCACGACCGCCGACAAGAACCACGCGGTGTTCTACGCCAACCTCAGCACGACGAGCGCGCCCAAGAAGGTCGACCTGGCGATCGACGCATCCAGCCGCCTGATCGAGCAGGTCTGGACCGCAGACGTCGGGTCGCAGGCACCGAACTACACCTACACCGGCACGCCGATCATTCGCCTCGTCGGCCGCTACGTCGCGAACACCACGGCGACACCGCTTTTCACGTACCTCGACGGCCTTGGCAACACCCTCGCCAGCACGCCGTTGAACGCGACCGACCTCCTCGCGGTCAAAGCCGTGCAGATCCAACTGATCGTGAAGAAGTCGACCGCGACCCTGCTCAACCCGACGACGCTCGTCAACCGCGTGCGCCTCGCCAACCTCGACTACGACTCGAGCAGCTGATGAACCCGACTCGCGCGATCGGCTCGGCCCGCACGGTACGAGACCAGGGCGGGTTCGCGCTCGCCACCGTCATGATCGTCTCGATGGTGTTGAGCATGCTCGCGATCGCAACGGTCGACTACGCCGTGGGCTCGCAGAACATCTCGCACCACGACCAGAACTGGAACGGCGCGTTGTCGGCTGCCGAGGCCGGGATCGACGACTACGTCTTCCGTCTCGGGGAGAACGGCAACTACTGGCAGTACAACGCGGGGAACCTGCCGTCGGACGGCAACCACGCGTTCACGCAGTACGTGCCGGTCGCGGGCTCGCCGACGAGCTCGAAGTTCCGGTACGACGTCGACGCGTCGACGATCGCGCAGAATGGCATCGTCACGCTCACCTCCACCGGGCGCGTCGGCAACGCGGCCCGCACCGTCCGGGTGACGCTGCGGCGGCGCAGCTTCCTCGACTATCTCTACTTCACCGACTACGAGACCACCGACCCCGCGATGTACACCGGAACTCCGTTCACACCGACGCAGGCGCAGACGTACTGCGCGCTGCACTACTACGGCGGTCTCGGCAACCAGCGCGACGAGCCGAGCCGCGTCGACTTCACCGGCGACAGCGACTCCGGCGGCGCGTACTGCAGCGACATCACGTTCATCAACACCGACAAGCTCAACGGTCCGATGCACACGAACGACGCGTTCATGGTGTGCGGGAACCCGCAGTTCCTCGGTGACACCTCGACGAGCTGGAACCCGACGAGCGGGCTCAAGTACCGCGACAACTGCCCGACCAGCAATCCGGTGTTCGCGAATCCCGGTGATCCCGTCTACTCGGCACCGCTGACGATGCCGCCCACCAACTCGGCGTTGAAGGCCGATACGAACGTCGGGAGCGGCGGCTGCCTCTACACCGGCCCGACGCGTATCGTGTTGAAGTCGAACGGCCAGGTGACGGTGAAGAGCCCGTTCTCGAAGAGCACGAACAACTCCGCGTGCCCCACGAACGGGACGGCCGCGTTGCCGACCAACGGCGTGATCTATGTGCAGAACGTGCCGTCGTCGGCGTCGGACCCGAACTTCACGAGCGGCTGCCCGTACAGCGTCAACGGCCGCACGCACCCGCTCGGAATGCCGATCGCGAACGACCTCAACACCTACGGCTGCCGCAACGGAGACGTGTTCATCGAAGGCACCCTCAAGGGCCAGCTCTCGATCGCGTCGGAGAACAACATCGACATCACCGCGAACCTGCAATACAACAGCGGCGTCGCCGGCACCGACCTGCTCGGCCTCATCGCCGACAACTACATCGAGGTGTACCACCCGGTGAACTGCAGTAGCGGCACCGCGGCGGCGTGCAACCTCAACGCGAGCTTCCCCGGCGAGACCGCCAAGACGTCCGCGTTCACGTCACCGGTGATCCAGGCCGCGATGCTGTCGCTCGCGCACTCGGTGCGGGTGCAGGCCTGGAACCGTGGCGCGCCGCTCGGCACGCTCCACATCACCGGCGTGCTCGCGCAGCGGTTCCGGGGACCCGTCGGCACCAACAGCAGCGGCACGATCGTGTCGGGGTTCTCGAAGGACTACAACTACGACCAGCGGCTGAAATACCTCTCTCCGCCGTTCTTCCTCGACCCGGTCGCGTCGCAGTGGGGCGTGGTCACCTGGGCCGAGAACAAGGTGCCCACGGGGTATTGACGCCGGGTATCAGCGCTTGGTCGGGGCGCCATCGAGAGAGTCGCACAGGTCGGCTCCCGATCGTCCGATACAGGAATGTGGCGAAGTCGGCGCAGATCCTGACCAGACGCCGACTCGCGAAGCGTTACCTGGTCGCCGGCCTTTGCATCGTCATGGTCGCCTTGCTGGCAGGCTTCGCGATGCTCATTCGCCGCAATGACTCCGCGGCCCGCGGCGCGCTCGCCGCGCGTTACGAGACCCGCGCGGTGTTGTCGGCCTCCTTCGCGCAGAGCTACGTGAACGACCTTGCCGCGCGCGAACGGAGCCAGGCGGAGCGGTTGCTCGCGAGCCCGCATGTCGACCAGCCGACGTTCGAGAACGTCGTCAAGTCGTTCGATTTCGAAGCGGGAGTGTTGGTCGACCAGCACGGCAGGGTGCTGCAGGTGTGGCCGCCCGACAGTAACGCGATCAGCAGCGACATGGCGGCCGAGTACGCGAGCCTGCGAACCGCGGCCGCGGGCCACGGAGGGGTGACGGTCTCATCGGGAACCAGCGGCGAGCGGGTGACGGCCGTCGCCGTCCCGTACCAGACCGATACGGGCACGCGGGTGTTCAGCGGCGCGTTCTCGCCGGCCGCGACGCCGCTCGGCGCGTTCCTCAACTCCGGGATCTTGAGCAGTGGAGGAACCGCGTACCTCGTCGAGCGCTCGGGCAACATCCTGGCGACGTCGGGTGGCGCGACGCGTACCCAGTCGGAGCTGGCGCGGTTGCCGCTCGGCACGTCCGCATGGGCCGCGCAGACGGGCTCGGAGACCGCCGCGGTCGCCGACGTTCCCGACCTTCCGTGGCGGGTCGTGCTCGTCGCCCGGAGCGCGGCGCTCTACGCGCCCGTGACCGGTGGCCACTGGGCACCGTGGGCCCTGTGGTTGGCGCTGGCTGCGTCGGAGATGCTTGCGGTCGTGTTGTTCGTCCGCCTCGGTCGGGCGCGCACCGCCGCGGCGTCGACGGCGCGGACCGACGCGCTGACCGGGCTCCCGAACCGGCGGGCGATGCAGGAGCTGCTCAACCGCGCGGCCGCCACGTCGGCGCGTCACGGCACGCCGCTGGCCGCGCTCATGATCGACATCGACTCCTTCAAGGCAATCAACGACGAACATGGTCACGACGTCGGCGACATCGTGATCCAGGCGACCGCGACGGCACTCGAGGAAGCGACCCGGGAAGCCGACGTTGCCGGACGGTGGGGCGGCGAGGAGTTTCTCATCCTGCTCCACCACGCCGACGACGCGAGCGTGCGGGTCATCGCCGAACGCGTTCGAATGACCATCGCGACCGCGAAGGTTCCCGGGCGCCCGAACATCGGCGTGACCGCGAGCGTCGGGTTGGCCCTGCTTCGCGACGGTGACACGGCGCAGATGGTGCGCGAGGCCGACGGGGCGTTGTATGTGGCCAAGGCCAACGGCCGCAATCGCGTCGAGGCCGCGACCGTCTCGGCGGGAACAACGGGGGCCGGGGCCCGAGCGGCGCACTTGTACCATGCCCGGGTGTCCGAGCCCGCGCCCGAACCCGCGTCCGAACCAGCGTCCGAACCCCGTGCAGACCGAGACGTCTTCCGCGCGCCGTACGGCACGCGCGACGTGCTGGCACCGGAGTCGGATCGCTGGCAGGAGCTGGTGGCGTGCTTCGCGGATCGGGCCCGCCGCTTCGGATACGGGTTGGTGCTGACCCCGATCTTCGAGCACGCGGAGGTGTTCCACCGCGTCGGTGAGAGCACCGACGTGGTCAGCAAGGAGATGTACGAGTTCGAAGACCGCGGCGGCCGCCGCCTCGCGCTGCGGCCCGAGGGCACCGCATCGGTCGTGCGGGCGTTCGTGCAGAACCACCCGCCCGTCCCGTGGAAGTGCTGGTACCTCGCGCCCAACTTCCGGGCCGAGCGCCCGCAGAAGGGCCGCTACCGCCAGCACTACCAGGTGGGAGCCGAGGTGTTGGGTGTCGATGATCCCGACGTCGACGTCGAGGTCATCGCGCTCGTCTGGGGCTTCCTCCGCGACCTTGGCCTCTCGCAGACCCGCCTGCTCCTCAACTCGATGGGCGACGCCGACAGCCGCGCCCGCCACCGCGTGGTGCTGCTCGAATACCTGCGCGGTCACGCCGACCTCCTGGGCGACGAGATGGCGCGCGCGGAAGCGAACCCGTTGCGCATCCTCGACTCGAAGCGGACCGACTGGCAGCGGCTGCTCGAAGCCGCGCCCCAGCTCGGCGACTACCTGAGCGACGAGACCGCGGAGCATTTTGCGCGCGTGCAGGCGGGCCTGCGTGCGCTCGACATCCCGTTCGAGCTCTCGCCCCGCCTCGTGCGCGGCTTCGACTACTACACGCGCACCACGTTCGAGCTGCAGAGCGACACGATCGATGCCGCGCAGAACGCGCTCGGCGGTGGCGGTCGCTACGACCGGCTCGCGGAGGAGATGGGTGGCCCACCGACCCCGTCGATCGGCTTCGGCGCCGGGATCGAGCGCATCCTGCTCGCCTGCGACGCCGAAGCGGCGTTGCCGCCGCGCGCGGCGCGCGTCGAAGCGTTCGTGATCGATCTGCTGCCCGACACGTCCGACGCGACCGTGCTGCTCAACGAGTTGCGCGAACGCGGGCTCGCCGCCGACCGCGCGTACGGCGGGCGCGCGGGGAAGAAGCAGTGGTCGGCCGCCGACAAGTCGGGCGCGTCGTTCGGTGTGATGCTGGCGCCGCGGGAGCACGCGGTGGGCAACGTCGCGGTGAAGGACCTCCGTTCGGGCGAGCAGGTCGACGTGGAACGCACCAAGGTGGCCGATTGGCTGCTCGAGAGATCCGGAGCGGGCGCGCGGTCATCCGACGAGAAGGCTGCGCACCCTGAAACGAGCCGAGGAAGCACGCGACAGTGAACACGGGAACGTTTGCAACCATGATGCGCACGCACCGGGCCGGC
Organism: Acidimicrobiia bacterium; assembly: GCA_038240075.1. Lineage (GTDB taxonomy): Bacteria > Actinomycetota > Acidimicrobiia > IMCC26256 > PALSA-610 > DATBAK01. The sequence goes on from JBBSEC010000057.1 coordinate 9,629, forward strand.
GACCTCCGCATCGGCGACGTCGACGGCGAGGTCACACTCTGCGGATGGGTCGCGCACCGGCGCGACCACGGCGGAGTGGTGTTCCTCGACCTGCGTGATGTCGCGGGCACGCTGCAGGTCGTCGTCGATCCCACCACGCCCGGATGCGAGGACGCGCACCGCGTCCGCAGCGAATGGGTGCTGCAGATCCGGGGCCGCGTTCGCCCCCGACCCGACGGCACGGTCAACCCCGACATGCCGACCGGCGAGATCGAGGTGTCGGCGGCATCGCTCGTGGTGCTGTCGGAATCGGAGCCGATCCCGTTCCCGCTCGACGACCGCACCGACGTCGACGAGGTGTTGCGCCTGCGCCACCGGTATCTCGACCTTCGGCGCGCCCCGATGCAGCGCAACCTGCGCATCCGGGCCGAGGTGAACCGGGGCGTGCGCATCGCGATGGAAGCACAGGGCTTCGTCGAGGTCGAGACGCCGATGCTCATCGCGTCGACACCCGAAGGCGCCCGCGACTTCGTCGTGCCGTCGCGGTTGCAGCCCGGTTCGTTCTACGCGTTGCCGCAGAGCCCGCAGCTGTTCAAGCAGCTGTTGATGGTCGGCGGCTTCGACCGCTACTACCAGATCGCCCGCTGCCTGCGCGATGAAGACCTGCGCGCCGACCGGCAGTTCGAGTTCATGCAGCTCGATGCGGAGATGAGCTTCGCGGGCCAGGACGATGTCATCGAGGTGATCTCCGAGGCGATCGCCACGGTGGCTGAGACGGTGCGCGGCGACACGATCCCGCCGATCGAGCGGATGACGTGGCTCGACGCGATGGAGCGCTTCGGCTCCGACAAGCCCGATCTGCGCTTCGCCATGGAGCTCGTGGAGCTCTCCGAGGTGTTCGCCGCGACCGAGTTCCGCGCGTTCGCAGGCGCGGAGGTGGTGAAGGGGATCCTGGTCGACGGGCAGGGAGATCTGTCGCGCTCGCGCGTCGACGCGCTCGTCGACCGCGCCAAGGAGCTCGGCGCGGCCGGGCTCGTCTGGATGCGTGTGGTCGCGCGTCCTGATCGCGATCAGTCGGTGCTCGAGTCGCCGGTCGTGAAGTTCCTGTCGGAGGCCGAGCAGCTCGGCGTCGTCGACGCGCTCGGCGCGAAGCCCGGCGACCTCGTGCTGATCGCAGCCGGCGACCGCGCGACGACGCGCGTCGTGCTCGGCCAGCTGCGGCTCGATCTCGGACGGCCGCCGGTCAGCGAAGGACCGCTGCGCTTCGTGTGGATCGTCGATTTCCCGCTGTTCGAAGCGCTGAGCGACGACGGCCGGCCGATCCCCGCGCACCACGCGTTCACGATGCCGCACGCCGACGACATCGACCGGCTCGAGAGCGATCCGCTGTCGGTGCGCTCGCAGTCGTACGACCTCGTGCTCAACGGTTGGGAGCTGGGCTCGGGCAGTGTGCGGATCCACCGGCGCGACATCCAGGCGCGCGTGTTCGCGTTGCTCGGCATCGAGGAGCAGCAGGCGCAGGAGCGCTTCGGTTTCCTGCTCGACGCGTTCCGCTACGGCGCGCCGCCGCACGCCGGGTTCGCGTTCGGCCTCGACCGCCTCGTTGCCGTGCTCGCGGGCGAGGAGAACATCCGCGAGGTGATCGCGTTCCCGAAGACGCAGTCGGGCAGTGACCCGCTCACCGATGCGCCGACGCCCATCGACCCGATCCAACTGCGCGACCTCGGGCTGCAACTGCGCGTGGCGCCGAAGAAGGCCGAAGTTCCGAGAGCGCAGGGTTGATCGCCGTGGCGCAGAAGGTCGACCTGTTCGCCAGCGCCGTCGAGGACCGCCTCGCGCGCCGAGCGCCGCTGGCCGCCCGGCTGCGCCCGCGCAACCTCGACGAGGTCGTCGGCCAGGAGCAGCTGCTCGGCGAGGGCCGCCCGTTGCGGGTGCTCATCACCTCCGACCGGCTCACGTCGCTGATCCTCTGGGGGCCGCCGGGCACGGGGAAGACGACGATTGCACGGCTCGTCGCCGGCGCGACGAGCAAGGCCTTCGAGCCGCTCTCGGCCGTGACGGCGGGCGTGAAGGACGTGCGCGAGGTCGTCGAGCGGGCGAAGGGCCGGCTCGGTGAGCAGGGCCGCGGCACGATCCTCTTCCTCGACGAGGTGCACCGCTTCAACCGCACCCAGCAGGATGCGCTGCTCCCGCACGTCGAGGACGGCCTGCTCGTGCTCATCGGCGCGACGACCGAGAACCCGTTCTTCTCGCTCACAGGCCCGCTGCTCTCACGATCGACGCTGTTCCGGCTCGACGCGCTCTCCGCGGCCGACCTCGTGACCGTGATGCAGCGCGCGCTGACCGACCGCGACCGCGGTCTGGGCAAGGAACCGACCGAGATCGACGCCGACGCGCTGGAGCATCTCGCCGACCGGTCCGAAGGCGACGCGCGTCACGCGCTCACGTGTCTCGAGCTCGCGCACGCGCTGGCGATCGAGACGGCGCGCGCACGCGCTCCGGAGGAGCCTGGCGTCGACGAGCCGCCGCCGCGCATCACGATCGTCGAGGCCGAAGCCGCGCTCGCGATGCGCGTGCTGCGCTACGGCGACGACGACCACTACGACGTCGTGTCGGCCTTCATCAAGAGCATCCGCGGGTCGGATCCCGATGCCGGTCTCTACTGGCTGGCGCGGATGCTCGAAGCGGGCGAGGACGCCCGGTTCATCGCGCGGCGCCTCGTGATCCTTGCGTCGGAAGACGTCGGCATGGCCGACCCCACCGCGCTACTGGTTGCCGACGCCGCGGCCCGGGCCGTCGAGCTGGTCGGGTTGCCGGAGGCTGCCATCAATCTGGCCCACGCCGTCATCCATCTGGCGCTCGCGCCGAAGTCGAACAGCGTGATCACGGCGCTCGGTGCGGCCCAGGAGACCGTGCGCCGCCTCCCGGCCGGTGCGGTGCCGCCGCACCTGCGTGACTCCCATTACCCGGGCGCGAAGACCCTCGGGCACGGCGACGGCTACCAGTATCCTCACGACACCGAAACGGGATGGGTGGCGCAGGAGCACGTGCCGGGCGAGGTGGCCGGAACGCGGTTCTACCGGCCCGGCCGTCACGGTGCGGAGCACGACGCCGTCAAGCGCTGGAACGCGATGCGGGCCGGTCTCCAGAATCCCGAGCCGGCCGAGGAGGTGGACAGCGATGTCGACGAGTGATGTGGTGGCGATCGTCGCGGCCGTCGTCGTCGCCATCCTCTCCGGCGCACTGGTCATCGCGCTGATCTCGCTGTCCTCGGCGTTGCGCTCGCTGCGCGCGGCGACCGATCTCCTGCGGGAGGAGACACTCCCGATCGTCGCCGAGCTGCATCGGGCCGTCGCCGACACCGTTGAAGAGGTGGAGCGGGTCGACCGGATCATCACCGCGGCGGAAGGCCTCGGCGACCGCGTCGACGGCGCGTCGCGGCTCGCGTACCGCGCGATCGGCAGCCCGGTCGTGAAGGCGATGGCATTCGGCGCCGGCGTCTCGCAGGCGACGCGCCGACTCCGGGGGATCAGCAACGAGCAGCCGGTCCCGGCAACGGGATCGCGCTCGGTGAAGGCGCCGCGCCATCGGCGGCGGCGAAGCGGAGGCTCGTGATGTTCAAGCGCACCCGTTGGATGGTCGTCGGCTACAGCCTCGGCGCCACGACGTCGTACCTCGCGGCGCGCCGACTGCGGCGCACCGCGGCCCGCTACGCGCCGAACGAGGTCGCGAACCGCGTCGGAGCCACGGTCGGCGGCACCGCCCGTTCCGTTCAGAACGCGGTGTCGCAGGGCCGCGAAGCCATGCGCGACCGCGAGGCCCAGCTCCGCACGACGCACCGCATCGATGCGGGCGCGAGCACGCGCCATCGAACGCGCGCGACGTGAGCGTCTGAGCATGGCCAAGTCGTCTCCAACACCGCCCAGAACCGCCGACGAGCTGCGCCAGTCGTGGAACGACTTCTTCGTCGCGCGGGGCCACACGTCGGTGCCCTCCGCGAGCGTCATCCCGAACGACCGCACGGTGATGTTCACCGTCGCGGGCATGGTGCCGTTCAAGCCGTATTTCGTCGGCGACGAGACGCCGCCGAGCAAGCGCATCGTGTCGATCCAGAAGTGCATGCGCGCGGGCGGCAAGCACAACGACCTCGACGACGTCGGCCGCACCAACCGTCATTTCACGTTCTTCGAGATGATGGGCAACTTCAGCTTCGGCGACTACTTCAAAGCCGAGGCAATCCCGTGGGCGTGGGAGCTCGTCACCGAGGTATGGGGCCTTGATCCCGATCGGCTGTGGGTCACCGTCCACCACACCGACGACGAGGCGGCCGACATCTGGCGTGACGTCGTCGGGGTCGCGCCCGACCGGATCCAGCGCCTCGGCGACGCCAGCAATCGCTGGAGCATGGCCGACACGGGGCCGTGCGGGTACAACTCCGAGATCTTCTTCGACGTGAACCCCGGCGCCGGCCCGGGCGGCGGCCCCGCGGTCGACGAAGACCGCTACGTCGAGATCTGGAACCTCGTGTTCATGCAGAGCGACGCCAAGGCCGACGGCACCGTCGTGCCGTTGCCGAACCCGTGCATCGACACTGGTGCGGGAATCGAGCGTTGCCTCGCGGCCCTGCAGGGCGTCGAAACGGTGTGGGAGACCGAGCTGATGCGGCCGCTCATCGCGGTGGCCGAGCAGATCACGGGCGTTGCCTACGGCGGGTTCCCCGGCACGGAGCGCGACGTGTCGTTGCGCATCCTCGCCGAGCACGCGCGCTCGATTGCCGTGCTCATCAGCGACGGAGTCGTGCCGTCGAACGAAGAGCGCGGCTACGTGCTGCGCCGGATCATCCGGCGCGCGGTTCGCCACGCCTACACGCTCGGCGTGTCCGATCTCGTCACGCCGACGATGGTCGACGCCGCAATCACGTCGCTCGGTACTGCGTACCCGGCGATCGCGGCCAACCGCGAGCTCATCGTCAACACCGTCAGCCGCGAGGAGACCCGCTTTCGCGCCACGCTCGAGCGCGGGCTCGAGCTGCTCGACGAGATCCTCGAACGGGGCGACGTCTCCGGCGAGGACGGCTTCCGTCTGCACGACACGCTCGGATTCCCGATCGACCTCACGCGCGAGATCGCGGAGGAGCGCGGCCACGCGGTCGACCTCGAGGGATTCGACGCGCGGATGCTCGAGCAGCGCAGCCGCGCGCAGGCCGCGCACAAGGAGGCGGGCGGTGCCGCGGCGGCGCCGATCGAGCTCTACCGCGAGCTGGTCGACGAACACGGCCCTACCGAGTTCACGGGCCGGCAGGAGTACACGTCGGACGCGCGCGTGCTCGGCCTGATCGTGGGGGGCGAACGCACCAATCGTGCGGAGCCCGGTATCACGGTGGACGTCGTGCTCGACCGCACCCCGTTCTACGCGGAGTCGGGCGGTCAGGTCGGCGACACCGGCACCATCACGGTGCACGCCACGGGTGCGACGCTCGAGGTGGTCGACACGCAGTACGGCCTGCCGGGAGCATTGGTTGTGCACCGCGCCCGCGTGCTTGAAGGTTCGGCCGTACTCGACGGCGACGTGGTGGGGGCCGCGATCGACGGCGTGCGCCGCGACCGGATCCGTCGCAACCACACCGCGACCCACGTGTTGCACTGGGCGTTGCGCGAGGTGTTGGGCACCCAGGTGAAGCAGGCCGGCTCGCTGGTGTCGCCCGAGCGGCTGCGCTTCGACTTCAGCCACCACGAGGCGGTGACCCCCGACGAGCTCCTGAAGGTCGAGGCGCTCGCCAACGAGCAGATCATCGCCGACTTCCCCGTGCGGCACTACGAGACGACCAAGCCCGAGGCCGAGCGCCTCGGCGCCATCGCGTTCTTCGGCGACAAGTACGGCGACATCGTCCGCGTGCTGGAGGCCGGGCCGTCGATCGAGCTCTGCGGCGGCACGCACGTGCACGCGCTCGGGTTCATCGGCCCGATCAAGATCGTGAGCGAAGGATCGGTCGGCGCGAACCTGCGTCGGATCGAGGCCGTCACCGGCGACACCGCACTCGCGCGCATCGGCGATGAAGAAGCGACCTTGCGGCGCTTGGGTGACCGTCTGCGCGCGGCGCCCGCGGAGGTCGAGGAGAAGGTCGACCGGCTGCTGGTGCAGGTGAAGGAGTTGAACGACGAGATCGCGACCCTGCGCGGGCGTGAAGCGAAGCTCGCGGCCGAAGGGCTCGCGGCGGCGCAGACCGGCGGGGTGGTGGTGGCGCGACGCGACGGGCTGTCGCCCGACGAGCTGCGCCAGCTCGCGCAGGCGACGTTGGCCGCGCTCGGGCGAGGTGTGGTCGCGCTCGCGGGCATCGGTCCCGACGGGGCCAAGGCCGGCATCGTCGTCGCGGTCAGCGCCGATCGCCGCGAAGAGGGCGCGTCGGCATCGCAGATCGCGCAGGCCGCGGCACGCGTGCTGGGCGGCGGCACGGGGAAGCAGCCCGAGCTCGCGATCGGCGGCGGCCCCAAGGTCGACGGCATCGACGAGGCGCTCCGACTGGTCCGGGAGCAGGCCGAGCTCTGGGCACGGTGACGAGCGGTACCTCTGCGACACGACCGGGCCGGGTGCTCGGCGTCGACCTCGGCTCGCGCCGCATCGGCCTCGCGCTGAGCGACCCCGGTCGGCACATCGCGAGCCCGTTGGAGGTCCTGCAGCGGGCAAAACTGCAGGTCGACGACCATCGCTCCATTGTCGCCGTGGCCCGCGAGAATGAGGCCGTGGTGATCGTCGTCGGTCTCCCGATCTCCCTGTCGGGCGACCTCGGACCCGCGGCGCGCGCCACGCTCGAGGAGATCGATGCGCTGCGGCAGAGGGCCGGACCCGACTTCACGGTCGAGCCCCACGACGAACGCCTCACCACCGTGAGCGCCGAGCGGTCGTTGCACGAGGCGCGCATGGGGCGCGACGCGCGCCGCAAGGTCGTTGACAAGGTCGCGGCCGCGGTGATGCTCCAGGCGTGGCTCGAGGCGCACGCGTGACACGGACCGAGAGCGAACGCTCGGACGCGCTCGAACGGAAGCGCCGACGACGCCGACGCGTGCTCGTTCCGCTCGTCTTCCTCACTCCGCTGGTGCTGCTCGTCGCGGGGGTCTACGCCTGGTACCGCGTGCAACTCGATCCGCCGGGGAGTCCCGGCGCTGCGATCACGGTGACGATCCCGGCCGGCTCGGGCGTGCGCGATATCGGCAAGGTGCTCTCGCGCGAGAAGGTGATCGACTCGAGCTTCGCGTTCGACGCGTACGTGCGCATCGATCATCACGGGCCGTTCGACGCGGGCGAGTACCACCTGAAGAAGCACCTCGGCATCCAGGCCGCGGTCGACGTGCTCGAGAAGGGCCCGGTCATCACCTACGTCACCCTGCGCATCCCGCCGGGTCTGTGGATCACCGACGTCGCGAAGCAGGTGCAGAAGCAGATGCCCGGCCTGTCGGCCGCGAAGTTCATGGAGGTTGCGGGCTCCGGCGCGGTGCGGTCGAAGTACGAGCCCGCCTCGGTCCATTCACTCGAAGGCCTGCTGTTCCCCGACACCTACCGGTTCACCAAGAGCGATCGCGAGATCGACGTCATCCGCACGCTGGTGAACCGCTTCGACTCCGTCGCCACCAAGGACGGCCTCGATCGCGTGCACGTCGGGACGCTCACTCCGTACCAGGTCGTGGTGGTCGCGTCGATGGTGCAGGAGGAATCGGGCACGGACCACGATCGCCCGCTCATCGCGTCGGTGATCGACAACCGGCTGAAGATCAACATGCCGCTGCAGATCGACGCGACCGTGCTCTACGCGCTGCAGATCCGCAAGGCGTCGAACACCGCCGCCGACCGCGCGAACCCGTCGCCGTACAACACCTACGTGCACGAAGGCCTGCCGCCCACGCCGATCGGCGCGCTCGCCGAGAAGTCACTGCTCGCCGCGCTGCATCCCGCGTCGACGACGTATCTGTACTTCGTCGTCGCCGGTCGTGACGGCCACAGCGCGTTCGCAACGACGCTCGCGGGGCACAACGAGAACGTCGCCGCTGCGCGCGCGTTGGGTCTGCTCGAGTGAGTGTCAGTGGCCACACGCGTCTGACGGCGGTCATCGGCGATCCGGTGCGGCATTCTCTCTCGCCGGCGATGCACAACGCCGCGTTTGCCGCGACCGGTCTCGACTGGCTCTTCGTCGCGCTGCCCGTCGAACGCGGTGCCGGTGGCCGCGCTCTCGACGCGGTCCGCGTGCTCGGCATCGAAGGCCTGAGCGTGACGATGCCCCACAAGGCCGATGCCGCGGCCGCGTGCGACGAGGTGCGCGGCGACGCGGCCCGGTTGCGCAGCGTCAACTGCGTGTCGCGGGGCGCGGGGGGCGCGCTCGTCGGTGAGTCGACCGACGGCGAAGGCTTCGTGCGGGCGCTGCGGGAGGAGGGTCACGAACCCGCCGGCCTCGTCGCGCTGGTGCTCGGCGCGGGCGGCGCCGCGCGAGCGGTCGTGCTCGCGCTGGCGCAGGCGGGCGCGCAGGTGCGGGTTGCGGCTCGGCGGCCGGAAGCCGCGGCCGACGCGGCCGGGCTCGCCGCGGGCGTCGCGGCGGAGGTCACCAGCGTGGCCTGGTCGGAGGTCGGGGCGGTGGCCCGCTCGTCCGACCTGATCGTCAACGCCACCCCGATCGGCATGGGCGCGCTGGGTTCCGACGCCGCGTTGCCGCTCACGGCCGACGACCTCGGACCGGGCCGGATCGTGGCGGAGCTCGTCTACCAGCCCCGGCGCACCGCGCTGATCGAGCTGGCCGCGGCCTCCGGTGCGGCGACCGTCGACGGGGTCGGGATGCTCGTCCACCAGGGTGCGATCGCCTTCGAGCGCTGGACGGGCACGGCGGCACCCGTCGCGGTCATGCGGGCCGCCGTGCTCGCGGGCCTGGAGTAGCCCGGGCCCCCGCGGTCGCCGCGGTCGCTGTCGGTGTGCCCGCCGGTGGGCGAATTGCCTCAACCAGGGGTTCGTCGCGTGCCGATGATCAGGGCGAGACGAACAAACGGAGCGTGCTCGTGTCGCTGCAAGGGACGTTCGACACGTTGCCCGTCACGGAGCTCTTCGGGTTCCTGGCGTCGGCAGCCAAGACCGGCGCGCTCCGACTCGAGGCGGGCGATCACGAGGCCTCGGTCTTCCTGACCGGGGGACTCTGCTGCGCGGTCGAGTCGGATGACGCCGCGGTATCGCTTTCCGCGCTGCCCGCGGCCGCGGCGGCCACGGACACGGAGCTCGCGGCCCGCCTGGTCGATGTCGGGTTCGCGTTCGCCCGCGTCGGTACCGGATCGTTCCGGTTCAGCGACTCCGAGCTCGCGGAGTACGACACCGGTGTCACCACGCCGCTCGAGCCCGCCGTTGCAGAGATCCGGTCCCTGCTCGACCAGTGGCACGAGATCGAGGCGACGATCCCGTCGCTCGACGTGCGGGTGCGGCTCGCGCGGGTGCTCCGCGACGACGAGGTCGTCGTGACGGCCCGGGAGTGGATCGTGCTGGTCGCGCTGGAAGGCACGCCGACGGTGCGCGAGCTGGTGGCCCGCTGTCCGCAGCCGATGATCGAGGTCTGCCGGGATCTGAAGGGCCTCGTCGATCGGGGCGCGGTCGAGATCGGCGTCGACGTGGTGCCCGAGCCGGCCGCGGTGCCGGACGTGCGGCCGACGTCCGCCGGTGCCGCTGCCGGGCCCGTCGGGGTCGGGGCCGTCGAAGCCGCGGCGTCGGAGATGCTGTCGGAGATGGCGGCCGAGGTCCCGTCCGAGGTCTATGCCCCCGACTCCGACGACTTCGTCACCGCGGAGGCCGCGGCCGAGGCGGCCGCCGACGCCGACGCGGTCGCCGCCGGAATCGTCAGCCGGATGGGCCGCTCCCGGCTCTCGGTGCCCGACGTCTTCCCGAGCGACGATGGTCCGGGTGACGCCGGCGCCGCCGGCACGGTGCTCACCGAGGTTGCGGCGGCCGCGGACAGCGGTAGGGCCGCCACCGAGCCCGAGGAAGCCGCTCCCGACCGGGGCGCCCTGCTCCGGCTGTTCTCGGCCCTGAAGGAGAGCTAACCGGCCCCCGGGGCGACCCGGGCCACCCGGGCCGCCCGGGCCGCCGGGCGCGGCCTCTGGCGCGGGTCCCTGCCAATCTCGCCCGCGGGATACAGACCGCCTGGTTTCACGCCGATACGGGACGTGGACCCTGGAGGAGGCTGTCCTGTCCGACGGAACGCCGCTCGGCGCGCTGCTGATGCGCGAGGGCCTCCTGACCGAGGCCCAGCTCGACGCGGCCCTGAACGAGCAGGCCCGGGTGGGCAAACAGCTCGGCCGGATCCTCATCGAATCCGGGACGATCTCCGAGACCGACCTCGTCCGGACGCTGGCCAAGCAGGTCGGACTCGAGTACTTCGACCTCGCCGACGCGAGCATCGACGCGTCGGCGGTCAGCCTCGTCAGCGAGTCGATCGCGCGGCGCTACCAGGCGATCGCGGTCGGCTGGGAGGACGGCAAGCTCGTCGTCGCGATGGCCGACCCGTCGAACGTCTTCGCGCTCGACGACATCCGTGCGATCACGGGCCACGACGTGAAGACCGTCGTCACGAGCCCGACGGAGCTGGCGGCGACGATCGACCGGTACTTCCGCATCGACGCCGAGGTCGACACCGTCGCGCAGGCCGCGGCCGACGAGTACTCCGAGAGTGAAGACCTCAGCAGTGTCAGCGAGGTGCTCGAGGACGCACCGATCGTCAAGTTCGTCAACCTGCTGATCACCCAGGCGGTCAACGACCGAGCGTCCGACATCCACGTGGAGCCGACGGAGAACGACCTGCGCATCCGGTTCCGGATCGACGGTGTGCTGCACGAGGTGATGCGCTCACCGCGCTCGATCCAGGCGGGAGTGATCAGCCGGCTGAAGGTGATGGCCGAGATCAACATCGCGGAGCGCCGCATCCCGCAGGACGGCCGGATCTCGCTGAAGGTCGCTGGGCGCAGCGTCGACCTTCGTGTCGCGACACTGCCGATCGTGCACGGCGAGAAGGTGGTGATGCGGATCCTCGACAAGGGTCAGGCGCTGCTGCGGCTCGAAGACCTCGGATTCCTGCCGGAAACATTGGAGCGATTCTCGACCGCGTACCACAAGCCCTACGGCACGATCCTCGTCACCGGACCGACCGGTTCCGGGAAGTCGACGACGTTGTACGCGACGCTCAACATCCTCAACGAGTCGCACCGCAACATCATCACGGTCGAAGACCCGGTCGAGTACCGGCTGGCCGGCATCAACCAGGTGCAGGTGCATCCGCGAGCCGGGTTGACGTTCGCGTCCGCGTTGCGGTCGATCCTGCGTGCCGACCCCGACGTCATCCTCGTCGGTGAGATCCGTGACCGTGAGACCGCGGTCATCGCGATCGAGGCGGCGCTGACGGGCCACCTCGTGCTCTCCACCCTGCACACCAACAGCGCGGCGTCGACGCCGATGCGGCTCGTCGAGATGGGCGTTGAGCCCTTCCTCGTGACGAGCGCGATCGACTGCGTGGTCGCGCAACGGCTGGCGCGACGGCTGTGCGACCACTGCAAGGAGGCGTACCAGCCGACGGAGGCCGAGCTCGTGGAGGCCGGCTGGTCGCCCGAGGAGCTGTCGGGACCCGACTGGCCGGTGCTGCAGCGCGCGGTGGGGTGTTCGTCGTGCGGGAAGACGGGGTACCGGGGCCGGTTCGCGATCCACGAGGTGCTGCTGCTGTCGGAGGAACTGGAGCGGATGATCATCGAGCGCCGCTCGACGGACGATCTCGTCAAGGTGGCCGTGATGGAGGGGATGATCAGCCTCAAGAAGGACGGCCTCCGCAAAGTCGGCCTCGGCCTCACGTCCCTCGAAGAAATCTTCCGCGTCGTCGCCTAACCGCTTGCTCGGTTCTGATGGTCCGGAACGACCGAATCGGGCGCGCCGGACCATCAGAACGCGGGGACCGGTTCCTCAGGCCGGGATCCGGCGGTGTGCCGCTCCGGTGATGAGAGCGCGGCGGACCAGTGCGGCGACGTGCTCGGGCCGGGCGGTGACGTCTTCGAACGTGAAGCGCAGGATCGTCCAGTCGTCGGCGACCACGACCTGGTTCTGACGATCGTGATCCGCCTGCCGCTGCTGCCGTGTCGCGTGCGACGCGTGCCCGTCGAGCTCGATGCCCAACTGGATCGAGATGTACGCCAAGTCGAGGTACGCGATGCGCCCGTCGGCGCGCGGCACGCGTACCTGACACGCCGGTTCCGGTAGGCCCGCGCTGCTGAGGAGACGCAGCATCCGTCGCTCGAGGACGGAGTGCGGCGTCGCTTCGCTTGCACTGCGCCGGTCGAGGAGAACCGCGAGCGGTCCGACGCCGTTGCGCCCACGCTGGCGGATCTGCGCGTGCCGCGTGACGAGCTCGTGGCGTTGCACCTTTCCGTCGCGCTCCGCGCTGTCGAGCGCTTCTTCGAGCCGTTCGATACTCACGACCGCGCCGAGATCGATCAATGTTCGTACGGGCGTCGTCACCGGCATCGGCCCCCACATCATGCGGTCGCACGCGTCGAGGACGCTCGTTGTGTGCACGATGACGCCCGACGGATCACGATCATCGCGACGCTGATGATGGACGACTTCGACGATCCCGGCACGAAACCCGTCGTACGTGTGGAGTGCGGCGGCCGCGCGATGTGAGACGCAGCAATCAGGCCCCCCACGCCACGCCGCGGCGAGGAGTCGCTGATGCCAGGTGTCGGGTGTGCCGGCGGTTCGAAAGACGTCGAGCGAGAGGCGGTCGAGCGTGCCGCGGCGCACTCGCAACTGCAGCATCCGGTTCGAGATCTCGTGCTCGTGGGCTTGCGCTCGGTGGAACAGTCCGTACTGCGCGCGGGCGAGTTGCGCGAGACGCTGGTCGGGAGTTTCGGGCATGGCAACGGCCTCCTCGGGCGCGACGAATCACAGACCGGGGAAGGCGGGGGAGGTCGAACAGCGGCTCGAGATCGACGCATCGCGTCGCCCGAACGAAGCCGATCGTACGGCCCCCCTCGGACACCCGACACCCCCAAAACCGGCCGACACCCCGGTTCTGATGGTTCAACGCGCCCGGATCGGGCCTCACGGACCATCAGAACCGAGGGGCTCCCGCCATGCCCGGTTCTGATGGGGGAGAACGACCGAATCGGGCCTGCCGGACCATCAGAACCGGGGGTGGGGATCGGGGTGCGGATCGGCACAACGGCGGGGCTACAGGCGGGTGGGGAAGCGGTCGATATTTCGGGGCACAGATCGTGCGTGTGATCCCGGGAGGGCCCGACAACCCATGCTCGCCAGCCAGGCCCGTCGGTTCGGTGAGACGCTCGTCGAACGCCACGTGCTCTCACGCGACGATCTCGAACGCGCGCTCCAGTCGGCCGAGGCCAACGGTGAGCCGTTGCCCGCCGCCCTTCTCCGCGACGGTCTCGTCGGTTCCAAGGACCTCACCGCCGCCCTCGCGCTCAGCCTCGGCGTCCGCTTCATCGACTTCCAGGACACGACGCTCCATCAGGACGCGCCCACCCTCGTGCCGGCCGAGGTCGCCCGGGCCAACCGCGCGCTCGCGGTCGACTTCGAAGGCCACAAGCTCGTCGTCGCGTTCGCCGAGCCCGCCGACGACGAAGCGCTGGCAGCCGTCGGCGCCGCGACCGGCTACGAGATCATCCCCGCCGTCGCCGACCAGGCCGAGCTCGCACGGGCCATCGAGCAGGTCTACGGGCCCGAACCCGGCTCCGACCCCGACTCCGCGCTCGACGTGCTGCGCGATCTGCACGGCGAGGAGCTCCACGTCAACGAGCTGCTCAACCAGGTCCTGACGATGCGCGGCTCCGACCTCCACCTCACCGCGGGCAGCCATCCCGTCGTGCGCGTCGACGGCGAGATGCGGCTGCTCACCGACTTCCCCGTGCTGAACGGGTCGCAGATCCGCCAGATGGTCTATTCGATCGTCACGCAGAAGCAGCGGGAGAAGTTCGAGAACGAGCTCGAGCTCGACACGAGCTACACGCTGCCGGGCAAGAGCCGGTTCCGTATGAACCTGTTCCTCCAGCGCGACTCGGTCGGCTGTGTGATGCGCGTGATCCCGTACAAGATCGCGGAGTTCGACAAGCTCGGCATCCCGCCCGCCGTCCGCGGCTGGGCGAACCTGCCGCGTGGCCTCATCCTCGTCACGGGTCCGACCGGCAGCGGCAAGAGCACGACCCTCGCGTCGATCGTCGACATCATCAACCGCGAACGAGCCGTGCACATCATGACGGTCGAAGACCCGATCGAGTTCCTGCACCAGCACAAACGCGCGATCGTCAACCAGCGCGAGGTCGGCGAGGACACCCACTCGTTCGCCAACGCGCTCAAGCACGTGCTTCGCCAGGACCCTGACGTGATCCTTGTCGGCGAAATGCGCGACCTCGAGACCATCTCGACCGCGCTGACCGCCGCAGAGACCGGCCACCTCGTCTTCGCCACCCTCCACACGCAGGACGCGCCGCAGTCGATCGACCGCATCATCGACGTGTTCCCCGCGCACCAGCAGCAGCAGGTCAGAGTGCAGCTCGCGGCGTCGTTGCAGGGCATCTGCACGCAGCAGCTCCTGCCGACGCTCGACGGTCATGGACGCGTCGCCGCGTGCGAGGTGCTCGTCGCGACGCCCGCGATCCGCAACCTGATCCGGGAGGCGAAAACGCACCAGATCTATTCGATGCTCCAGGCCGGCGGGAAGCTCGGAATGGTGACGATGGACATGTCGCTCGCAAAGCTCGTTCGCAACCGTCAGATCTCGCTCGACGTCGCCCGCGAGTACTGCGCGAACGACGAAGACCTGCGCCGCCTCATGGGAGCCTGACGTGGAGACGTACGCGTACAAGGTCCGTGATCGCGGCGGCAAGCTCCTCGAAGGCACGCTCGAAGCCGACAGCCAGCAGCTGCTAATCGGAAAGCTGCGCTCGATGGGCTACATGCCCATCGACATCCAGCACCAGAACCAAGCGGCGATGTCGCGCGACATGCACATGCCGTTCTTCTCGACGCGCGTGAAGCTCAAGGACGTCGCGGTGATGTCGCGGCAGTTCGCCACGATGATCAACTCGGGCCTTGCCCTCCTGCGCGCACTCAACATCCTCGCTGAGCAGACCGAGAGCAAGCCGCTCGCCGCGATCATCACCCAGGTGCGCATCGACGTCGAGAAGGGCTCGTCACTCTCGGCCGCACTCGCGCGCCACCCGAAGGCGTTCAGTCGCCTCTACGTCGCGATGGTGCGCGCCGGCGAGGTCGGCGGCGCGCTCGACTCCGTGCTCCTCCGGCTTGCAGAGACGATCGAGAAGCAGGTCGAGCTGCGGCGCAAGGTGAAGTCGGCGATGACGTATCCGATCGTCGTCATGGTGCTCGTGCTGCTCATCGTGACCGCGATGCTCCTCTTCATCATCCCGATGTTCAAAGGCCTCTACAACGACCTCGGTGGCAAGCTTCCGCTGCCGACACTGATGCTCATCGGGGTGTCGACCGCGCTCCGGAAGTTCTGGTACCTCATCTTCGGGTTCTGGTTCGGTGTCGTGTGGGGCTTCCGCAAGTGGATCAACACCGACGGCGGCCGGAACAAGTGGGACGTCATCAAGCTCAAGCTCCCGGTGTTCGGCATCCTCACGCGCAAGAGCGCGCTCGCGCGCTTCTCGCGCACGCTCTCCGCGCTTGTGCGTTCGGGTGTCCCGATCCTCGAGTCGCTCGACATCGTCGCCGACACTGCGGGCAACCACGTCGTGAGCCTCGCGGTGCTCGACACGCAGCAGGCCGTGAAGTCAGGTGAACCGATGTCGCAGCGGCTCGAACGGCACCCGGTGTTCCCGCCGATGGTGGTGCAGATGATGACCGTCGGCGAAGAGACCGGCGCGCTCGATGTGATGCTCGACAAGATCGCCGACTTCTACGACCAGGAGGTCGAGGCGACGGTCGAAGCGTTGACGTCGTTGATTGAACCGCTGCTGATCGTCGTCATGGGCGCAGCCGTCGGCGGCATGGTGATCTCGCTCTACCTCCCGATGTTCAACATCATCAAACTTATCAAGTAATAACACATCTTTACCTGGTCTGTTACAGTCTGGCCCTATCCCGTGTCACGGAATTTGTCACGCGAACTGGGCGAGACGGCCGCGTATTCACCCGCAGCCGACAGAACAGGCAGGACGTCAGATGCCCGGCACCATCCGAAAGCGCGGCACTTCCTGGCAGGCACTCCTCAGCTACCGCGACCCGAAAACCGGTCGTCAGACCCAGGTCTCGGCGACCCGGCCGACCAAACGCGACGCCGAGATCGCGCTCGCGGAGTTGCTGCTGCGCCGTGACCACGGCCGCCAACCCGGCGACGGTCGGCAGAAGTTCAACGAGCTCGTCGACACGTGGCTCGAGTTCAAGCAACGCACCGCGCAACCGTCGTCGCTCCTGCGCTACGACTCTGCTCTGAGAGTCCATCTGCGGCCGACGTTCGGCAACTTGCCGCTGCGGTCGATCACGCCAGCTCGCATCGACGCCTGGTACGCCGCGCAGCACTCGCAGGGGCTCTCCGACAACTCCGTGCGCCAGCACCACGACCTGTTGTCGAACACCCTGCGTTACGCGGTGCGCACCCTGAAGTGGCTTCCGTCGAATCCGGCCGACGACGCCAACCCTCCGAAGCGCGCGTCGACGGTCGTGCACCTGCCCGACGCGGAACGTCTGGCCGCGCTCATCGAGGCCGCCGACGACGACGGCCTGCTGTTCGGCACGTTCGTGCGCATGATCGTCTGCACCGGCGCGCGCCGGGGTGAGATCTGCGCGCTCCAGTGGAAGCACGTCGACCTCGTGGCCGGCCGGATCGCGGTGCAGGCCTCGATCGCGCTGGGTCCGAACGGCTTCTACCGCAAGCTCCCGAAGAGCGGGCGGGTCCGGACGATCGCGCTGCCGTCGGCGATGGTCGATCACCTCGCGCTCTACCGTTCCTATCGCGTCGTGCTCGTCGAGCAGCTCGGCGGAACGTTCGACGACGACTGCTACCTCTTCGACTGTCATCCCGAAGGTCGCCGCACGGGCCACCCGGGAACGATGAGCGAGAAGTTCCAGACCGCGAAGCGCGTCGCCGGCATGAAGGAAGTTCGCCTGCACGACCTCCGCCACCACGCCGCAACCGTCCTGCTCAACAACCGCGTCAGTCCGCGCGTCGTCGCCGAACGGCTCGGTCACACACGCGTGAGCACGACCCTCGACATCTACGCGCAGTTCATCGACCTCGCCGACGACGAAGCCGCCGCGATCATGGGCGCGTTCATCGCGCCGAGATCGTCGGTCGAATGAGCGACGCGCGTCGAGAGCTCCGCGCGTTCGTACGCACCGAGGAACCGCAACCGAGTCGCGCGAGAGTTGTGCTGCGCGGCGGGAGGGATACCCAAGCCTTGCTGGGTACTCATGCCCGCCGACTGAACCGAACGTTCGTGCTCGACGGCCAGGAGTTGTACGGCATATCGGTCTACGTCGCGCTGGACGACGTCGGGCCTGCGTCGCAGCGCGGGCTGCTGACCGGGAAGCTTCTGAGCTACCCGTTGGTGTACACACCGACCGTGGGCGAGCTCGTCGATGCCGGCTTCGATCTACTGGCCACGTTCGACCGTCCGCACTTCACCGTCGTCTTCGCCTCGCTCGCTGATGTCCCGAGGCTCCTCGCGGCGCTCGGTCCGCTCCGGCCCAACCGGTACGCTTGAGGCGCGCCGATGGAGCAGCCATGACCCAGATCGACATTGCCGCCGACCTCAACAGCGAAGACGAGACCGGTCTCGTGTGGACCTATCTCGATGAAGCGCGCGAGCCCGCGGTCATCCAGCCCCGTGAGATCGTCGTTGCCGGCACAGAGCTCACCTCCGCGGTGTGCGAGGTCGTCGACCTGGTCGAGCAGCCCACAGGCACAATCGTGCATCTCCGCGTTCTTCCCGGCACCCTCGCGCAGTACCGCAAGCTCGTGGAGCGCGTCGGCCGCTGAAGTCGCGCTTCTCACGACTCGGCCGACCGCTCGGCTACGACGTCGAGGAGCTGTTCGAGCGCGCGGCGCGGGATCACGATCCGCCGGCCCAACCGCACGTGCCCGAGCTCGCCGCGCGAGACGAGCTCGTACGCGTGCGTCCGTGAGATGCCCAGCAGCGACGCGGTCTGGGTGACCGTGTACACGAGCGGGCGTTCGATCGGTTCAGTCACGGGCTGCTCCTTGTCTGAGAATGCGGACGCGGCGGACGATGTCGTCGAGATGTTCTGCCGAGGGGTGCGGTTGCGGAGCTGGGCGGGGAGGCGACGCGATGGGTTCACGGTCGTTGTGTGCGAATCCGCGAGCGGGATCGGAACCAGTTTTTTCAGATCGGGCGAGAAATCTTTGGTGGGGTTGTTGGTGAGTAGTTACTAGGTAGAGCACATATGGCGGTTCCGCAAAAGCGGAACCGCCGAGGTGGTCTGGTGGGCTTCGGCCGAGTGCGCGCGCCAAGCCGTCCGCGCCGGCGCTGAGACGTCGCAGTTCTGCGTCGTCGTGCCGGACGCACGGCGGCCAACGGTGCTGGTGCGTGGACTCGTCGACGCCGACTGGTCGCCGAATCCACGCCGTGAACGCTTTCGCCGCAGGGTTCGCTTCGGCGTGTTCGATCTCGAGCGGCGGGCGCGTCGGCGTTGGTGAGCGCGGATCGCGCTCCTGAAAGCCCACCAAAGAGCCCACCAAGAAGCCCACCAGCCGTGCGTCGCGTGTCGACGCGATCGCTGGAACGCCCAGTGTCCAGCATCGCGTCGGTCGGTTCCGAGACGACGCGCGGAAGGTGTTCGACAGCTCAGAGAGCGATGGTGTGTTGCCGCGCGATCGCTGCGCACACGTCGCGCACGTCCATCGCAGTTCGTTCCGCCGCGGCACGGATCAGAATCACCGCGGAGTACATCGCGTAGATCCAGAAGTCGTCGGCCTGATACCAGGCGACGTCCTCGAGTAGATCCGGTCGCGCGCCGCCGTGCAGCGCCGCGGAGGCAAACAACGCGTAGCGCATCTTTTGCCTTGCGGTGTTCCCGCTGACCCGAAGCTCGGCAAGGTGACGCTCGACGATTCCTTCGAAGTCGACCGGCGTTGCCCGCGAGAAACCGGCCACTGTCATTGCGTCCGCGGCGACCTCGAGCATGACTTCGCCGGGGAATGTGTTGCTGCGCGGATGCAGCGCTTCCAGGTCGCGGGCGATGTCTGCCAGTGGCGTGCCCAACGCGACACCACGCAAGAGGAACTCGATCGCGAGCTCCTCGTCCCCGTCCGAAGGCACAACCGACTTCGCCACGCTGAAACGGTAGACGGCTTCAAGGCCCCTCGTCTCTCTGCGCGTCCGGAGCCGAACCCGAGAGGCACAACGTCGTCGAGCTCTGCGGGAGCACTACGGGCGGGCTCGCGTAGCGAGCGCAGA
>JBBSEC010000058.1:0-28953 GCA_038240075.1 Acidimicrobiia bacterium
ACTCACGGAACCGCGTGAGGTTGTTCAACGCGCGGATCGTCGGAACCGCGGCCATCACCTCGCCCCACCGGTCGTGGATGTCGCGGAACAGCGAGAGCGCCTCGTTGCCGCGTTCCATCGAGTGCTCGGCGTGCCCGCGCCAGAGCGCGATGTTGGCCATGAGCACCTTCATCATCCCGGCGGCCCAGCGGTCGCCGGTCTGGAGCGATTCGGTGAGGATCTGCGTCGCGAGGTTCTCGGCCTCGTCGAGATTGCCCTGGTTGAACCGTGCGAACGCGAGCAGCCCGAGCGCCCAACCGAGCCCGCCCCAGTCGCCGAGCTCGGCGAAGCGCTCGGCCGATTCGTTGAGCCGGCTCTCGGCGTCGGCCAGTCGCCCCTGCGAGAACGAGATCCACGCGAGGTTCTGGAGTGCCCACGCCTCGCCCCGCTGATCGTCCGCCTTGCGGAACGAAGCCAGCGCTTCGGAAGTCAAGCGCTCGGCCTCCGCGTGGTCACCGCGGAACAGGTTGATCACTCCGAGGCCGCGCAGCGCGCCGGCGACGCCCGAGGTGTCGTCGAGCGCGCGCCACGCGTCGACGGCGCGCCAGAGCGTTGCTTCAGCGTCCTCGTAGCGGCCGGCATCCGATTCGATCCGGCCGAGGACGCTCAACGCGTTCGCGACAGTGGTCGCATCTTCGGCTTCGGTCGCCTCCTCGAGCACGGCCAGCGCGTCGTCGTGCGCGTCGTCGAGCTCGCGCGCGGCGTCGCGGGCGCGGGCGCGACCGAGGAGCGCGGTCCAACGCCGAGGCACGTCTTCGGGACCGAGGAACATGAGGGCGCGGTCGAAGAGGCGCCCCGACGCGATCCAGTTCTCCGTCGCTTCCACCGGCTCCGCCGCGGCCATGAGCGCGGTGATCGCGCGGTTGCGGATGTCGGACGGCATCCCGGGGACGCTGCCGAGATCGGCAACCAGCTCGGCCGCGGTTGCAAGGTGGTGCGCGACGATGTCGATCCGGTCGTCGGCATCGAGGAGGCGATCGGTGAGATCCGCGTGGCGACGAGCCCGTTCCGCGCGGGTCAGCGTGCCGTAGGCGACATCGCGCACGAGCTCCGACTTGAAACGGAACCCGTCGTCTTCGAGGATGAGCAGATCCCGGTCGGCGAGCGCATCGAGCACGTCGTGGGGCGCTTCGACGGTGGTGAGCGCGATCGCGTCGGCGACGAGCCCGCTCGACCCGACGACCGCGCAGTCCTCGAGCAGCGAACGTTCGGTGGCGGGGAGCGAGTCGAGCCGTGCCGCGACGAGTCCGTGCAGGGTGGCCGGCAACACACCGAGGCGTGCGGCCTCGACGGGCGAGTCGGAATGCTCGACCTCGCACACGAGCGAGACCAGCTCCTCGACGAAGAACGGGTTGCCGCCGCTGCGCTCGAGCAGGAACTCGAGCACGTCGTGGGTGAGGGTGTCGCCGAACAGCTCGCGCGCGAGGCTCGCTGTGGCGTCGGCGTCGAGGGGGTCGATGTGCATGACGAGCGAGTTGTGGTGCCCACCGGCGACGGCCCAACGCTGCTCGAAGCCGGGTCGCGCCGTGCCGACGAGCACGAACGGCAGGTTTCTGAGCCGCTCGAGCAGGCGCACGACGAGGTCGAGCACGAGATCGTCGGCCCAGTGGAGGTCGGAGAGCGCGAGCACGACGGGGCGCCGACGAGCGTGGCCCTCGAGGTACGACGCGACCGATCGCATCGCGTCGTCGCGCGCGCGGGCAGGCTCCACGGCCGGACGACTGAAGCCCTCGAGGATGTAGAGCAACCCCTCGACGATGCGTTCACGCTCGGCGGGCTCGATTCCTGGGAGCACGTCGGCAACCGAGTCGCGGACGCGATCGCGGATCGAGGCATCGCCGTGCTCGTCGCAGTCGCACGCCTCGCGGACCGCTTCGGCAACGGGTGCCCACACGTTGGCGTTGCCGTACGGCGCGCACTGTCCGCCGAGCACCAACGCGTCTCCGGTGACGCGGGCACGCTCGGCGAACTCGAGCACGAGTCGGCTCTTGCCGATACCGGCGTCGCCGAGCAGCAGCACGAGCTGCGCGCGGCGGCGGCTGTGCGCGATCGAGAACGCGTGGCGCAACACGCCCATCTCGGCGTCGCGTCCGACAAGGGCACCACGCGCGCCGCGGCGTCGGCGTCCCGGCGCGATCGTGGCGTGCAACGCGACCCACGCTTCGACGGATTCGTCCCGGCCGCGCACTGACAGCTGACCGAGCGCCTCGTAGCGCACCGCGCGCCGTGTCGCCGCGTAGGTCGCCGGACCGACGACGATCTGGCCGGGCTGCGCCGATGTCTGGAGGCGGCTCGCGGTGTTGACGACGTCGCCCATCACCGTGGCGTCGCCGCCCGCCCGCATCGAGCCGACGAGCACTTCGCCCGTGTTGATGCCGATGCGCAGGAAGACCTTCGTCGACTGGTCGGCAGCGAGGTCTTCGAGCGACTCCTGCATCTGCAACGCGGCGCGGACGCCGCGTTCGGCGTCGTCCTCGTGTGCAATCGGGACGCCGAAGATCGCGATGATCGCGTCGCCGACGATCTTGTCGAGCTCGCCCCCGAAGGCCCGCACGTCGGCGACCAGGCGCTCGAATGTGCGGTCGACCAGGTTCTTCACATGTTCGGGGTCGGCGGTCTCCGCGAGGGTGGTGAACCCGACGATGTCGGCCATGAGCACGGTGACCAGCCGGCGCTCGTCGGACCGAGTGGCAAGCGCGTGCCCACACTCAGGACAGAAACGGGCGGCCTCGGGCACGCCCTCACCGCAGGCCGGGCAGCGCATTCGTTCAGGTTACCGGCATCACTCGACGTCCCCGTCGAGTGAGTCGTCGGCCCAGTTGTGCAGCAGGCCCCACGAGAAGATGCCCGTGGAGTGGCCGTCGTTCCACGTGATCGTGACGCCCCACGCGCCGACCAGCTCCGCGCCGACGCCGGCGAGCGGCTGCGGAGAGTCGGGTTTGGGCCACACCGGTCGGTGCTGCTCCCGGAGACCGCGGCACTCGGCGCACGGGCAGTTGACGCGCAGCTCCTCGAGCGCGAACGAAGCCTTCGATCCGTCGACCCAGGTCACGGTGAGGCCGTGCTCCCGATCGAGCTCGACCGTCGTCGGCGATTCCGAGGTCGGCAGATCCATTGTCATTGCCCGGAGTCTGGCCTACGAAGGGCCTCCGCGTTGCTTCGGCCGGGGCCCGACACCCACAATGGCGTCATGGCGAAACGACTCGATGACGAAGCGGTCGCAGAGTGGCTTCCTGCCCACTCCGGATGGGATCGCCACGGCGACGAGATCATCAAGCAGTTCGAGTGCGCCTCGTTTCCGGACGCGATCGCGTTCGTCGTCCGGATCGGCTTCCTGGCCGAGGCCGCCAACCACCATCCCGACCTCGACCTCCGCTGGCGCAAGGTCCTCGTCGCGCTCACGACCCACGACGCAGGCGGCCTCACCGGGCTCGACCTCGAGCTGGCGGAGGGCATCGACGCGGCGGCGGCTCCGCTCCCCGCCGAGACGGGCTGAGTCGTGGCGCTGTGGTTCGCGCTCGGCGCGATCGCGATCATCGTCGGCATCCTGTTCATCGCGGTCGCCAAGGAGGACGGTCCGTTGCCGGCCGACGTCGCGCTCGCGTACGAGATCGCCTGGGACCGGCTCGACTTCGACACGCTGTTCGATCTCTCCGGTGTCGAGCTGCGCGACGGTGCGAAGCGGCCCGGGTTCATCGAGACGAAGCGCGCGGCCTACAAGGGCGTCAAGCGCGGCCGGCTCGCCGCGCGCATCGCGGTCGAGAACGTCGTATCGGCAACGGATACCGCGCTCGTCGTCACGAACGTCTCGACCGACACGGGCTCGGTGCAGAACAACGTGTTGATGGAGCGCCGGTCCGGGCGCTGGTACGTCGTCGCCTACTCGTTGCGACCGGTCTGACGGACGACCGCCGACGCGCGTGAGGTCGCGTTGCTCGCCGACCAGCCCGTCCACCGGTGCACGGCCAGCGCGATGACGGCTCCCGTCGGACGGCGCCGCGAGTACTGCGGGTACTTCGTGCGCAACAGCTGGATCGCGGTGTTGTGCTCCGCGCCACTCTCGATCACGCGCGCCTGCCCGTCGACGCGCACCCACCACAACCGTTCCCACTGATCGTCGTCGTAGTGGTCGACCACGAGTGAGGTGTCGGGGTTGACGCGGATGTTCTCGAGCCGCGCGAGCTCGATCGTTGCCTTCGGCTTGAAGTCGACGACCGAGAAGATCTCGTCGCCGTGCAGCGCGAAGCAGATGGGCACGACGTGCGGAAGGCCGTTCGGCGTCACGGTCGCCAGGTGCCCGACCCGCGCGTTCGACAGGTGTGCTCGCATCTCTCGCTGGTCCATCGTGCCTCCGTGCCCAAGTCTGCTGCACCACGACCGGTGCGCGAGCATCGCCCCCATGACGTGCGCCGGTGTCGTGCTGACGGGTGGCTCCAGCCGCCGGCTCGGGTTCGACAAGGCCACGGTTCGGATCGGCGACGAGACGCTCGCGGTGCGTGCCGCGCGTGTGCTCGGCTTCGCGTGCTCAGCCGTCGTCGAGGTCGGTCCCGGCTGCAGCGGGCTGCGAGCGGTCCGTGAGGAGCCGGCCGGTTCGGGCCCGCTCGCGGGGCTCGTCGCGGGCGCCGACGCGCTCGGCGCCGCGTCGGTGGTGCTGCTCGGTTGCGACCTCGTGCGGATCGACTCCGCCGTGCTCCGCCTGCTCGCGGAGTGGCCCGGGGCGCAGACCGCGGTGCCGATCGTCGGCGGCGAGCCGCAGCTCGTGTGCGCGCGCTACGGGCGCGACGCACTCGCTGCGGCGCGCAGGCTGCTCGCGAACGGCGAACGGTCGTTGCGCGCGCTGCTCAGCGTGGTCGACGTCGACTTCGTCACCGAGGAGCAGTGGAGGACCGTCGCCGACGCCGACGCGTTCGACGACCTCGACACCCCCGACGATCTCGCGCGGCTCGGCCTGCGCGCTCCGGGATAGCGCGCGTGCCAGACTCCGGCCCCGTGGAAGCAACCGACCTCATCGCCGCCTTCGCGCGGATCGCGAGCGAGATCGGTGTCGCGGTGAAGGCCCTGACGCCGGACGAGCGACGCGCGCGCACCGATCATCCCGGGCAGTACGCGCTCGATCTCGTCGCCGACGCGATCGCGCTCCGCATCCTGCGCGATCTCCCCGTGATGATCGTGAGCGAGGAATCAGGCCGGTCGGGCAGGACCGACGCGCTCGTCGCCGTGATCGTCGACCCGGTCGACGGCTCGACGAACTGCGCGCACAACCTGGCCTACTGGGCGACGTCGTTGTGCGCGGTCGACGCCGACGGCATGCTCGCCGCGTTGGTCGTCAATCACGCGACGGGCGAGGTCTTCACCGCGATCAGAGGCCGCGGCGCGTTTCGCGACGGTCAACGCCTGCGGACGTCGTCGGTGCGCAAGGTCGAGAACGCAATGGTGGCGCTCTCCGGTTGGCCGGCGCGCCTGCTGCCGTGGCACCAGTACCGCGCTCTCGGCTGCGCGTCGCTGGCGCTTTGCGGCCTCGCGGCCGGCGGGCTCGACGGGTACATCGACGGTGGTTCGTGGCACGCGCCCTGGGACTACCTCGGCGGGCTGCTCATCTGCCGTGAGGCAGGAGCGACCGTGATCGACGCCGACGGTCAGGAGCTCGTCACGGTGGCAACATCAGCACGACGTCAGCTGCTCGGCGCGGGAACGCCGGAGTTGCTTGCGAGCCTGCGCACATCGGCTGGTCGGCGATGAACGACGCCGACCTCGACCGGCTGCTCGCCGTCGCGCTCGACGCGGCGCGCGTCGGAGGCGCGATCGTGAGCGAAGACTTCGGCGCGGCGCGCGAGGTGCGCGAGAAGGCGCCGGGCGACTGGGTGAGCGCGGCCGACCTGCGCAGTGAGCAGGCCGTGCGCAACGCGCTCGTCACCGCGACTCCCGACATCCCGGTGCTCGGCGAAGAGGAAGGCGGCGAGCGCGCCGCACTCGGATGGCTCGTCGATCCGCTCGACGGCACCGCGAACTTCCTGCACGGACTCGAAGCCGTCGGTGTGTCGATCGGTCTCGTCGACGACGGAGTTCCGATCGTCGGTGTGGTGAACGCGCCGCTGCTCGGTCGCATCTATTCCGCGCGTCTCGGTGGGGGAGCGTTCCGCGACGGTGCGCCGATTCGCGTCAGCGAACGCGCTCCGGCGCAGGCGATCTGCGCGACCGGCTTCCCGTTCCGCCACAAGAATCTGATCGAGGGCTACCTCCGGGTCTTTGCCGCGGCGATGCACTCGCTCGAGGATCTCCGGCGGGTCGGAGGCGCGAGCCTCGACCTCTCCTGGACCGCCCAGGGGGTCTTCGACGGGTACTTCGAGCTGTCGCTCGGCCCCTGGGACGTGGCCGCCGGGGGCCTGTTGGTGCGGGAGGCCGGAGGGGTGGTCACCGACTGGGCCGGCGACCCCAAGCGGTGGCTGGCCAGCGGCGACATCGTGGCCGCTCCGCCGGCCGTCCACGAGTTCCTCCTCGAGCTGATCGCAAATAATTCATTTGACCGGCCCGATATGGAATGATGAGATCGACCCGGCGGCCCAGGCCGTCGGTCCAGCAGAGCCACACAGACCAGATCTCTCCCGAAACCGACCGAAGCCGAGAAGGGCAAGCCACGATGCAGACCCAGTACGCGCAGCGCCATCAGGTTGCCCGTGCCGGGTTCTCGCGCGTCTCGGCTCCGGCCTTCCCGGTGTGCGCCATGGGCAACGGCTCGTGGTCGAACGTCTCGACGCTCGACATCACGACCGGCAAGCCCGGATGGCCCCGGCCGCCCTCGGTGTCACTGCCGTAGCACCCGCTACCGCAAGACTTCGACCAGGCCGCCGGGACAACCCGGCGGCCTTCTTGTTTTGCCCGCCAATCACCGACCACCACCGACCGACCGCAGCCAACCGACGACACGCACGCAGACGACATTCACCCACGAACAGGAGAATTGGCGATGTTCGCCCTTCACGCCCTCCAGACGGGGACCGGCGATGCTCTCGAGCCTCAGCCGGCCTGGCAGGCGCTTGCCCGGTGCAGCAACGGCACCGGGTCCATGCTCGAGCTGTTCTTCTCGGAGCAGATCGACGACATCAACGCGGCGAAGACCTTCTGCCTCGAGTGCCCGGTGCGGGAGCCGTGCTTCGAGGGAGCCGTCGCACGGCGTGAGCCGTGGGGTGTCTGGGGTGGGCAGCTCTTCCTCAACGGGAAGGTGCTCCCACAGAAGCGCAAGCGGGGTCGGCCCCCGAAGGTTCGTCCGGAAGTTCTGACGGACGCGACCGGGGAGCCAACGGCTCAGACCGCCTGAACCGCGCACACCACCCCGCCCAGCACGCGGCGGGCCGGGACAACGAGGCCAGGCTGCACCCCCGTCAGCCTGAGTCAGCGACTCCCGGCCCGCCCGCGGCCAACCGATCTCCAAACCCCGGAGACGGCGAGTGCTCATCGAGCGCTCGCCGTCTCCGCGTTCACGATGGGCGACAATGACCGGCGTGAGCGACTCGGGAGCCGCGGCCCCCTCCGATTTCCCGGTCATCCTCGTGTCGGCGTGCCTGCTGGGCACGTGCTGCAACCACGAGGGCCGCGGCTCGGCCCGGCCGCGGGTGCAGGCGCTCTCCGAGTCGGCGCGGCTCGTTCCGATCTGTCCCGAGGTGGTCGGCGGGCTCGGCACGCCACGCGACGCGGCCGAGATCGTCGGCGGCAACGGTGCCGACGTGCTCGACGGCACCGCGCGCGTGACGACGGGCGCCGGCGTCGACGTTTCGGCCGCGTACCGGCGGGGCGCGGCGGCCGCGGTGGAGTTGGCTCGAGCCGTCGGGGCGACGCGGGCCGTGCTCAAGGCGCGCAGCCCGTCGTGCGGCGCGGGTGCCGTGCACGACGGCACGTTCACGCGCGCGCAGCATCGGGGTCCTGGTGTCACCGCCGCCGCGCTGCGAGCCGCCGGCTTCGAGGTCGTGTCCGACGAGGATCTCGGATCGTCGTGACGGCGCTCGGGGTACGACCGGTACCCTTGCCTGCCTTACGGGGCGCTTAGCTCAGCTGGAAGAGCACCTCCCTTACAAGGAGGGGGTCGTGGGTTCGAGCCCCGCAGCGCCCACCCTGTGACCTGCACGAATAGGAATTTCCTTAAGGTCG
Source organism: Acidimicrobiia bacterium (assembly GCA_038240075.1). Classification (GTDB taxonomy): domain Bacteria; phylum Actinomycetota; class Acidimicrobiia; order IMCC26256; family PALSA-610; genus DATBAK01. Next base: position 8,182 of record JBBSEC010000058.1, read on the forward strand.
CTTAAGTCAAGAATTGTCAGGCAGGTCAAGAATTCGGTTACGGTCCGTGTGCATGGCGACACGCGAGAGGATCGAAACCGGCATCTACCGGGTCGGCGACACCTACCAAGTCGTCGTATCCGCGCCCAAAGGCCCCGACGGCAAATACCGCCAAGTTTGGCGGAATGTCCACGGCGGACTACGCGACGCTCGGCGCGCGCGGTCGGCCCTGACGGTTGAGGTCGGGAGCGAGCCGGCGAAGACATCCACAGCGTCCTCGGCGTCGACGATGACGGCAGGCGAGCTCTTCACTCGCTTCATGGAGCACAAGGTGCATCTGGCCCCTCGTACCGTCGAGGTGTACGAGGCGCTGTGGACCCGCCACATCGAACCGGTGATCGGCCGGATCCCACTGAATGAGCTGTCCGCACGACAGATCGACGACGTGTACCTGCGGGCCTCGCGCACGCTGTCCGTGCCGACGACTCGGAAGATCCACACGCTCATCTCGGGAGTGTTGACCCAAGGCGTGAAGTGGGAACTCGTCGGCCGCAACGTTGCGTTCTCCGCTTCTCCGCCGCGCCAGGCGAAGCGCGAGATCGCGCCTCCCGACATCGAAGCGTTCGGACGGATCGTCGTTGCCGCGGAACGTCACGATCCGGACTTCGCAACGTTGGTACGTCTCGCGGCCGTCACTGGCGCGCGCAGAGGCGAGCTCTGTGGCCTCCGCTGGTCGGACTTCAATGCCGTGGCGGGTACCTTGTCGATCTCGCGCCAGGTGGTAATCAACGCTGGCCTACCGACCGTCACTCGCACGAAGACGAAGTCGGCGCGGGTGCTGCCCTTGGACAAGCGCACGGTCGCGATGCTCCTCGCACATCGCGAACACTCGGCGATGTCGGGCGACAAGATCGGCATCGAGCTCACGGGCGATCGCTTCGTATTCTCGCTCGCGCCCGGCTGCGAGGTTCCGTTGCGACCGGATGGTGTGACGGCGCGATTCCGCAAGATCGCTCGTCGTGCGCGCGTCGCCTGCCGGTTCCATGATCTGCGTCACCTCTGCGGCACTCAAATGATTGCCGCGGGCGTCGATGCGAAGACCGTCGCCGATCGGCTCGGGCACGCGACCCCCGTCGTGACGCTGGCCTTCTACACACACGCGGTCTCCGAGACGCAGCGGGAGGCGGCCGACACCATCGGCTCCGTGATCGCCGGCATCTAAGCGAGCCGCGCTTGCTGCTCTTCGCTGCGGACCTCGAGCGCGCGCGTCTCCCCGTCGACGAAATCGCGAGCCGACTGCAGGTTGACGAAGATCTTGCCGTTTGGCGAACTGCGGGCCGAACGCAGCTGGCCGGTTCGGATCATCCGGTAGACGGTGCTGACCGAGCAGCCGAGTGCCAGCGCGGCCTCGCTGGCGGAGATCGCCAGCCGTTCGAATCGTTGGGGCGGGATCGAATCCTGCGCGCGGCGCGAGCCTGCGGACTGCGTCTCGACGGCTACGTCGTTCATGACGTGCAAGAGCGTGTCCGAGGAGCGCCGCGGGACGCGCTCAACCTGTCCGCCACGGCGGTCCCCGCTCGCAGCCCTGCTGGGTCTGGCTCGGCCCGGCCGTGGGCGGCGCGCTGGCGCAACGTGATCGGTTCGCCTTGCTCACGTCGGGATTGCTCGAGCAACGCGGAAACGCCGGCCGGAGCGAATCGGAGCAAGCAGCCGCGCCTGAGCTGCGGGACGTCGCGGACGATGATGCCGAGATGTTCGGCGATGTGAGCGATGGCGAGGAGTATGGGGAGCTGAGTGGCGGTCAGGCTTGAGAAGTTCACGGCCTTGTGTGCGAATCGGTGGGCGCGATCGGAACCGGTTTTTTGAGATCGGCCGAGTTTTTCGTCGGCGGGTCGGTTCTGCGCTGGTGGGTGTTTTGGTGACTGGTGACTGCGCGGAGCACATATGGTGGTTCCGCAAAACGGAACCAACGGACGCGGTCTGGTGAGTCGCGAGCGGGTCTCGGAACGCAGGTCTCGTGGCGGTCTGATTCGCCGGCTCGGGCGTCGACGAGCGCCGTTGCGAAGGCGACTGACGGCGGCCTCCGTAGTGTCCGTCGGGTGCGTGCTCTCCCGCCGTCGACGTCGCGACGCCGATGTCGGCGACGTCGCCCGTTGCGGCGACGACGCGCCGGCCCGTCGCGGCAACGCGAATCGCATTGGCGCGGCTCACCAGTCCGATTTCGTCCACGCCGAACCCCACCAAGACACCCACCAAGAGGCCCACCAAAAAGCCGTCAGTGCTGGTCACAGCGTCGCGCCGCCGAGCGCTTCGAAACGCCGCGCGCGTTCTCACCAAGGCGAACCTGTAACCCGCCTGCGGTTCCGGAACGTGCCGATAGGCAGATCTCTACGCGTGGGGTCGCGGCGACTGGGCATGTGGGCGGGATCGGTACGAAGGCGTGCTCACGAGCCTCGTGTCCGGGAGAGGTCAGTGAGTCCGGTGACGAGGTCCTTCAGCCGGGCCGGGGCGCCGGTCGATAGACGGCGGGAATGAGCGACCCGACCTCCGACCTCGACGCCGCGCTCGACGCGGCACGCGCCGGACAGGCTTGGGGCTACGACGTGCTCTTCCGACGGCTCGGTGGCCCGGTGGTCGGTTATTTCAGGGCGCGGGGTGTGCACGATCCCGACGACCTCACGAACGCAGTGTTCCTACGCGCGTTCCGGGCCCTGCACACGTTCAACGGCGACGGTGAGCGGTTCCGTGCCTGGTTGTTCACGATCGCTCACCATGCCTCGGTCGACGAGCATCGGACGCGGGACCGACGAATCATCGAAACCGGGCTCGATGCTGTCGCGACCGAACCCGCCGGACATGGCGACGAGGTCGCCGACGCCGTTCTCGCTCGGTTCGCCGCCGAACGGGTCGACGCCCTCCTGGCCCGCCTTTCACCCGACCAGCGCGATGTCCTGACGCTGCGGATCGTGGCCGACCTCACCGTCGAGCAGACCGCGGCGGTGCTCGACAAGAGCTACGAAGCAGTGAAAGCCCTCCAACGCCGAGGCCTCGCTGCGCTCAAACGAGAACTTTCCGCGGACGAGGTAGTACCGCAATGAGCACCGGAGACGTTGACGGCAGTGAGATGGACGCAAACCACGACATCGACGACGCCACCACCGAAGCCCTGATCTCCGGGCTGGGCCGCGACGCCGATCCCGTGCTCTGCGACCTTTTCGGCGACGTACGCACCGCGTACCGCTCGCAAGCGCCGGCGATGAGCGAAGCCCTCGCCACGTTCATCGCCGGTGCACCGTCCCCGTCCCCAGCGAATCGAAGGACCTCCCGAATGCGTTCCCTCCTCACTGCCAAGCTCGCGGCCGTCGTCGCCACGCTGGTCGCCGGTACCGGCGGCCTCGCGGTCGCGGGCGCTCTCCCCGCTCCGGTCCAGTCGGCCGTCTCCCACGCGGCGTCGCATGTCGGGCTCAACCTGCCCGCCCACGCGTCACCGCGAGCGGTCGAGGTCACCTCGAACAACCCGGCGTCGGGTGTCGTCAAGCCTCACCCCTCAGACGTGAACGAGACGCCCACCTCGACGCCCGGCAACGTCACCCCCGAACCGACTGACCCGCCCGAGACGTGCGCACCCGACGCGCCCGACGCGCCCGACACGCCGGACGCACCCGCCACCCTGACGCCGACCCCCGTCGCTCCCACCAACCCGTGCCCACCGGTCACGCCGCCGGCCAACGGCAACGCCGGCTCCGGCGATCACCACGGTGACAACGGTGGCAGCCGGAGCGGCAGCAGCCAGTCCGGTGACCAGAACCAGTCCGGTGACAACGGTGGCAGCCACGGCGGCAGCGACCAGAGCGGTTCGTCGTCGGGAGGCGACCAGACCCCCAGCACCACCGTCGCATCCGGCCACTAACCGAGACTGGCTCAGCGGTCCCGACAAGGTCACCAACAGCAAAAGCGACGAGGAGGTACCGCATATCTGCGGTGCACCCTCATCGCGCGAAACGCGCCCACGACAGGCCAAGGTCGTAACGGTGGCGACGTGTCAGCGACGCTCGGAGACGCGTTGCACATCGCGCCGGCTCGACCGAACGGAAGCCGTTCCGCAGCCGGGCTTCGTCGTCACCGACGCTGCTGGCCTATGCGGTGATGGTCAGTACCTCGACGGTGCGTGCCTCGGGTATTGCGCGAAACGCGGCTTGTTCGATGTGGCGTCCCGTGTGTGCGGCGTCGCCGAGCACAGTGTCGTCCGCGAGTGTTGCCGTGATGTCGACTCGAAGTTGTCGTCCGGTCCAGCGGGCTCGGGCTGTCGCACTGAGCACACCGTCCACGTTCACGGTACAGCCTCGGCTTGTTGGAGAACGTCCGGGTCGACGCCGCCCATGAGACGTTCGAGAATGTCGGTCGTGACTTCGTAACCGACATGGGCGATGAAGGCGGTCACCGCGAACCCCGCGACTGGGTCTCCCCATCGGTATCCGGCGGCGACGGCGATGAGGCCAATGAGCGCGCCAAGTGACGAGATCGCGTCGAGCCAGGAGTGGCGGGCATCGGCGACGAGTGTGGCGGACTGAATGCGACGACCGATGCGGCCCTTGTAGGTGGCGACGATTCGGTTCGCCGCGATGCCGACCAGCGCGCCGATCATCCCGAGCCCGAGGTGATGGGTGCCGCCGCCGCCGACGAGCTTGCGGTAGCTCGCGACCCGGCGAAGACGGCGCTGGCCCATATGACGAGCGCGATGCCGAGTCCCGCGAGGTCCTCAGCCCTGTCGTAGCCGAAGGGGAAGCGTCGGCTGGGCGATCGCCTCGACACGCGAAAGCCGAGGAAGACCAGCGCGCTCGTCGACACGTCGGAGAGGTTGTGGAGAGCGTCGCCGAGCAAACCGACCGAGCGAGTGAACAGCGCGAAAGCGAGTTCGATCAGCCCAGCAAGCGCCAGACCGATCGCCGACACGAGCACCGCGCGGTTCGCGGCCGAGCGGTGCTCGACCTCGTCATGGCGGACCGTCGTTTCTGCACTCGAACACGTCATCGGCGGAAGGGTGCGGCGCGCCCGACCGAAGTGCGCCCAGAGTGCTCCCGGCGCACTTCGGTCGTAGCGCGGGCGAGCATGCTTCGGGCATCATGCACCCGCGCCTCTCGGCTGCCGGGCTCGGCGTTGGACGGATGCCTCTTCGAGGTCGGCCGTTCCGAGTAGGAGACGAGCAGAGGGGACCCGGATGGACCTGCGAGGCGCACGCACCCTGATTACGGGGAGCACCGGCGGATTGGGGCACGCGATCGCTCGCGCATGTCGGGACCAGGGCGCCGACCTTGTGCTCACCGGGCGCGACGGCGCGGTCCTCGACCGCCTCGCCGCTGAACTGGACGCCGAGACGGTCGTCGCCGACCTGACCAACGCTGAGGAGGTTCGCCGTTTGGTGAATGCCGTCGGTGAACTCGACGTGTTGGTGTCCAATGCCGCGCTGCCGGGCAGCGGCAGAGTGGACTCGTTCTCGGTCGAGGAAATCGATCGGGTTCTCGATGTGAACCTGCGAGCACCGGTCGTGCTGACTCGCGAGATCACACCACGCATGGCGGAGCGAGGACGCGGCCACGTCGTATTCGTCGCGTCGCTGGCGGCGGCATTCCCGACGCCGGGCCTGTCGCTCTACAACGCCACGAAGTCGGCGCTGCGCACGTACTCGCTGTCACTGCGCGGCGAGCTTGCTGCCAGCGGCGTGGGCGTCTCGATTCTGTATCCCGGTCCAATCGGTCAAGCCGGTATGTGGGCCGACACCGGGTTGGTCGCGCCGATCGGCTTGCGGATGAAGTCGCCGCGCGACGCTGGCGCTGCGGTCGTGCGAGCGATCCAGCGCAACTCAGCAGAGGTGACCGTGGCACCGCTCTCGTTGCGCCTCGGGGCGCGATTCGCGCAACTCACACCTGCAACCTTTGCGCGGCTCGCACCCCGACTCGGTGCGACGCACGTCACCGACGCGATGACCGACGCACTCCGTCACAAGCGCTGAGCGTTGCATCGTCATACTCGGCGTCGGCGGCATAGCGGGCATCACGACCCGTCGCGATTGCTATGAGCGCGTTCGTCAGGCACGCCGCTCGTGGCGCTTGTTCCGGTATTCGCGCCAGGTGAGCCAGACGACGAACGCGTCGAAGATGGTGAGTAGTGAGAGGCCGATCGTGACCCGGTATGCGAGTCGGTAGAGCTGATAGGTGATGAAGGCGCCGAGGAGGATGATCATCGCGGGGTAGGCCCAGAGGCGGTCGCGGAGTATCTCGATGACGAGTACCACTTTCGCGATGCCGTGGCTGAGGAGGTAGATCGCGGCGAACAGGGTGGTGCCGTGAGTGAGGTGTCCGGCCGAGTTGAGGATGTGCCGAGCGACGAAGTCGTGAGGGTCTTGCGAGAGCTCGTGTTGTGTGAGCGACCGGGCGATGTGATCGAGGGTGGCAGGGCGCACGAACAGCAGCACCGCGCCGCCGACGACTTCGAGTGCGCCGTCGATCCCTTTGAGGCTGACGCTGATCTTGAACGTGTCATCGAACCAGCGCGGCAGCGGCATCAGGCGAAGCGGATGATGGAGACGCCTCCTGCGATGAGGCAATAGATCGCGAAGGGCAGCAGGTTGCGGCTCTGGAAGAAACGCACGAGGAACCGGACCGCGATGAACGCGGCGATGCCGGCGAACACCGCGCCGACGAGCGCCTGTCCGCGGACGCCATTGCCGAGCTTCCCGGTGAGGTCGGGAATCTTGTACACGCCGGCTGCGAAGATGATCGGCGTCGCGAGGAGGAACGAGAACCGGGCAGCGTCTTCGTGATCGAGGCCGCGCACGAGGCCACCGACCATGGTGATACCTGAACGGCTGATCCCCGCGAACAGTGCGCCGACCTGTGCGACGCCGACCGCGACGGCTTCTTTCGCGTCGAGGGTGTCGAGCCGACGCCCTTCTTCGGTGCGACTGTGGGTGGTGGCGTGGGTGGTGACGAGTTCACGGACGGCGCCGCGGCGACGTATCCATTCGCCGCCCAGGAGGATCACGCCGTTGATCGTCAGGAAGATCGCAGCTGCGAGCGGCTTCGCGAACAGCGTGCGTAGCGTGTGCTCGAAGATGAGCCCGGTGATGCCAGCCGGGATCGTCGCGATGATGAGCAGCCATGCCATGCGTTCATCCGGTGTTTCGAGCTTGCGGGTCCGCAGAGTGCGGAGGAAGCCGCGAATGATCTTGATCCAGTCGTCGCGGAAATAGACGAGGAGCGCGATCGCGGTCGCGACGTGTAACGCGACGACGAACGCGAGATAGAACGACTCACCCTGCGACTGCGCCGTGACGATCTTGTCCCATCCGAGCCATGCCGGCACGAGCACCGAGTGTCCGAGGCTCGAGATCGGGAACAGTTCGGTGACGCCCTGGATCAGGCCGATCACGATCGCCTGGAAGTAGCTGATCACTGCCCCGCATCCTCCGGCTCTGCACGTAACGAGTGTTACATTTCAGACAGTAACCGACGCTACACTCAGCGTGTGGATTGGGTGCTCCTCACGTACCACTTGCCGAGTGAGCCGTCGCGCCACCGCGTCGCGGTCTGGCGAGAGCTGCGACGAGTCGGGGCGGTCTCGCTCCAACAAGCGACCTGGGCCGTCCCCGCGCGACACGACTTTCTCGCCGCGGTGACCAGAGCCGTCGATCTCATCGAGCGCGCAGACGGCGAAGCACTCGTCTTCAACGCCGTCCCCCGCGGCGACCCGATGGCGGGGCGCCTCGAAACGCTCTTCACGACGGACCGCGAGGAGGAGTGGCAAGAATTCCTCGCCGAGTGCACGAAGTTCGATCGGGAGATCGACAAAGAGATCCGCATCAAGAAATTCACCACGGCCGAGCTCGATGAAGAGGAACAGAATCTCGGCCGTCTACGCAACTGGTACCGCGAGCTACGCGCTCGCGATCTCTTCGGAGCGCCGTCACACGAACAGGCCGAACAGCGGCTCAAAGAGTGCACGGAGCGCCTCGAGGACTTCGCCGAACGTGTCTACGAGCACAGAGGCGGAGCATGACGCCGCCCTCCTCACCGCCGTCGCCGTCGGCCGCAGACGGGTACGGCGCGATATCTGGCCGGTAACGCCGCATCGTTCGCAATCGTCGGCAACACCATCACCGGCGAGGTGTCGGTGAGCTCAGTAGGAGGGAGTCGACTCGGCGTGAACTCTCAGGACCCGGCACGAGTGAGCTATTACACGCGCGCATGGCGCCGGCTCGCAGGTTGGAGCACGCGCGTGCATGGACCACAACGGTTGCGGCCGTTGTGGTCCATGGCGTGGAAACGAGTGCGTCGGGCTGTGGACCTCAGCGCCAGCTCGAGCCGCTCCACCGGGAGCCGTCCCACTGCGATCCGCTCCAGCGGGAACCGCTCCACGATGAGCCGTCCCAGTTGGCACCGCTCCACCGGGAACCGTCCCAGAGCGATCCGCTCCAGCGGGAACCGCTCCACGATGAGCCGTCCCAGCTGGAGCCGTTCCAGGTTGAACCGTTCCAACTCGAGTTGTCCCAGCGCGAGCCGGTCCAGGTGGAGGCGTCCCAGCGGGATCCGGTCCAGGTGGAGCCAGTCCACCGGGATGCGTTCCAGCTCGAGGTGAGCCAGGTGGTGGAGAGGTTGACGGTGTCACCGATGTTCGTGGCGACGGTCGGTACGGTCTGAGTCAATTGCAGGCCGGATTGGGTGACTGCCGCGTAGACGTTGAGTGCTCCGTGTCCGTCCACCATCGGGTTGCCGACGGGTCCTGGCAGCGTTGTACCGAGCAGCTGGGCTTTGACTTGATCCGGAGTCAGGGAACCGTTATTCGAGTTCCCGGATGCCTGCCCCTGTCCTTTCTGGGCGTTGCCCCTACCGCTTTGGATGACAAGCGCTGCGGCTCCGCTCGTGACCGCGCTGCTGAACGATGTTCCTGAGCCGACGAAGTTGGAGGACCCGATCTCGGCGGAGGGGAACGTGGTGTCGATCGTCGAGCCGGGAGCGCGGAGGCTGACAACCGACCGTCCCGACGTCGTCAGGTCGGGCTTGAACCAGCCGTCGATGCTGGTCGGTCCGACGCTGCTGAACGTCGTTGTCGTGGCGGACGCCGGAACGATGGAACCGTTGTCGTCGAGTGCGCCGACCGTGACGACGAGGGGATCGTCGCCGGGCGAGAGGATCGTGCCGTTGGACGGGCCGGCGTTCCCGGCCGCGGCCACGACGGTGATTCCGGATTGCCACGCCGTCTCGACGGCCTGGTCGAGCGGGTTCAGAACCGTGGATGAGATCGGGATGGCGCCGAGCGAGATGTTGAGGACCCCAATGCCGTACTGGGCGCGGTGGGCGACGACCCAGTTGATTCCCGCGATGACGGTTGCCAGGTCGGTGACGCCGGTCGCTCCCGCGACCTTTACGGACACGAGGTTGGCTCCCGGCGCTTCTCCCACATAGGCGCCGTTCGACGAGGCGCCGTTGCCGGCGATCAGACCGGCGACGAAAGTTCCGTGCCCGTAGCTGTCCTGGAACGGGTTGCCCTCACCACTGAGATCCACGCCACCGATCAGGCGCTTGTCGAAGTCGGGCAGACCGTCGATGCCGGTATCGAGCACCGCGACTGCGACGCCCTTGCCGTTGATTCCGTTCGCCCACAACTGCGTCGCGCCCGTGGTCTGGGGAAACACCGCGGCCGGTGCGCGAGTCGGGGTGGGGAACGCCGCATCCGCAACGGACACGCTCACGTCGGGTGTGACAACGAGATCCGGCTGTGCGTTCAGCACCGCCAATTGGTCAGGCGTGACGTCAGCCACCACGCCACTGACGGCCGGGAGGTCCTGCTGGACGTGGCCGATGGCGGCGACCCGGCTGTGCACGGACCGGGTTTTCGCCGCGCGCTTGTCGGTGTTCTGCTGATCGACCGTGGCGTTACCGACGGTGCTGGCGTCGTAAGGAACAGGCTGCGTCACGGGCGTCACCACGACGGTGACGAGGCCCGCTGACGAAGCGGACGCGACGGGCAGACTCGGGCCGGCAGCGCCGGCCTGCACGGGCGCCACCATCAAGAACGCGGTCAAGGAGGCGAGACCGGTCGCGACGACGACGCGGTGTCGGGACCACTCGACGCCCTTGGGCGTTCGGTGCGATCGGGCTTGGTCGTTTCGGAGCTGCGGGGCTTCCGGCGCCCCCGATTGCTTCCATGCTTGCAATGCCAGCTCCCTGTTCCGGCGCCGAAGCGCACGTGGATGAACAAGGACGCCGGGTTCGCCACTAGCTCCCTGCCACCCAGGCGACCAAGTACGGGCCGGCAGATCAACGCTTCGTCCGCCAACATCGGTTGGCACGGACCGTTATCGGCTCACCACGGAGAGTGCTTGAGCGCGGATCGACAAATGAGTCGAACGGCCCAGTTGGCGCGATCGGGCGGCGGCCAGTAATCGACCTCTCTTCGTTGGGACCGGTCGGACGATTGCCCGCCCATCAAGGACGGAGCGCGGCGATATTCGATTCGAAGGCTCGCACTTCGCTCCGGCCGAGAACGCTGCGAAAGGCGGTCTCACCGAGTCTGAGAGCGATCGAGCTATCGGGTCTTCATGGGTGCGTATGTGCCGTAGACGACGTCGGCTTTGCCGTTGGGGTCGAGGTCCTCTTCGTAGTGCTCGCCGATCTTCTCGGCGACACGGATCGATCGCGTGTTGCGAGGATCGATGATGCTGATCACGTGGCCGGCGCCGACGACGTCGAATGCGAAGTTGATGGCAGCCGCGGCGCCCTCGGTGCAAGCCCGACGCCCCACGCGTCCTGGCGCTGCAGCCATCCGACCTCGATGCCGGGCCAGCCTTCAGGGCTGTCGAGGCCGAGGCGTCCGAGGAGCTCACCGGTGCGGCGGTCCTCGACCGCCCACCAGCCGTACCCGCGCAGATGCCAGTGCCCGATGAAGACGGCCATGCCGCGCCAACAGTCTTCGCGGCTGATGGGTGCGCCGTTGTCGAGGTATCGGACGACCTCGGAGTCGGAAACGATGTGGGTGAACGGCTCGAAGTCGTCCTGCGTGAAGCTTCGCAAGACAAGCCTCTCAGTGTGGAGCACCGCCACGCATGTGTGCATCACACGATCCCGGCCGGGGCGGGCGTCACCGTCTCGAGCCACGCGCCGAGTTGCTCCGCGGGCAACGGCCGACTGATGAAGTATCCCTGCGCGGTGTCGCAACCCATGTCGCGGAGTGCCTCCCAAGCCGTCAGGGTCTCGACGCCCTCGGCAACGACCTCGAGGCCGAGGTTTCGGGCGAGATCGATGATCGAGCGGACGATGACCGCGTCGTTCTCGTCGTTTTGCATGTTGAGGACGAACGACTTATCGATCTTGACTTCGTCGACGGGGAGACGTTTGAGATACGACAAGGACGAGTAGCCCGTACCGAAGTCGTCGATCGCCAACATGCAACCCATGGACGACAGACGGTTCAAGACGCCCATTGCGTACTCCGCGTCGGACATGACGCTCGTTTCGGTGATCTCCAAAACCAGCTTGGCAGCGTCGACACCGGAGACGGTGAGCGCCCGTGCGATGCCGTCGACGAGGTCGGCATCCAGCAGGCTCCGCGCCGAGAGGTTGACCGCGACGGACAGGTCGTGGCCGGCATCCTGCCAGCGTCGACACTGCGCGAGCGCGGTGTGGAGGACAAAGTCGGTCATCGGACCGATCAGACCGGTGCGCTCCGCGATCGGCACGAACTCGTCGGGTGGCACGAGCCCTTGAATCGGATGGGGCCAGCGCACCAGCGCCTCGACACCAAGCACGCGCCCGGTCTGCATGTCGATCTTCGGCTGGTAATGCAGCTCGAGGCCGCCACGGTCGATCACCGCGCGCAGCTCGCCAACCAGGGCGAGTTTGCGGGGACTGTGCTCGTCGAGGTTCTCGCCGTAGTCGGCGACGCCCGTCGGCGTGTTCTTCGCGGAGTACATGGCAATATCGGCGTGACGCAGCAGGGTCGAGGCGTCGCGGCCGTGACCGGGAGCCACCGCCACACCGATCGTCGCGCTCACCTCGAGCTCGAGGTCTTGATAGGCGAACGGCCGGTGCAACTCCTCGCGCAACCTCTTCGCGAGCGCGACCGCTCCAGCAGGGCCCGTTTGTGCCGGGTCGAGGAGCGCGAACTCGTCGCCGCCGAGTCGCGCCACCGTGACGCGGTCCGCGACGCTCAGACGAAGACGGTCTGCCACCTCCTGGAGGAGGAGGTCTCCGGTGGCGTGACCGAGCGTGTCGTTGATCTCCTTGAAACGGTCGAGGTCGATCAACATCACCGCTACTTGCGGGTCGGTTGGCCGTTGGCGAGCGAGGACGTCGGCGAGGCGCTGCTGGAACAGCACCCGGTTCGGCAGGCCGGTCAGATTGTCGTGCAAGGCCTCGTGGCGAAGGCGGTCGACGAGCCTCGCGTTCTGCAAGGTCACGCTCGTATGAGCAGCGATCGTCTCGAACAGGCGTCCGTCGTGCGAGTCGAAGGTGCTCACGTCGCCGAGACGGTTCGCAACGGACAGGATCCCAATCACTTCTCCGTCAGCGATCAGGGGTGCCACGATGCAATCGCGCTGTCCGCGCTGCGCGAGGTGCGCACGGATCCGAGGGTCCCGCACCGTCTTGGAACCAACCACCGTATGACCGGTCTCGACGAGTGCGGCGAGCGATGGATGCAGCGAGGGTGCCAGCGTGCGAACGGGAATGTCCGAATCGCCGTCGAGCACGAGCCAGTCGACGCGGTCGTTGTCTCCGGACGGCAGGATCGCGAGCTCGGCGATCTCGGCGCGCGCCATCGACCGGGCTTGGCCAAGCACATCGGAGACGATCTGTTCGGCATCGCCCGATCCGCGGATGGCCTGGGTGAACTTGTACAGCAGCTCCAAGCTCGCGTGACGTTGGCGGAGCGCGGCGTACTCGCGGTACGCGATGCAGAGGATCGCTGCGATCACGACGAGCAGCACGGTGGCTCCGGCGTCGACCCACAAGACGATCACTGCGACCGAGCCGACGCACGCGTTGAACATTGCTCCGACGAGCGCCACTCCCGCGACCGCCCACAACTGGCCGATCACCAGACGGTTCTGATGAACCCAGATGACGACGCTCACCGTGATGATGCTGACGATCGCCGCCGCGACGGTGGCCACCACCGCCGCGATCCACAGTGACGGACGCAAACTCAACGCGCCACCGATGACGGCATGGAACACCAAAATGGCGACGCAATCTTCGAGTGCGAAGTGGCTCAAGTTGAACACCAACTTGAGCACCGCCTGACGGCGATCGAAAGCGAGTACCACGCCCGCGCCGAGCAAGTGAGCGAGGAGGAGATGGCCCGGACTGACGAACACCAACCCCAGCACCAACGGGATCTCGTTCAGCGAAACTGAGTGCGCGTCGCGCCGGAACTCGATGTGCACGACGGTGAGCTCCGCCGCCGCGTACCCGACCGCCAGAATGAGCCAAGAAACGCTGATCGGTACGTCGTACCGTGCGAGATGACGGACCTTCAGCAGATACACCAAGCCAGCCACACCCGCGGTCAGCAGCGACAGGGCGAGAACTCGCCCGAACGCGCCCGCAGGACGGGCGACGCGCGTGGTGCCAGAGGCGGCGCCGGTCGGCGACGCAACGGACCCGGCAGCATTTGCTTCCACCCCTGTTCATCGACTCTGAGGCAGGCCCCTTGAGCGGCCTCGGGGCCGACCGGCGCCGCAAAAGGGCTTGAAACTCCAGGGCGGCGGCGCGCTCTCGACCGATCGGTGGCGTCCACCGAGTTGAAGTGTCTGCCGCGAACGGCATCCCAACTCTTGCCGCTCGAAGATGCACTCGAAGATCGCGGCCTCGCGTCCCTATTTTCATCCCCAACAACTGGGGTGCACGACGCTGATGGAGTGGACGCGCGAAGCAGAGCACAGGTCAGGCGCACTGAGGTCGCCCTGACAGACGGGCGCGTCGGGGAAGTGCACGATCTTCGCCCGCACGTCGAGATCCGGGTGAGCCGACGCAGCAACCAACTGCGAGGGGCCGTGCTCAGTAATCAACGACCGCGGACTGACGCAGTATGGAGGTCGCGACCTGCGTCTCGTCGAGTTCGCCGGGTCGAGTCGCGCGGTTGGGTCGGTTGCGTCAGACCTGGCGGGGAGGGCGACCACTCATTTGGTCGCGTCGACCTCTCGGTGCCATGGGCGTGTCGTCGGGCGGCGTGTATTGCGCGAGGAGCGAGACGAGATCGAGGTGCTCGGGGGAGTGGTGGTACTCCGCGTCGGGGGTTCTCGGCGCGTGGTCGCGCCGCGTTGCTCGAAGTGTCATCGCTCACCTTCCGGTCGGTCTCTGGATGGGTCGACCGGTCCGGCCGTCGACCGGAGTTGCGGATGGGCGAGATCGACCGGACGCTCGCGGTCGGGTGTGACAACCCGCGCCGCGACCAAGAATCCGATCAAGAATCGCCTGCGACCAGGGGTCGTCATGCTCGCCAGCATGACGTAGATGGCAGCTCAGAGCACTGCTGAGGCGGGTCTTTGGCTCCTTACAAGGAGGGGGTCGTGGGTTCGAGCCCCGCAGCGCCCACCACCGTTGTCGTTGGTCAACACGATGGGTCCTCGGGGCGGCGTAGTTGCCGAGCGGCGTGGCCGAGTGCGGAGTGTCACGCCTCATAGCGGAACACGCCCGCCGCGGTCAGAACGCCGACGACGGCGTGAGCCGCTCGATGTTCCGGCGCATCAGGTTGAGGTCCGCGAGGCCGGGGATGCGGCCGATGACGGCGTCGATCTGGGCGACCTCGGCGGGTTCCCCGACGAAGAGCTGCTCGGTGTTGCGATCGACGTCCTCTCGGGTTCGGAGTCCGACGCCGACGGGCGTCCACAGATGTCCGAGCACCCAGCGCACCAGGCGCTGTCCTCGCGGGTTGTCGACGAGGCGCTCCTGCGCGCTCGTGTAATAGAACGCGAAGTGTTGGGCTTCTTGCTTGATGAGATCGCGGAGGATCTCGCGGAGGAGGCGGTGCTGTGTCCGCTCGCGAATCAGGCTGTAGAAGCGCAGCGTCGTGAGTTCGTTGATCGCGCCCCAGCTCATGTGCACGGCGTAGAAGTCGTCGCCGATCGCGCGCACGGCCAATGCGTTCACGAGTCGGCCGCGTTGTGCCGCGAAGCGTTGTCTCTGACTCGTGTGCAGAGGGCTGACGGGCGCGGCGCATTCATCGAGCAGGCGACCGAGGATCTGCGCGTGCGCGCGTTCCTGTTCTAGCCACACGCGAATGAACCTCTTGACGATCGGATCGCGAGCAATGTCGAGGCTCGCGAAGGTTCCTTCGGTTGCCCACTCGACCTGCGTCGCGTAGGTCAGTTGATAACGCTCTTCAATGCTCAGCGGATCGAGCGACGCCTCGCGCCAGTCGTAGCGAGTGAGGCTCAGCGGATCGCCCATCCCGTCGAGCAGGACCTGCGGGCGACTCTTCGCAGCGTGTGATTGCATGCCCCTTCTACGGCGCGATGCGGATACGCGGATGGAATGCGCGACGCCGTGATCGACAACAAAAGAGAGCGTTCTACCCGCCGTTCATTGATCTAAACACTGCGGCGTGATTGTCGCAAAGTCATCCTGTGGGGTCGTCTGAATCGGAGACTCTTCTGTCACCCCCCACTGATTGAAGGACCTCGTGAAGACACTCGCGCGCACGCTCTTGTTGGTCGTCGTGTTGTCGGGCGCGGCGAGCGCGTGTTCGAGTAGTGGCAGCGGCGGCTCGTCATCGTCGACGACCACGCCGATCGGGCTGGGGCCGACCACCACGCTGCTCGGAGCGCCGTCGTCGCCGCCTCCGCAGTCGGGGACGCCGACGACCGTCTTCATCGCTCCCGCGCCCAGTTCGAGCGGGAGTTCGCCGTCGATGACCGTCGCTCCCTGACGATCGGACGCGGGCGACGCTCGACGACCGCCGGACGCGCGGCGCGGCCGCGATCCGCGCCGTGAAGCCGCGCGAACCGGTGGGCCTTCAACGCGTCGGTCACATTTCGACGCTGCGATTGGTCAAGACGGCGCCGGACGATTCCCGGCCGTCCGTCTCAGGAGGAGCACCGGCATAGACACGCCCATGAAGATCGCGGTCGCGGGAGCGACGGGCAGGGTCGGCCGTCACGTGGTCGACGGGCTCGAGGGTCGGGGACACGAGGTCGTTGCGATCTCTCGCTCCCACGGCGTCGACGTGATCACCGGAACGGGCCTCGCCGACGCGCTCATCGGCGTCGACGCAATCGTCGATGTCAGCACCGGTCCGTCGCCCGAGCAGGCGTCGGCAGCGGAGTTCTTCACCACTGCGCCCCGGAATCTGCACGCCGAACGCGCACGCGCCGGCGTCGCGCGCATGATCGTGATTTCGATCATCGGAACCGATCAGTTCACCGCCGGATACGGGGCGGCGAAGCTCGCGCACGAGCAGGCTGCACTCGCAGGACCGATCCCGGTCCGCATCCTGCGCGCCGCGCCGTTTCACGAGTTCGTGGGGCAACTCGTCGACTGGGCACACGGGGCGACGTTGCCTCTGTGTCGAACATGCGCACGCAGCTGGTCTCGGCGCGAACGGTGGCGGAAGCGCTCGTCGACCTGGCGACTGATCCTGCGTCGGCACCGGCGCCGGCAGGGCAGCCGATCTCGGAGGTCGCGGGACCACGTGTCGAGGACCTCGCCGCCATGGCGCGTCTTCTCGTCGCGGGCCGCGGCGATGAGTTGCGTATCGAGGGCGTGAGCGACCCGAGCGATCCCGATCGCGCGCTCTACGAGTCCGACGCCCTGCTGCCCGGACCGCACGCGACGCTCGGAGGCCCGACGTTCGAGGGCTGGCTCCGATTCTGATGGTCGCATCGGCCTGCGGTTCGCCGGTGTGTGTCGTACTGGTTCCGCCGGTTGCGGCTGCTCCACCCGCGCCTGATCCTCAGCCGCGTTCGGCGAGGTTCGTCAGTGCCGCGAGCTCGTCGCGGATGATCGTGGCGACCGACGCGGCGTCGCCGTCCGGCGGGACCGGAAGCGTCATGCACGTGACGCTGCCGCCGCCGAGCCGAGCCAGGACGCGGAGGCAGGCGCCGCCTTCGCGGCCCGGCGCGATCTCGCGCACGTAGTCGACGGTGCGCGCGTCCTGGTGCGCAACGACTCTCACCACGACGTCTTGACCGTCCTTCGTGACGCGCCATCCCGCTGCGCCTGCGCTCGCGACGGTGTCGGCGAAGCCCGGTGCCCACCCGGGAAGATGTCGTGGGTCGGCGAGCAGCGCGAAGATCACGTCGGGCTCGGCGTCGCTCTCGATGCTGCCGGTTGCCGTGCGATCGCTCACCGCGCCATGGTCGCGCGGTCGCGAGAGCCAAGCCGCGAAGAGCGCGCTGAACTGCTCGGCCGCGGCGTCGGCGCCGGCTCGGTCGCCGGTCGCGAGCAGATCGAGCAGCAGGCCGCGCGTCACGGCCACTTCGAGCCGCGCCTGCGCGCGGGCCAGATCGGGCGGCACGCCCTGGGCAATCCCCAGCGCCGCGGCGGGCCCGAGCCACGACTCCACGACGTCATCGAGGAAGTGGGCCGTGTGGGGACGCCGCTGCAGGGCCTGGCCGTAGACCTCGAAGAAGAGTCGCTCGCTCGGTCCGAGCGCGGGGTCGGAGAGAACCTGCCACATGCGTCGGCGGGTCTCGGCAGGTGTTGCCGCCGGACCCGGATCGAGCTCGGCCAGGGTCTCGCGCTGGCGTTCCTCGACGGCGCGGATCACCTCCACGAGCAGGCCTTCCTTCGACCCGAAGTGGTAGATGAGCATCCGGTGGCTGGTGCCGATCTCGGTGGCCAACCGGCGCAGGCTGACGTCGGCCACGCCGTGATCGGCCACGTAGGCGATCACGGCGTCGAGCAGCCGCTCTTTCGACACGCTCCCGGTCGCGGCCACTTGACCTCCTGCGCTCCCACCTGTACCGTCTGGTACACGTACCATATGGTACAACACGAAAGGAGATTGCCGTGCGATTCCGTCAGATCCACGTGAGGAGAGTGGCTCCCGCCAGTCCCGAGGCCGTGTACCGGTTGCTCGCCGACGGGCCGAGCTGGACCCGCTGGTCACCCGTCGAGTCGGTCGAGCTGGAGCAGCAGGGCGACCCGCCGCCCGAAGGGGTCGGGGCGATCCGGGTGCTGAAGATGGGGAGGACGACCGGGCGGGATCAGATCCTCGAGCTCGTCCCCAACCGGACCTTCAAGTACGCGACGTTGTCGGGCCTGCCGATCCGCGACTACGTCGGTCAGGTCGACCTGGAGCCGGTCGCCGACGGCACCGCCATTCACTGGCATTCGTCGTTCCGTCCCAAGGTCCCGGGCACGGGCTGGGTCGTCCAACGCGGCATCGCGCGGTTCCTCGAGCGCTGCGCCACGGGCCTGGCCGAGTACGCGGCGTCGTCGAGCGACGCCAGCGCGTCGTAGGGACGCACCGTGTCGGCGGGGGAGAGGACGCACGAATCCGATCCGACGGCGTTCCGTCGGCAGGTCCGCGACGCGATCGCCGCGCTCGCGCCCGACGACGCCACGATCGTGCGGCTGCAGCACCTCGACGGCATGACCCACGCCGAGATATCAGCGACTCTTGGCATCGCGCTCGCCACGGTGAAGTCGCGGTCGTACCGCGCGCACCGGCGCCTTGCCGAAAGGCTCGGCCTTCTCCGCGGTGCAGACGTCAGGACGACGAGTACAGGATTGCGGTTGGCGACGCGACCGTGAGGGTCGCCGGCGTCGGTCCGGAGAGGAACGAGTGGCGTGGCTCGTCGTGCGGGTTCAAGAAGAACGCGCGGTTGATCGCACTCACCTGGATCGACGCTCCCGAGTCCGGACCCGCCGCAACCCGGATCGCGTCGATCTCGGTGATCTCGGACGCGCGCGTACCCGGTGGGAGTTGCACCGTGGTCGCGGCCGCGCCGTCGCGCTGCAGTGTCCAGAAGGGGTGCTCGCCATGGTCGGAGCGGTACAACGTGGGGTCGCCCTTCAGCCGGACGCCGATGGCGAGGCCGACGAAGAACGTGCCGCCGTTCGGTGCTCCGGACGTCTGCTTGAGCACGACGAGGTAGAGGTAGTTGTCGGGATCGGCGATGAGGATCGGCTGCGCGGGATCGGGGTCGGCGACGACCTTGCCTTCCCGGCGAATCTCCTCGGCCATGATGAGATAGGTCCACGGGTTCGCGTCCATGACCTGCTCGCGCGCCTGGGTCGCGGAGTCGAGACCCTCGGCGGTCGAGAGTGAGAAGCGCATCGGATCGTCGACCTTGTCGCAGACGTTGTTGTTCAACGTGCAGGTCTGCAGCAGGGGATGGTCGCCTTCATAGGTTCCGGCGAACGCGGCCGTGACGTGCGCGGGCGACTGGAACTCGGCCGTTCCCGGCACCGTGTCACCGGCCGCGTCGACTTCGACGTGGTAGATCCACTCGATGTCGGTCGTGCGGCCCCATTGCGCCATCAGTGCCGGGGTCGAGGTGCCGCCGTCTTCGTTGCTCCACACGATCGAATAGGTCAGGGTCCGGTTGCCGGGAGTCGATGCGGGCGTGTCTTCGTGCCACGCGACCAGCGGCGTGTCACTGATCGCGTTTTGGTACGGGCCGGTCTCGATCGTGTTCACGCCGGTGACATCGCGTCCGTAGAGCACGGGTGAGTGCGACAGCTCGAGGAACGCGATGGTGCCGGTCGCAACCGCCTCGAGGTGGGTCCGGCTCACGTACACGACCTCGGCGGGCTCCGACGACGAAGCGGCATCGAAGTGCAGGCGCAGCTCGTGACGCCCGGCGGCCAAGGTGCCGAGATCGAAGCTGCGGGTGATCGGCGTCGCCTCCATGACGACGTCGTCGGTTGTGTACTTCCCGTCGACCGAGATCCGCAGCACCGCGGACTCCGCACCGCTGCGTCCCCACGAGATGCCGGGCGCGGCTGCGGTCACGTCGACGAGCTCCTCGCCCGCAACCTTGGTGCGGAACTGCACCACGTCGTCGTGGCCGTCGCGCGTCACGGCGACGCGTCGCGCGCTGCTCACACCCGCGGCCGGGACCGCGGCCCCGGCAACCGCCATGCCACCCACGGCCATTCCGCCCACGGCGACAAGCACCACGAACCGTCGCACCGCTCCGCGTTCCATGCCCGACCTCCCGTGGACCCCTCGGAACGTGGTCCGTCGAACACGCTCGCGCGCCGGCCGGGCGCGCGCCAATGCTCGCCGAGCGACGGTCAGGTGACGGTGTAGCCGCGGTCGAGGAACGCGGCGCGCAGCATCGATTCGCGTCCGGGCCGGTAGAGGACGCCATCCATGAGCGGATAGCCGAACCGGTGACGACTGCGCCGACCGTCGTAGACGTTCGCGCCGACGACATCGACGCGGACCGTCGCGTCGCTGCGGCTCAGAAAGAGGTGCCGGGCGAATGGGAACATGAGCCGCAGTCCGTCTTCCTGGATCTCGAACCGCCAGGGTAGCCAGCGGCTGTGAATGAACGCGACGACAACGAACGTCGATGCGAACTCGATCGAGTGGTTCCAGTGCGAGAGGTACATCGCGACGGCCATGAACAGAAAGACGCGCGGAGCCCAACGCAGGAAGTCGCTCGTTCCTTCGTACCACTGACGGTCGTCTGACATCCGGTCAGCCATCACCGCCAGCCTAAACCCGGCTCGGATCAACCCAGCTGCGCGGGCCGCGTCAGGTCGTCGTCAGGAAGGGAATCGTCGGTGATCGCGGTGACGTCGAGTGAGATCAGCTCGACGGGGTCGCCCGAGGCGGTGAGGA
>JBBSEC010000059.1:0-28793 GCA_038240075.1 Acidimicrobiia bacterium
CGCGCAGCTCCAGGCGCGGCGGCCGCACGATCGGCACGTCGTGACCGTTGCGCGGCCCGCCGTTCACCGTTGCCGCCTCGACGAGCGCGCGCGCCGCGGCGTCGTGAATATCGGGCTCGGCGTTGGCCGCCCCGTTCGGCGCGTTGATGGTGGCGGCACCTTCGAGGAACACCGACCGCAACACGTCGGGGCGTTGCAGGAGCTCCGCGGTCGGGCCGTGGAACCGGATCTCGCCCTTCTCCATGAAGTACGCGGTCTCGGCGAGTGTGAGTGCGAGGTTCACCGACTGCTCGACCAGGATGATCGTCGTGCCCTGCGCACGGATCTCGTGCACGATCGGCAGCAGCTGCTCCACCACGGCCGGCGCGAGCCCGAGCGAGAGCTCGTCGATCATCAGCAGGCGCGGTCGCGTGAGGAACGCCATCCCGAGGGTGAGCATCTGCTGCTGGCCGCCCGACAGGTTGCCGGCGTGCTCGTTGATCCGCTCCTGCAGCACGGGGAACAGCGAGAGGACGTGCGCGATGCTCTCCTCGGTACGGGCGCGGTCCTTGCGGTGCAACCAACCCGCGAGCCGGAGGTTCTCGGCGACGGTCAGCGACGGGAACACACCCGCGCCGCCCGGCACCTGCACGACGCCGCGTCCGGCGACCTCGTTGGGTGGTGCGTAGGTCATGTCGCGGCCGTCGAACACGATCGCGCCGTTCGTCGCCTCCACCAGTCCGGAGATCGCCTTCAACAGCGTCGACTTGCCGGCGCCGTTGGTACCGAGCAGCGCGACGATCTCACCCTCGTCGATCTCGAAGTCGATGTGGAACAGCACCTGCACGCCGCTGTAGCCGACGTCGAGGTTGCGCACGAGCAGGAGCTTGGCCAGACCCTGCCGGCGGAGGTACGCGACCTCGGCCTGCGCCGCGGTCGAGGTCCAGACCCGGCTGATGTCGGACTTCACGTAGAGCGACGCCGACGCGAGCGTCCACGCCCCGATCAGGAAGATCGGCACCATGAGCAACAGGCCCTGACGGATGCCCCAGTGGTCGGCGACGTAGCCGACGAGTTGGAGCGCGAGGACGCCCGGTATGACGAACAACGACGACATCGAATACCCGAGCGATCTCACCTTTGGTGGGATGCAGAGGCTCAGGGATGCGTAGATGCCCGGCGCGAGCAGCGAGACGGTTCCGGAGATCAGCACGTTCATCGCGATCGCGAGCCACAGGTAGGGCGTGAGCGCGAACAGCAGGAACATGCCCGATACGAACACGCCGACGATCGCGAGGAGGCGGAGGCCGAGGCCGGGGTCGGTGAGCATCATGCGCGATGCCAGCGGGATGCCCAGGCTCAGCCCGATCACCGCGGCGGGCTCGGTGGCGGCACCGATGAAACCTCGAGCCGCCTCGTTGAGGTGGAAGACCTGGTCGTAGTAGAGCGACGTCAGGGTGACGAGGCCGATGATCGACACCGCGAGGAACGGCAGCGAGTACCAGATGCGGCGCAGCGTGCGGACCTGCCACAGGATGCGCACCGACTCGGCGAAGGACGGCGGCACTTCGTCGGTCGCGATGGCATCCGCGTTCGCGCCGGCGGCCTCGCGTTCGTAGTGGCCGCGCAGTGGCTCGCGCAGGCGCCATCCCATGTACACGAAGATCAGCGTCGGCAGGACGAACACGAAGAACGGCGTGCGCCAACCGAACCAGAATGCGAGCAGGCCGCCGAAGAACGCGCCGACGAACGATCCGACCGCGGTGCCGATGCGATGGAAGCCGTAGACCTCGGTGCGTTTCTCGATCGGGTAGTAGTCGGCGAGTAACGAGTTGTGCGTCGGCGTGACGACGGCGCGGCCCATGCCCGATCCGCTGCGCGCGATCCACAGCATCCAGATCGTGAACGAGAGCCCGGTGACGATGCCGAAGAGCGCCCACACCGCGGCGCCGACCACGGCGAGGCGCGCTCTGGGGAGACGGTCGGAGTAGTACGCGAGCGGGATCTCGAGAAGCAGACCGCCGAGCAGCGTGAGCGCGATGAGGGTGAGGATGCCCTGGTCTGTCTGATGGAACGCGTCGCGGATGTCGGGGACCAGCACACCGAACGCGGCCCGGTCGAGCTCGTCGACGGCGTTGAGCCCGAACAGCACCATCAGCGGGAAGAGGGCTTCGCCGCCGGTGAGCTGGCCGAAGTACTGACTGGGCGAGCGGGGCTTGTGCGGGCGCAGCTCGCCGAGGTCGAGACCGAGGACCTTCACGGCTTCGACTCCACGAGGACCGGATCGCCATCGGTGGTGGGCTCCGGCGCCGGATTGCCGAGCTCGGCTTGGGGCACGAGCGTGTCGGCGACGAGGCTGGGCACCCGGATGCCACGGCGCTTCGCGAACCAGCGCAGCCCCGCGTCGCGCGCGTCGCCCATCGCGCCGCCGAGGCCGCCGGGCAGCAGCATCAACACGAGCAGCATGCCCGCGCCCGTCGCGAGGAACGACCACTGGTACGGCAGGAACCATTGGATGCCCTGCACGTAGATCGCGCCCGCGATCGCACCCGACATGGAGCCGAGACCGCCGACGACCACCATCGAGAACACGCGCAGCGCGGCGTCGGGTTGGAAGTTCGCGAGGTCGAGCGCGCGCTGTTGATGTACGAACAGCGCGCCGGCGACGCCGGAGATGAATCCCGACGTCGCGAAGGCGATGATGACCGCGCGCCTCGCGTCGATGCCGTACGACTCGGCCGCGTGCTCGTTCTCGCGCGTGCCGATGAGCACGCGTCCGGTACGGGTGCTTCGCAGTCCTCGCACCGCGACGAGCGTCAGTCCGAGCATCACGAGGATGAGCACGTAGTAGCGCGTCTCGCTCTCGACCGAGATCGTCCCGAACATGCGCGTGCGCTGGATGCGGCCGAGGGGGAGCCACGACTCGAAGAACTGTGGGTTGAGGAGATAGCTCGATGTCACGAGCGCGAGCGCGAGGGTCGTGACCGCGAACGTCAGCCCGCGGGCGCGCAGGGTCGGCAGGCCGACGGCCGTCATCACGAGTGCCCCGACGACGCCGCCGACGAGCATGGCGAGTGACATGTCCCAGTGGTAGCGGGTGGTCACGGAGCCGGCGGCCGCGGCCGCGATTCCCACCACCGCGACCTGCCCGAGGCTGACCTGTCCCGCCCAACCGGTGAGCACGACGAGGGAGATGCCGATCATCGCGAAGATGCCGATGGTGCCGGCGAGCAGCACGCGGCTCTGGCCCATGAAGAGCGGCACCGCGATCAGGCCGAACAACGCGAGCGCGCCGAGCCCCCACTGTGCGGCGACGACCTCACGGACCTTGCGCAGCTCGGTCGGGATCGGCCGCGTCTCGCGCGTCGCCTGCCACGACGACATGTCGCCCTCGCCGAAGCGGTTGGCGCTCTTCCCCCGGACGAAGAGCACCGCGCCGACGATGATCAACGCGATGACCGCGTCGCGGTACGCGTCCTGGTTCCACGCGAACTTGACGCTCTGATCGACGATCCCGAGGCCGACGGCCGCACTCACGATCGTCGGCATCCGTTCCATGCGCCCGATCACGGCCGCGCCGAGCGCGGGCAGGAGCACTTCGGGTCCGAGCACTTGACCGATGCTGACGCCGACGACGCCGGCCCGGAGGAACAGGCCGACGAACGCGAGCAGCGACGAGATGATCCACACGACCGTGTGGAGCCGCTTCACGGGGACACCGAGCAGCAGGGCGCGGTTGGCGCTCTCGGCGCTGCCGCGCAGGCCGACGCCGATCGCGCTGCTGCGCATGAAGATCGCAAGCGCGATGAGCACGATCGGCACGATCACGAACACGGTGACGTCGTTCCCGTTGAACGCCACCTGGGCGAACGTGAAGTTCACGTTGATCGGGGGGCTGTAGGTGATGGCCGACAAGGAGCCGAACCAGCCGGGCATGAAGAGGCTGAGGGCGACCAGAACCTGGGTGATCCCGATGGTCGCGACCGTGAGGATGAGGCGCGGTGACGAGAAGAACCGCCGGACGAAGATGAGCTCGACCAGTGCGCCGAGCACACCGGCGGCCAGCAGTCCGAGGGGCAGGGCGAGCCAGTAGCTCCAGCCCTTCGCGAGCATCAGCAGCACGGCGAGCAGCGAGGGAACGATTCCCAGATCGGCCTGCGCGAAGTTGATGATCCGGTTGGCGCGATACGTCAGAGCGAGTCCGACCGCGACGAGCGCGGAGAGGAGGCCGAGCTCGGCGCCGACGAGCACGGTGCCCCAGGGCACGTGGCGCCAGAGGAGCCGTGACCCCACGAGCATGAGGACGAACGGTGCCGCGGCCGCCGCGGCCCGCCCGACGGCGCCCTCGCGAAGATGGTTGAGCGCGACGAACCCGCGCTCATCTC
Organism: Acidimicrobiia bacterium; assembly: GCA_038240075.1. Classification (GTDB taxonomy): domain Bacteria; phylum Actinomycetota; class Acidimicrobiia; order IMCC26256; family PALSA-610; genus DATBAK01. The sequence continues at coordinate 4,365 of JBBSEC010000059.1, forward strand.
CCTGCTGACCTGCCCGCTCCCCCCGAAGCTTCGTCACCGACGCTCCTCACCACCCGAGCCCGGCGGTGCCGCCGGTGGTCGGGCGCGCCATCGTCGCGCGCGTTGGAGGATCGGCGTGGTCACCGAGGGACGAAGGAGGAGGCGCAGCGATGTCGACAGGGTCGCGACCGCTTCGGTCGCGGTCAGCCCGCGGCGGACGCGGAGGAACTCCCAGGTGTCGGAGTTGGTGAGCGCGTCGCCGGCATCGAGCGCGTGCGGGCGCAGCTCGGCGTCGAGCGCGGCGATCTCGACCGCGAAGACCTCTTCGAGCTCGGCGCGCCCGAGGTCCCGGGCCGACTTCGTCGCCGCCGCCAGGGCGGGCGAGAAGGGCTCCTGGAGGCCGGTGGCCTTGGCCACCGCGGCGATCGCCTCGAGCACGCGGCCGCGCTGGTCGACGAATGCCTCGAGTCGGACCTCGAACGGGCCGGTCGACGGGAGCTTGCGCACGAGCGCGAAGACCCGGGCCCGCTGCTCGCGTGAGGCGGCGAGGAACAGGTCGTCGAGGTCGTCGAAGTGCACGTAGACCGACCGCAGCGAGATCTCGGCGCGCTCGGCGATCCGCCCCGCCGTCGGTCGGAGGTCGCCTTCGGAGATGAGCCCGAGCAGGGCCCGGACCACCGCATCGCGGGTGCGCGCCGATCGGGCCGCACGTCCGTCAGCAGTCGGCTGCCGAGCCGGGTTCGGGGCGCGCACAGGACGACCCTACGGTTCATTCACACCCTGTGCAACGGTGGGCCAACGCTGCGGCGCCAGTGACGCGTGTCACGTCGCGGCGCGCGGAGCCCGCACTTACACTCGCCGCGATGGACGTTCCCGCGACATCGACGCCGACGCGGCTGACGATCGCAGCCCGGAGCGGTTCGATCGTGGTGCGCACCGGAACCCGCGCCGACGTCGAGGTCCACGGCGCGAAGGTGCGCCTCGAGCCCGACGGCTCGACCCGGATCGAGAGCGCGTCGGGCAACATCGACGTGACCTGCCCCGACGGCAGCGACGTCATCCTCGGCACGTCGTCGGGCAAGGTCAGCCTCGAAGGGTCGCTCGGCGACGTCCGCGTGACGAGCAGCTCGGGGAGTGTCCACATCGAGAAGGTCCGGAGCCTCGATCTGCGGCTCCGCTCGGGCTCGATCGAGGTCGAGTCGTGCCTCGGCGAGTGCCACGTCGTGGCTGTCAGCGGCCGCATCGAGATCGGCCGCGCCGGTCGCATCGACATCACCGGCGTCTCCGGCACCATCGAGGCGCGGGCGGTCGCGGGCGGGACCGTGCGGACGACCTCGGGTCGGGTCAGCGTCGGTCTCACGGTCGCCGCCGACCTCGAGGTGCGTGCGGTGTCGAGCTCGATCGACATCGAGTTGCCGCCCGGGGTTGCACCCGAGCTGCGGTTGAAGACCCTCAGCGGCCGGGTGAAGCAGGAGGTCGAGAGCGGGACCGACTGCGTGATCTCCGTCCACACCGTGAGCGGATCGATCAGGGTGCAATGACGCCGTCCGACGGGCCCGGCGCGGTCGTCTTCACCGACATCGTCGAATTCGTGCGCTACAACGCCGAGCGTGGCGACGACGCCGCGGTCGAGTTGCTCGAGCAGCAGGTGAAGATGGTTCGCGACCTGCTGCCGGCGTGCGCGCGGGTCGTGAAGGAGCTCGGCGACGGGCTGATGATCTGGGTCCCCGACGCCCCCGCGGCGCTCCAGACCTGTCTCGCGCTGCAGGCCCGGGTCACCGAGTCGCAGCTCGGCGACGACCCGACGTTCGTGCGGGTCGGCGCGCACTGGGGCTCACCCCGTCGGCGGGGCGATGACTTCGTGGGCAACGTGGTGAACCTCGCGGCGCGCATCGTCGACCTGGCCGATGCGGGCGAGGTGCTGGTGTCGTCGGCGCTGCTCGACGCCGCGGGCGACCTCACGCCGTTGAACGCGCACGCGCACGAGCTCGGCCCCGTGTTCGTCAAGGGCGTGCCCGATCCGGTCGCGCTGTACCGGGTCGAGCCCCTGGTCGCCAGTGCACGGTGATGCCCGTGCACGGTGACCTGACCGGCCGGGTCGTGCTCGTCACCGGCGGCAACGGCGGGATCGGGCTCGCGATCGCGCACGCGTGCGCGGCCGCCGGAGCCGACCTCGCGATCTGGGGAACGAATGCAGCGAAGAACGCGGCGGCCGAGGCCGAGCTCGCCGCGACCGGTCGTCGGGTGTTCGCCGCGATCGCCGACGTCGGCGACGAAGACGCCGTCATCGCCGCGATGCGCGCGACGGTCGACGCGCTCGGTGCGGTCGACTGTTGCTTCGCCAACGCGGGCGTGGGCGGCTACACGCCGTTCCTCGACATGAGCCTCGCCGAGTGGAGACGGGTGACGCGTGTCAACCTCGACGGCGCGTTCCTCACCATGCGGGAGGCGGCCCGCCACATGGTGAGCCGCGGCGAAGGCGGATCGCTGGTCGCGATCTCGTCGGTCTCCGCGCTCGACGGCGCGCCCGCGATGCAGCACTACGCGTCGGCGAAGGCGGGGTTGCTCTCGCTCATGCGGGCCCTCGCCGTGGAGCTGGCGCGGTACCGCATCCGTTGCAACTCGCTGCTGCCGGGCTGGGTCGAGACCGACATGAACGCGGGGATCTGGCAGGGCGGCGGCAAGATCGTCGACGCCACGACGCGACGGACCCCGGTGCGGCGCTGGGCGGAACCGTCCGACATGGGCGCGGCCGCGGTGTTCCTCGCGGATCCGACCTACCTCTTCCACACCGGCGACCAGCTCGTCGTCGACGGCGGCTACAGCATCTTCTGACGCTCGGACGGTGTCAGTGCCCCTGCGTCTTGACCGCTTCGGCCGCGGCGGCCGCGGCGTCGGGGTCGAGGTAGCGGCCCTTCGTGTTGAGCAGACCGACGGGATTGACGGGCGCGAGGTCGTCGTCGAGCTCGTACACGAGGGGCAGGCCGGTCGGGATGTTGAGCTCCACCACGTCGGCGTTGCTCATGCCGTCGAGGTGCTTCACGAGCGCGCGCAGGGTGTTGCCGTGCGCGGCGACGAGCACGACCTTGCCGGCGCGCAGGTCGGGCGCGATCGTGTCGTCCCAGTAGGGGAGCATGCGCGCAAAGACATCGCGCAGGCACTCTGACTGGGGCAGCACGTCGCGCGGCAGATCGTCGTAGCGCTCGTCGATCCCGGAGGTCGGATCGTCGATCGCGAGCGGCGGCGGCGGCACGTCGTAACTCCGCCGCCAGAGCTTGAACTGCTCGGCGCCGAACTCCTCCGCGGTCTCCTTCTTGTTCTTGCCCTGCAGCGCGCCGTAGTGGCGCTCGTTCAAGCGCCACGACCGGCGGACGGGGATCCATTTCCGCTGCATCTCGTCGAGCGCGAGCTCCGCAGTGCGGATGGCGCGCACCTGGAGCGACGTGTGGAGCACGTCGGGCTTGATGCCCGCTTCGAGCAGCTGCCGTCCACCGTTGCGGGCCTCGTCGCAGCCCCGGGCCGAGAGGTCGACGTCGACCCAGCCCGTGAACTGCCCCGAGAGGTTCCATTCGCTCTCGCCGTGGCGGAGCAACACGAGCGTCGTGGTCACCGGATCGACGCTATCGCTTCACTCTCGCGTCACGAGAAGCGCCCGGTACCCTTGGCTGGGGTGGGCACGATGGGCATTGGAGCGAACGTCCGCTCGGGCGGTCGAGCGGTCGTTGTCGTGCTCGCGTTCATGCTGTGGGGTTTCTGGTGGGGCCTGTTCGACGGTCTCGTCGGCGGTCTGGTGGTCGGCCTCTGCGCGCTTGCGCTCGTGGGCGCAGTGATCGGCGCGATCGCCGGCGCCATCGTCGGTATGCCGCTGGGAGTGTTCGCGGGGCTCGTGCTCGGCGTGTTCACCGTGTATCAGCAGCGCCGCGGAACCGGGGTCGCCGCGATCGCGCAGCGGATGCCTCACGTCGTCACGATCACGGTTCTCGCCGTCGCCGCGTGTCTTGCGATCTGGGCGCACGACGATCTGCCGGGCGCGTCGCACTGGTTCGACCTGTGGGGCGGGGCCGTGCTGGCCGGTTCTCTCGCTGCGGCTCTCGTTCTCGGACGCCTGTCGGCGCGCAGCATCGGCCGCTGGTACGTCGCGCGCGACCTTCACCCCGCGAGCAGTCGGTAGCCGAGGTGCGCGACGCCGTCGACGCCGCGTGGGCCGAGCTGCTTGGTTGTGATCCGACCCTGCTGTACGAGCCCGGAGCGCACCTCGTCCCTGGCGGCGAGGAACTCCAAGGTCGCGAGCGCGTCCTCATGTTTCGCGTGGGTGTCGGTACGTTCGTGTTCTGTCCCGAGCGCCTGCGCGACCGCGCTGCGCGTGTGCTCGCCGAGGCCGACCCCGCCGACGCATTCAGCACGGCCGTGTGCGCGTTGATCGCGGGTGCGACGGAATCGGAGGTGCACGGGCCGGCGTGGCACGGCTTCGTCGACCATGCTCGTTTCGTGCCGGGCGACGGCGGAGCCGGGCGTCGTCTCGATCGACACGATCCCTTGCTCGACGAGCTCACGCGCGCGTGCGGAGACGATGACTGGGGGGAAGGTGGCTTCTTCGACGACGCGACGACGTTCGACGACGTGCGCTACGCGATTGAGGAGGAAGGGCGTCTGGTCGCCGCGGGCAACATGACGGCGTATCGCGGGCGGCCCGCAGACGTTGGTCTCGTGACCCGTCCCGACGCGCGCGGTCGGGGCCTCGCGAAGCGGCTCGCCGTGAAGATGGTCTCCGACGCGCTCCCCGCGGTCGGGATCGTTCGCTACCGCGCGCTGATCACAAACGCGGCGTCACTCCGTGTCGCCCACGCGCTTGGCTTCGAAGAAATGGGCAAGAACTACCGAGTGCGGTTGGCGACCTGAAGGTCGCCTGATCATTTCAGGGCAGGAGTCAGCACGAGCTCGAGAGCAGGCAGTAGGTTGCGGGTCCTTAACACGGCTTCTCGTATTCGATGAAGCTGGAGTGTTCGGCTACGGAGTCGTAGAGGCGTCGGGCCGTCGAGTTGGTCTCGTGGGTGAGCCAGTAGACCTGCGAGGAGCCCTCGACGCTCGCGTTCCGGCACACCGCGTCGATCAGCGCGCGCCCGACACCCCGACCTCGTTCGGTCTCCACCGTGAACAGGTCGTTCAGGTAACAGATCGGCGCGATCTGAGTCGTCGTGCGATGGAAGAGGTAGTGGACGATTCCCATCATGCGGCCACCGTGCTCGGCGACGAGGGCGTGCACCGGTTCGTCTGCCGCGAAGAACCGTTCCCACGTCGTTCGCGTGACGGCATCCGGCAGCGCGGTCGCGCCGTGGCGTCGTAGTCAGTGGTTGTCAGCCGTCGGATCGCGAGCCTTGGCGTCGTCGTCATGGTTTGGCTCCCCTGCGTCGCGCGGTGGTCATGCGCCGCGAACCTAGAGGTCGCGCCGAGTGCCGAGTACGGCGATAGGTTCCGCCCGTGACCGAACTGCACGTGGTTTCGCTCTGCACGGGAAACGCCGCTCGATCGGTGATGGCCGGTGCGCTCTTGAAGGAGCACGTTCCGGGCGCGGTCATCGTCACCAGCGGCACGCACGTCATCGAGGGCATGCCGATGAGTTGGCGGACCCGCGACGCGATCGAGGGGCTGGGGCTCGAGGTGCCGATGCACCGCAGCCGTCAGGCCACCGTCGAGGAGCTCGACCGGGCCGACCTCGTGATCGCGCTCGCAGGCGAGCATGTCGGTTGGATGCGGCGCACGCACCCGCGCGCGGCGCCGCGCACCGCGACGTTGAAGCGCCTCGCCCGCGACCTACCGGCGGGCCGGGAGACGTTCGCGGATCGCGTCGAAAGCCTGCACCTCGAGGCGGTCACGCTCGAGTCGTGGGAAGACGTCATCGACCCCGCTGGCGGCGACGTCGACGTCTTCCACGAGACCGCCCGCGAGATCGAAGCACTCATCCACCAGCTCGCCCCGCGCCTGACGCCGGGCTGAAACCGCGAGAAAAGGCGTTCATCACGCCATCGTGTGGTAATCCGACCCGGCGCGGCGGTGAGACGGGTGGGAAGGCGGGCCTTGGGAGACGAGTTTGCCGAGTTCTTCGCGGATGTCGAACCGGGTCTTCGGCGCGCGCTTGTCGCCCGGTACGGGGCCGAACGCGGACGCGAGGCAACGGCGGAGGCGCTGGCGTATGCATGGGAGCACTGGCCGAAGGTCCAGGCGATGGAACGTCCGGTCGGCTACCTGTATCGCGTCGGCCAGAGCCGGACTCGTCGTCTGCGGCTCACGCGGCGCGACGCGTTCGCGCCGGCCGATCCGGCCGAGTTGCCGTGCGTAGAACCCGGCCTGCCGCGCGCGTTGAGCTCGCTCTCGGAACGGCAGCGCGTCGCAGTCGTGCTCGTGTGTGGCTTCGGATGGCAGCTCCACGAGGTTGCCGACCTGTTCGGAGTGAAGACGACGACCGTCCAGAACCACGTCGACCGCGGGCTCGCGAAGCTGCGCATCGACCTCGAGGTGATCGATGACTGACGAGATTCGCGGCCTCGCGCGCTACATCGACGCCGTGGCCGAGCCGATCGGTCTCGGCGACGTGACCGGTCGGTTGCCGCGCCCGCGACGCGCGCCGGTCGTTCGCGGTCTCGCTCGCGGCAGTCGTCGTCGCGGTCGCCGCCGTCGCAATCGCGGCGACGCGCGACTCGTCGCCGAGTGGGCGCGCAACGATGTCGACGCTTCACGGACCGGCGTCGACCGGTGGCGCGGCTGTGTTCCACGACGTCGTTCCCGTCGGGGACGCGAGCATGATCGCTCCCGACCGCGGTTGGGCGATGAACGGCCTTGCGCTCTACCGCACTGATGACAACGGAGATCACTGGGCCGATATCACGACCCCTGACACGCAGAACCCGCTGGCGCGTGTCGTCGCGCTCTCCTTCTTCGACGCCGAACACGCGTGGGCCGCGGTTGCGCGCAACGACCTCCCGCTCACGATCTACCGAACGGTCGACGGCGGACAGCATTGGGTCGGCAGTACGGCGCCCGGCTGCGCGGCCGGACCCGAGTCCGGTCCGTGTGGCGCGCCGTCGTCGTTCACGTTCATCGACCCGCAGCGCGGCTGGATGTTCGCGGAGAACAGCGAGACGACGGGGCAGGTCTTCTCGACCGTCGACGGGGGCCGCACGTGGCAACTCCTCGGGCGCACGCCCTTCGACGGCCACATCGTCTTCGCGGACTCCGAACACGGCTGGGGTGTGAGCGGGCCGAGCGACTTCGCCACCGGATCGGGGCAGGCGACGAACCCTGGCGGCAAGCTCTTCGCCACTTCCGACGGCGGCCATTCCTGGAAGCCCGCGGCGTTCCCTGTGATGCGCGGGATCTCGGCCGCCGAAATGGTGTTCGGCTTGCCGCGCTTCTTCGGTCGGTCCGGCGTGGTCGCCGCGCTGTCGCCCCTGAGTTCGACCGGCGCGGCGAACGTCTGGATTTACACGACGCCCGACAGGGGCGCGAGTTGGACCGGTCGCCCTGCACCTGCGGATCCGGCGATCAGTCAGTACGGAAAGGCGACCTCGCCACCCCTGCCGTTCTCCGCAGTCGACCCGTCCACGTGGGTGCTGTTCCTCGGTCCGCGCCTCGCGATCACGCGCGACGCGGGCGAGCACACGGTCACCGTCGCACAGCTCGGATGCTCCGATCCTCAATCCGTGAGCGTGTTGCTGCACCTTCCGAACATTCCTTCCGGCGATCTCCAGATCGAGGTCATCGACTTCGTCGGCGGGAACAAGGCGCGGGTCTTCTTTCAACGCACCGCGGTCGAGAAATCGACGCGCGAAGGGCAGCATCTCGAGCTGACACCCACGTTCCACTGATTCGTTTCCTGAGAGAACGGTTCCGCGGAACCGTTCTCTCAGGAGCGCGTTCACTGTCGTAGGGCGGGCGCATACTCCGTGAATCACAGCGCGATGAGCGGAGGCACGATGCGCGATCAGGCGATACAGCACGGAGCGCTGTCGTCGGCGCCGACCGAACGACTCGAGGCCGAGGTGCAAACCGGCGCGGCGATGTTGGCCGCAGCGACGTGCGAGTGGTTACTGAAGATCGCCGAGCTCGATCGTCGGAAAGCGTGGGAATCGTGGGAGTGCCGTTCGATGGCGCATTGGCTCTCGTGGAAGTGCGCGTTGAGCGTGCGCACCGGCCGTGACCACGTCCGCGTCGCGATCGACCTGCAACGGATGCCGCTCGTCCTCGCCGAGTTCGCTTCGGGCCGGCTGTCGTACTCCAAGGTTCGGGCCCTCACCCGCTTGGTGACGGCACCGGAGACCGAGTCCGAGCTCGTCGAGCTCGCCCTGAACGCGACGGCTGCACAGCTCGACGTTCTCGTCGCGGGGTACCAAAAGGTCCGCCGCCTCAACGATCCCGAGCGCGAGCAGCGCATTCATGACGAGCGGCGGTTGTCGTACGTGCTCGGCGAGGACGGGAACGGGTCGATTCGCATCCGCGGACCCGTCGACCTCATCGCCGAGTTCATGGTCGCGATCGACGCGGGTGTCGCGGCGGAAACGGCGAACCATGGCGAGGAGATCCAGGCTCGCAAGTTCGACGCCGCGCTCACCATCGCACGCACGTTCCTGGCGCCGGAGCCGGGTACGGTGCCCGCGACCACGATCGTCGTCCGTGTCGAGGGGTCGGCATCGGGCGAGGTCGACGACGACGCGCCGGCTCGCGTCCACGGACTGCCGATCAGTCGTGCCGCATACGAGCGGCTGCGATGCGACGCGGCCCTCGCGGTCGAGCGGGCGCTCGACGACGGCAGCGTCGAGCGGACGCCAACGGTCGATGCGATTCCGCGTCGCATCCGGCGAGCAGTCATGCGACGCGATCTCGGGACGTGCCGATGGCCGGGCTGCGGCTCGCGGGCGTCGATCCACGTGCACCACATCATCTGGCGGACGCGCTCCGGTCCGAACGCGACGGAGAACCTCGTCTCGTTGTGCCACTACCACCACGGTGCGATTCATCAACGGGGGTGGGAGATCCTTGGCAACGCCAATGGTCGGCTTCAATTCGTCGGCTCGCGGGGCCGGGTCGCCGACGAGCGCACCGGTCGCCGGGCGCCGATCCTGGAGAAGGCTTTCGAACGCGCGCAGGCCGCGAGTGGATATCGACCGGGACCGTCGACGATCGCGACCGCGCTCGGCGATCGCCTCAACCGGGCCTGGGCGATCGGAGTGATCTGCCACAACGAAGAGGTGCGCCAACGACGGAACTGACCGGCGTCACGCGAAGGCGGGCATGACCTCCCGCGCGAACAGCTCGAGGGTCTCGGGTGCGGCGCGGTCGTGGGTGAAGAACACGAAGAACGTGAAGCCCTGGTCGACGCGCTCCTGGATGCGGGCGATCACGGTGTCGGGGGTGCCGACGAACCCGCCGGCGTCGAGGCCCCAGCCGGCGCCCGGGAACCGGCGGGCGGCGCGTGCCGATGCGTCGACGAGTGCGGCCTCGTCGGCGGCGAGCACGAGCACCGCTTCGATCGAGAGCCGGATCGACTCGGGGTCGCGCCCGATGGCGGTGCACTCGCGCACCAGCGCGGCGCGCTTCACGTCGAGCTCGTTCAGCGCGTAGGTCGGACAGTTCCAGACATCGGCGTAGCGGGCGACGAGGGGGAGGGTGCGGCGTTCGCCCGCGCCGCCGACGTGGATCGGGGGACGCGGCTGCTGCACGGCACGCGGTCGGATCGGGAAGTCGCGCAACGGGAACCGCGGCCCCGCGGTCGTCACCGACTCCTCCGCGAACGAGCGGGTCACGATCTCGAGCGTCTCGGCGAGCAGCTCGCTGCGCTCGGCGACCGTGCCCCAGGCAATCGCGGCCCGTTCGTGCTCCGGCGGATACGAGCCGCTCCCGAGGCCGATCTCGAGCCGGCCGCCGGAGATCACGTCGAGCGTGGTTGCCATCTTGGCCAGCAGCGCGGGATGCCGGAACGTGGCCGACAGCACGAGGTGACCGACCCGCAACCGCTCGGTCTGCGCGAGCACCGCGGTCGCGAGGGTCCAGCCCTCGAGTGCGGGGAGATCGGGGAGCTCCGGGCCGTAGAGATGGTCGAAGAACCAGATCGAGTGGAAGCCCAACGCCTCCAACGTGTCGGCGCGCTCGCGGATCTGCGCGTACTCGAAGCCGAGCTGCGGCACGTAGATCCCGAACTCGACCCGGCTCGCCACGGCCCGCAGGGTAGCTATCGTGCCCCCGGCATGAGTACCTCGATCGACGACCAGCTCCTCGCACCGGGCGGGATGTTCGAGCTCGAGGAAGCCGACGTGCTCGGCGAGACCATGACCGTGTTCAAGTCGCGCACCCGCAGCCTGCGCGATCTGCTCGTCGGCGCGCGCCGCTTCGGTGACGCCGAGTACTTCTCGTTCACCGACGGCACCACTTCGCGTCGCTTCACGTTCGCCGAGCACGAACGGCTGGTCGCGTCGACGACCGCGGTGCTGCGCGACGAATACGGCGTCGGTCGCGGCGACCGGGTCGCGATTCTCGGTGCGAACTCGCCGGAATGGATCGTCACCTTCTGGGCGACGATCAGCCTCGGCGCGATCGCGGTCGGGCTCAACGGCTGGTCGACCGGCCCGGAGATTCGCTACGGCGTCGCCGACAGCGACCCGAAGGTGCTCGTCGCCGACGCCCGCCGCCTCGCGCGGCTCGACGGCGTCGATCCCGGTGTGCCCGTCGTCGAGATGGAGACCGGGTTCGATGCCCTGTGGCACGCGCATCCCGACGCGACACTGCCCGAGACCGAGATCCACGACGACGAGCCCGCGCTGATCCTGTACACGTCGGGCACGACCGGCCGTCCGAAGGGCGCGGTGCACACGCACGGCAACATCGGTTCGCTGCTCTCGATGACCTTCTTCCACGGCGCGCGCGGGTTCATGCTGCGCCCACCGCCGGCCGACGCGCTCCCGACCTGCCAGCTCATGACCAGCCCGTTGTTCCACGTCTCGGGTCTGCACACGGGTGCGATCGCGTTCATGGCGACCGGCACGCGGTCGGTGTGGCTCGTCGGTCGCTTCGACCCACTGGTCGCGGCCAAGGTGATCGAGCAGGAACGCTGCACCGGTTGGAGCATCACCGAGACCGTGCTGCACCGCATGGTGAACCATCCCGAGATCGACCAGTTCGACATCTCGTCGTTGCGCCAGATCGGCGGGGGCGGATCACCGGTGTCGCCGAGCCTGCAGCGCCGCACACGCGAGGCGTTCCCGAACGCGGGCGCGTCGATGGGTCTCGGTTACGGCCTCACCGAATGCACCGCGCTCGCGACGATCTGCTCGGGCCAGGAGCTCATCGACCATCCGATGTCGTGCGGCAGCCCGCTTCCCACGGTGCACCTCGAGATCCGCGACCTCACGACCGGCGCGGTGCTCCCCGAAGGCGCCGAAGGCGAGGTCTGCATCCGGTCGCCCGGTGTGATGCTCGGCTACTGGCGCAATCCCGACGCGACGGACGCCGCGATCGGTCCCGGCCGTTGGCTACGCACCGGCGACATCGGCCATCTCGACGACGGTCGCCTCTACCTCTCGTCGCGCCGCCGCGATCTCATCCTGCGCGGCGGTGAGAACGTGTACCCGGTCGAGGTCGAGAAGGGGATCGAGGATCACCCCGACGTGGCCGAGGCCGCGGTGTTCGGTGTCGACGACGCCGAGTACGGGCAGGCGGTGAAGGCCGTCGTCGTGCCGCGGCCGGGCCGCACGCTCGACGTCGACGAGTTGCGAGCGTTCACCGCGACGCAGCTCTCGTACTACAAGGTTCCGACGCAGTGGGAGGTGCGGACGGAGCCGTTGCCGCGCAACGCGTCGGGGAAGCTCACGAAGGATCCGCTCCGCACGGGCGCGGCGTCGAACTTCGTCGAGGAGTAGCGCGTGCCCGTCGACTTCTCCGAGCTGGTCGCGCCGCAGCACACCGCGCTCGTATTGCAGGAGGTGCAGAACGGTGTCGTGGGCACGCGCTCCGCGCTCCCCGCACTGAGCGAAGCCGCGGCCGCGGTCGACCTGATCGGCAACTGCGCGCGTCTCGCGCGCGCGGCGCGTGCCGCGGGCGTTCCCGTGTTCCACTGCACGGCCGAGTGGCGCGGCGACGGCAAGGGCGCGAATCAGAACGCGCGCCTGTTCATGGGGATCCTGCGCTCGCCCGTGAAGATCTCGCCCGGGAGCGACGCGGTGCAGGTGCCGGCGGAGATCGGTGTCGAGCCCGGCGACGTCGTGCTGCCGCGCCATCACGGGCTCGGGCCGATGACCGGCACGCAACTCGATCCGATGCTGCGCAACCTCGGCGTCCGCACGATCGTCGGTGTCGGCGTCTCGGTGAACATCGGCATCACGAGCCTCGCGTTCGACGCCGTCAACTGGGGCTACCAGATGGTGCTCCCGTCCGACGCGATCGCCGGGGTGCCGCCCGAGTACGCGGCCGCGGTCGTCGAGAACACGCTGTCGCTCGTGGCCACGATCACGACCACCGCGGCGATCGTCGAGCTCTGGAACGCCTCGAAAACCTGACGGGGCGTCAGGTCTAAGCTCGCAAACATGCCGAACGCGACGCCCGAAGTGCCGACGATCCCGCTCATCATCTCGGTCGACGACCATGTGATCGAGCCCGCGGGGGTGTGGCAGGACCGCCTCCCCGCGAAGTTCAAGGACGTCGGGCCGAAGATCGTTCGCAGCAAGACGAAGTCGATGAGCTTCGTCGGGGGAGTGTTCTCCTACGAGGAGGCCGGGCCCGGCGAAGACGGCACGTGGTGCGACTGGTGGCACTGCGAAGACCTGCGTTCGCCGCTCACGCGCCTCTCGGCCGCCGCCGGCTACCCGCGCGACGAGATCACGGTCTCGCCGATCACCATGGACGACATGCGCCCGGGTTGCTGGAGCCAGAAGGAACGGCTCGAGGACATGGACGTCAACCACGTGGAGGCGTCGCTCGCGTTCCCGAGCTTCCCGCGCTTCTGCGGCCAGACGTTCCTGGAGCGGCGCGACAAAGAGCTCGCGGATCTCTGCGTGAAGGCGTACAACGACTGGATGTTCGACGAGTGGTGCGCCGGAACCGGCGGTCGCCTGATCCCGCTGCCGATCGTGCAGCTGTGGGACGCGAAGCTCGCCGCCGCGGAGGTTCGCCGCAACGCGGCGCGCGGCGGACGTTCGATCTGCTTCAGTGAGATCCCGCCGTTCCTCGGTCTTCCGTCGGTGCACGACGCCGACGGCTACTGGGACCCGCTGTGGACTGCGTGCGCGGAGACCGGCACCGTCGTGTCGATGCACATCGGCTCGTCGTCGAAGATGCCGTCGACATCGGCCGACGCGCCCGCCGCAGTAGGCTCCACGCTCACCTACATGAACGCGGCGATGTCGCTCACCGACTTCCTGATGTCGGGGCTCTTCGAGCGGTACCCGTTGCTCGTGGTCGCGTACTCGGAAGGCCAGATCGGCTGGATTCCCTACGTGCTCGAGCGCGCCGACAAGGTGTGGGAGGACAACCGCGGGTGGGGTGGCGTCGCCGACAAGGTGCTCAAGCCGCCGTCGGAGTACTACAAGGAGCACGTCTACGGCTGCTTCTTCGACGACCCCCACGGTCTGCAGTCACTCGATTCGGTCGGCGTCGACAACGTCACCTTCGAGACCGACTACCCGCACAGCGATTCCACGTGGCCCGACACCGAGAAGGTCGCGCAACGGCTCTTCGCCGGTCTCGACGACGTGACGATCCGCAAGCTCGTGCGCGGCAACGCGATCCGCATGCTCCAACTCGACTTCGAGCCGTGAGGGCGGGTTCCAGCAAGCACTCGGCCGGGGACTGAGGCGTCAGGAGCGGCGAGTCGTTTCAGGGCGCGACCAACGGTGAAGCGACCTGACGAATCGAGCGAGCGCGACAGTGATTACGGCCAGAGGCCGCGTGCCGCGATCGCTTCGCCGACGCGTTCGACCGCGACGGCGTACGCGGCTCTGCGCAACGACACGCCGAGCGCCTCACTGCGCGCCCACATCGAGAGGAACGCTTCTTCGAGGTAGCGGTAGAAGCGGTCGGACGCGAGGCCCTGCTCCCACGCGAAGCCCTGCCGGTTCTGCGCCCACTCGAAGTACGAGACGGTGACGCCACCGGCGTTGGCGAGGATGTCGGGGATGACGACGATGCCGCGCTCGGCGAGCACGGCATCCGCGCCTGCGGTCGTGGGGCCGTTGGCCGCCTCGACGACGACCTTCGCCGAGAGCTGCCGAGCGATCTGATCGTCGATCGCACGCGCGAGCGCGGCCGGGACGACGAGCTCGCACTTCACCGACCAGAACTCGTCGGGCGTGATGGTGTCGCCCAACGGGAAATCGGCGACGCTGCCCGTCGCGGAGACATGCTTCGACAACGACGGGATGTCGAGGCCGACGGTGTTGACGGTCGCGCCGCCGCGGTCGCACGCGGCGACGACGCGCATACCGGCCGAGTGCAACAGGAACGCGAGCGGCGCGCCGACCTTGCCAAAGCCCTGGATGATGACGCGGGAGCCGGCGACCGGCAGGCCCATCTGGTGGAACGCGTTGCGCACCGTCATCAGCACGCCCGCGGCGGTTGCACCCTCGTGTTGTTGCGTGCCGCCGATCGCGAGCGGCTTGCCCGTGACCGAGGCCGCGAGCTGGCGACCGTGCGCGAGGGAGACCGTGTCCATCAACCAGCCCATCACCTGGGCGTCGGTGTTCACGTCGGGCGCGGGCACGTCGCTCTCGGGACCGAGCAACGGCAGGATCTCCCACGTGTAGCGACGCGTGATCCGCTCGAGCTCGGCGAGGCTCAACGTCGCGGGGTCGCAGGCGACGCCACCCTGCGCCCCGCCGAAGGGGAGGTCGAGCAGCGCGGTCTTGAAGGTCATGCCCGCGGCGAGCGCGCTGACCTCCCACCGGTCGAGGTCGGGATGGAAGCGGATGCCGCCCTTGGCGGGGCCGCGGGTGGTGTCGTGATGCACGCGCCAGCCGGTGAAGACGTCGATGTGGCCGTCGTCGCGGCGGACCGGAACACTCACCTCGAGCATCCGCTGCGGTGAGCGCAGGATGCCGTGGATGTCGGGATCGAGGCCGACGAGCTTCGCGGCATCGTCGATCAGGTCGAGGATCTCCGACCACTGCTCGAGACCCAGCGCCACGGCGCCCAGGCTACGACGCACCGGCCCGGGAGCGTGACCGCAAAAATAGAACGCGTTACACTTCACTGGTCGTCGTGAAGGAGAACCAGCCTTGGCCGAGTCGCGCGGGTTGCTCATCGGGGGAGAGTGGGTCGAGGGCGCCGACGGCGCCTACGAGGTGGTGAACCCGGCCACCGAGGAAGTCGTCGGCCTCGCACCCGAGGCATCGGTCGAGCAGGTGCAGGCCGCCGGGCGCGCCGCGCGCGAAGCGTTCCCGGCCTGGTCGCGGTTGAAGCCCGAAAAGCGCGCCGATCTGCTGCGCGCCGCGGCGGCTGCGATTCGCGAGCACGCCGACGAGCTCGTTCCGCTCGTGATCTCCGAGACCGGTTGCACCTCTGCACTCGGTCGATCGATGCAGGTTCCGCAGGCCGCGGTGCGCTTCGACCGGTACGCGGCCGGCGCGATGGAGCCCACCGTCATCCCGCTGCCGCCGACCGAGATGCCCACCACCACGCTCGCGCCCGGCGGGATCATGGGCGCGATCGCTCGGCGCATCCCGGTCGGGGTCGTGGGCTGCATCACGCCCTACAACTTCCCGATCGTCAACATGGCCGGGAAACTCGGTCCCGCGCTCGCGATGGGCAACACCGTGATCGTGCGTCCCGCGTCGCAGGACCCGCTCGCGGTGATCGACCTCTGCCGCATCCTCCAAGACGTCGGCTTCCCGCCCGGCGTCATCAACTGTGTGACCGGCTCCACGCCCGCGACGGGCCAGGCGCTCGTCGACTCGCGCGACGTCGACATGATCTCGTTCACGGGCTCGACCGGCGTCGGCATGAGCATCGCGGAGGCCGGCGGGCGCACGATGAAGCGCCTCCTGCTCGAGCTCGGGGGCAAGGGCGCGGGGCTCGTCCTCGACGACGCCGACATCCGCACCGTGGTCACGATGATCGGATCGGTGTGGACCTTCCACGCCGGGCAGATCTGCACGGCGCCGACGCGCGCGATCGTGCACCGGTCGAAGTACGACGCGCTCGTCGAAGGTCTCGCGAAGATGGCCACGGTGCTGAAGGTGGGCGACCCGCTCGACCCGAGCACGGTCGTCGGTCCGCTCATCACGGGCGCACACCGCGACCGGGTCGAGAGCTACATCACCTCCGCCCGTGACGAAGGCGCGGAGATCGCGGCCGGCGGCGGGCGCCCGGCCGGCCTCGACCGCGGCTTCTACCTCGAGCCGACGCTCATCGCAGGCTGCCGGCCCGACATGAAGGTGGTGCGCGAGGAGATCTTCGGCCCCGTGGTAGTCGTCGTGCCGTTCGACCACCACCACGAAGGTGTCGCGATCGCGAACGATTCCGACTTCGGGCTGTACGACTATGTGTTCAGCGGCGACTCGGCGCGCGCGATGCGCATCGGCCGCCGGTTGCGCGCGGGGAACATCGGCATCAACACCGTGCAGCGCAATCACGAGACGCCGTTCGGCGGCACGAAGTACAGCGGCGTCGGGCGCGACGGCGGCTCCTTCGGATTGCAGGCGTACACCGAGTTGCAGAGCATGGTGTGGCCCGGGTGACCGCGACAGTTCCCGTCGTTCCGAAGGGGCAACTCGTCTACGGCATGCAGCTGCCGGTGCAGGCGCTCAGCGTACGGATCGCGGCGCCGTGGGAACGCGACGCGACGCCGGCCGATCTCGTCCGTTGCGCGCAGGCGTGCGACGACGCCGGGTTCTTCTACATCGCGGTGTGTGACCACGTCGCGGTGCCGCGCGAGCCCGCGGAGATGATGAGCACGCAGTGGTACGACCCCGTCGCGACGCTCGCGTACCTCGCCGCCTCCACTACGCGCACGCGGCTCATGACCAACGTCTACATCCCCGCGTACCGCCATCCGCTGCAGGTCGCGAAGACGTTCGCGACCCTCGACGCGTTGTCCGGCGGCCGCGTGATTCTCGGAGTTGGCGCCGGTCACCTCGAAGGTGAGTTCGCGGCGCTCGGCGTGCCGTTCGTGGGACGCGGCGCATTGCTCGACGAGGCGATCGACGGGATCGTTGCGGCCTGGACCGACGAGTACACGTCGCTGCCGGGACCGCGCTGGCCGACGCACGACCTCGGCCAGGGACCGCGCCCGGCGCAGCAACCCCGGCCGCCGATCTGGATCGGGGGTTCGGGCAAGCCCGCGCTGCGGCGGGTCGCGGAACGGGGCGACGGCTGGATCCCGCAGGGCACCCCGCGCAAGCAGATGCCCGACGACATCGCGTACGTCCTCGGGCACCGCGAGCAGGTGCGTCCGGGTGTACCGATCGACTTCGGCTTCATCTGCGAATACGTCTACGTCGGCGAGCCGACGTGGGAGTTCCCCGACTACACCGTGTCGGGTTCGGTGCAACGCATCGTCGACAAGCTGAACGCGATGGGCGAGCTCGGCGTCAACCACCTGCAGATCCGACTGCGGGCACGCGACGTCGACGAGATGTGCGACCAGATCGCCGCGTTCGGCTCCGAGATCGGGCCCCACCTTGTAGCCGGAGGACCGCAATGACCATGTTGACGATGCGCCACGACTTCCGCGCGCCGGCCTTCGGGCCCGCGACGACCGCGGAGATCTACGCGGCCGCGCTCGAGCAGTACCGCTGGGCCGATGCGCAGGGCTGGGACATGGCCGTGCTCTCCGAGCACCACGGCATCGACGACGGCTGGCTTCCCGCGCCGCTGACGATGGCCGGGATCATCCTCGGTGCGACGCCGCGCATCCCCGTCTTCGTGTCGGCGTCGATCCTGCCGCTGCACGATCCGGTGCGCATCGCCGAGCAGCTCGCGGTGCTCGACAACGCGGCCCCCGGACGGCTGCTGACCGTGTTCGGTGCCGGGTACAAAGCCGAAGAGTTCGCGATGGCGGGTGCCGATCACGCCAAGCGCGGCAAGGTGCTCGAGGAGTACGTCGGCGTCGTCGTGCGCGCGCTCACGGGTGAGCCGTTCGAGTGGCAGGGGCGCACGATCACCGTCACGCCGCTTCCGGTCACCAAGCCGCATCCGACGATCCTCATCGGCGGGGGAGTGCCGGCCGCGGCGCGGCGAGCGGCGCGCCTGCGGCTTCCGATGATGCCGATGAACACCGATCCGGAGCTGCAGACCGCGTACCAGGAAGAGTCGAAGAAGATCGGCTACACCGGCGGATTCGTGATGGTGCCGAGCGGGCCGACGTTCGTGCACGTCACCAATGATCCTGAGCGCACGTGGGCGCAGATCGGCGAATACCTGCTGTACGAGGCCAAGACCTACGCGTCGTACCAGACGCCGGGCCAACACTCGACGCCGATGGTCGACGCGTCGACCGTCGACGAGCTCAAGCTGTCGCCCCAGATCGTCGTCGGCACACCCGATCAGGTCGTCGAGGTGGCCGCGAAGGTCCCGCCGATGGGTGCGCTCACCTTCAACCCGCTCGCCGGCGGCCTGCCGCCCGCGCTCGCGTGGGAGAGCCTCGAGCTGTTTGCCAGCGAGGTCCACCCGCGCCTGAAGGGCTAGAACGGGTTCTACTGTAAGGACGTCCCACCCCCAGCCGAGGAGACACGGTGACAGCCAGCCAGCTCAGCCTCAGCGATATCGATCTCACCGACATGGACCGCTTCGCGGAGAGCTTCCCGCACGAGTGGTTCACGTTGCTGCGCCACGAGGCTCCGGTGTGGTGGCACGAGCCGACGCCCGAGATCATGGACGGCGACGGCTTCTGGGTCGTCACCAAGTACGACGACGTCGTCTCCGTGTCGCGCGACTGGCAGACCTACTCGTCGGAGAAGTCGCCGTCGCGCGCCGGTGGCGGGATCATGATCAGCGACACGTCGCCCGACTTCGGCGTCGGCAACATGATGCTGATGATGGACCCGCCGAAGCACACGCGGTACCGCAAGATCGTGATGTCGGCGTTCACGCCGCGCGTGCTGAAGCTGTTCGAAGCCACGATCAAGCGGCGCGCCGCGGAGATCGTCGACTCGGTGTGCGAGCGGGGCTCCTGCGACTTCGTGAACGACGTGGCCGCCGAGCTTCCCCTGCAGGCGATCGCCGAGATCCTCGGCGTCCCGATGTCGGACCGCAAGAAGCTGTTCGACTGGACGAACGCGATGGTCGGCAGCACCGACCCCGAGTACGTGGTCGCGGAGGACGACGTCGCCAACGCGCAGGTCGAGATGTTCACCTACGCCAATGACCTGGCGGTCGAGAAGCGGGCCAAGCCGACCGACGACATCGTCACCGCGATCCTCAACGCCGAGGTCGACGGCGAGCGACTCGACGAGCTCGAGTTCGACCTCTTCTTCATGCTGCTGACGGTCGCGGGCAACGAGACGACCCGCAACGCGATCAGCCACGGCATGCTCGCCTTCTTCGAGCACCCCGACGAGTGGGCGCGCCTGCGCAACGACCGGTCGCTCATGCCGACCGCGGTCGACGAGATGGTGCGCTGGGCGAGCCCCGTCATCTACTTCCGCCGCTCGATCACCCAGGACACGGAGATCCGCGGTCAGAAGATGAAGGAGGGCGACAAGATGACGATCTGGTACCCCTCGGCCAACCGCGACGAAGACGTCTTCCGCGACCCGTTCACCTTCGATGTCGGCCGCACCCCCAACGACCACCTCGGCTTCGGCGGACGCGGCCCGCACTTCTGCCTCGGCTCCAACCTCGCCAAGATGGAGATGAGCGCGATCTACAACGAGCTGCTCGACCGCATGCCCGACCTCGCGTACGCGGGCGGCCACGACCGCCTGCGGTCCAACTTCATCAACGGCATCAAGCGCATCCCCGTCACCTACACCCCGAGCAAGCCCGTCCTCGCGTAGCCGAGCGCGCCGGGGTTAGTCGCCGGCAACGGGTTGGGGTTCGGGGGCGTCGGTCGGGCTGGGTGATGCGGACGGCGGCAGAGGTGAGTCGCTGCTCTCGATGTGGACGCGGGGGAGCCACTCGAGCCAGCTCGGGAACCACCAGTTGCGATCGCCGAGCAGCTCCATCGTCGCGGGCACGAGCACGAGGCGCACGACCGTCGCGTCGATGAACACCGCGAACGCGAGCCCGAAGCCGATCAGCTTGAGCACGCGCAGGTCGGAGAGCACGAAGCTCGCGAACACGCAGATCATGATCGCGGCCGCGGCCGTGATGAGCCGGGCCGTCTTCGCGAGACCGTGGGCGACGGCTTCAGAGTTGTTGTGGTCGCGGTCGTACTCCTCCTTGATGCGGCTCAGGAGGAACACCTCGTAGTCCATCGAGAGGCCGAAGACGATCGCGAACAACATCATCGGCACCCACGCCTCGATCGGGCCTTCCTTGCCGATGCCGACGAGGTTCTTCGCCCACCCCCACTGGAAGATCGCGACGATCACCCCGTAGGCCGCGCCGATCGACAGCAGGTTCATGATCACGGCCTTCAGCGGCACGAGCAGTGACCGGAACACGAGCATGAGCAGCACGAAGCTGAACACGAGGATCGCGAGGAACATGTAGGGCAAGCGCGCACCGAGGGTGTCGGCGAGGTCGACACCGATCGCGGTCTGCCCGCCGACGTGTACGTCGAGGGTCGAGCCCTTCGTCGCGTCGGGGACGACGTTGTCGCGCAATCGGTGGACGAGCGTCGTGGTGCTCGCGTCCTGCGGTGAGCCCTTCGGCACGACCTGGATGAGGACGCCCTTGTCGTTCGGGCTGATGATCGGCGGGCTGACCTCGGCGACGTCGGGGTCGTTGCCGATCGCCGTGGCCAAGCGTTGCGCGACCGCGTTGTCGGAGGGCGAGACCAGGTTGCCGGCGACGAGCAGCGGGCCGTTGAAGCCGGGCCCGAAGCCCTGGCTCAGCAGGTCGTAGGACCGGCGGGTCGTCAGCTTGCCGGGGTCGTTCCCCGCGTCGGCCACGCCGAGGCGTAGCGAGAAGAAGGGGAGCGCGAGGACGACCAGGATCAGGAGTCCGCCGATCGCCGCGATCCACGAGCGCCGTTGCAGCACGCGGCTCCAACGGGCCCAGAAGCTCTGCTCGACCGGGCGGGTCTTGCGTGCGCTCGGGAGCGCGAACTTGTCGATCGTGTGACCGACGAAGCCGAGTACTGCGGGAAGCAAGGTGATCGCGGCCGCCATCACGAACAGCACCGCGAGCGACGCACCGACCGCGAGGCCGCGGATGAACGACACGCCGATCAGGAACAGGCCGAGCAGCGAGATCACGACCGTGCTGCCGGCGAACACCACCGCGCGACCGCTCGTGTCGAGCGCGTGCACCACGGCTTCCTCGGGGTCGGCGCCCTCGTGGAGCCGTTCGCGATACCGCGTCGCGATGAACAACGCGTAGTCGATCCCGACACCGATACCGATCATCGCGGTGACCTGCGGCGCGAACGACGGGACGTCGATGACGCGCGCGAGGAGGTTCACGATCGCGAGCCCGATCCCGATGCCGAACAACGCGGTCATGATCGGAAGGCCCATCGCGAGCAGCGATCCGAACGCGAGCAGCAGGATGAGGATCGCGGCCAGGATCCCGACCGCTTCGCTCGCCGGTTGGGTCGGGTCGGTGAACATCGAGCCTGCCAACTCGACCTGCAGATCGTTCGAGTCGGCGTCCTTGGCGATCGTGCGCATGTCTTTGGCGAGGCTGACCGGCACGTCGTTGGCCTGGACGTCGAACAGGATCTCCGCGTACGCGATCGTGCCCGACTTCGACACGAACCGCGCACCGGCGGGGTCGTACGGGCTCGTGACCGACACCACGTGCGGCTCGGTGCGCAGCTTCGCGAGAACGGGCGCGATCGCGGCGCGCACCGCGGTCGCGCGCACATCGCCGCCCTTGGCCTTGAACACCAGATCGCCGGTGTCACCGTTGCGCTGGAACTGCTGACCGAGCACGTCGAACGCGCGCTGCGATTCGCTTCCCGGCAACGAGAACGTCTTGAGCAGGTCGCCGCCCACGGTCTGCCCGAGCACGCTGATGCCGATCAGCGCGACGATCCACGCGGCGACCACGATGCGCCGACGCCGATAGCACCACGTTGCAATTCGTCGAAGCAGCATTCGATCGGACCCCCATCGTTGCGATGTCTCATCTTCCCCCGCGATGTGGACTGAACGCGACCAGGTTTCTCATCGCGCGGGAGGCGACATCGCGGGCGGCGACATCGCGGGCGGCGACATCGCGGGCGGCAACACCGCGGGCTACGGCGTCAGCTCTTCGAGCTCCCACGGTTCGTCGCACGCACGCATCAGGTCGAGGAAGGGGACCGCGTCGAACGCCTCGGGCCCGAGCACACCGACGCCCGACCACACACCGGTCGCGAGGAGCTCGAGCGCGAACACCGGGTTGATCGCCGTCTGCCACACGACCGGTTGCATCCCGTGCTTCGCCATCGTCTCGGCCGCGTCGGCAACGTGGTAGAGGTACACCGAGCGCGACGAGCCGTCGGTTCCGGTGCCGCGCACCCAGGTACCCGCGCAGGTGCGACCGCTCATGCGGTCACCGAGGGTCGCGGGGTCGGGGAGCGCGGCGGCGACCACGTCGCGCGGCGACACCGAGGCGCCTTTGACCGTGAGCGGCGTCGTGGAGTCGAGGCCGGTCTTGTGCAGCACCTGCAGCACCTCGATGAACTCGTCGCCCAGCCCGTACTTGAACGTGACGCGCCCGCAGTCGACCCAGCGCGGGATGAGGAGCACCTCTTCGTGCTCGACGTTGACGCACTCGATCGGTCCGATGCCCGCGGGGAAGTCGAACGTCTCCGGTTCGGAGAACGGCGCGGTGGTGTACCAGCCGCGCTCGGCCTCCCAGATCACCGGCGGGTTCAGGCACTCCTCGATCGTCGTCCAGATCGAGAACGTCGGCGCGAAGTCGTAGCCCTCGATGACGAGGTTCGCGCCGTCGCGGACCCCGGCCTCGTCGATGTGCGAGAAGAGGTGATCCGACGCGTAGCGCGTCACCACGTCGGAGAAGCCGGGTTCCGTGCCGATGCCGCAGAGCGCGAGCAGCCCGCGTTCCTCCCACTGCGACGCGACCGCGAACTGCTCGTCACCGAGCTTCACTCCCGTGAGCTCGTGCGGACGTTCGGGATGGGGCTTCGACAAGTGCATCGCCATGTCGAGATACGTGCAGCCGCTCTCGAACGCGGCATCGAAGATCGGTGGGTTGAACCGCGGGTCGCACGCGTTGACGATCGCGGTTGCACCGACCTCGCGCGCCAACGCGGTGATCGCGCGTTGATCCGATGCGTCGACGGCCGCCGACGCGAACCGGGCGTCGTCAGGAAGCCGGTCGACCGCGGCAGCGGAGCGGCGCGGGTCGAGGTCGGCGATCACGAAGTGCTCGAAGAAGTCGCGCCGCTGGGCGGCCACCGCGATCGCGGAGCCGACGCCACCCGCGCCGATCACGAGCACGCGCATCAGCGCGTCACCACAACTGGTCGGTGTAACGGTCAGTGCCGGGGACGGTCGCGCGGAACGGCGACACGAACACCGCCTTGCCGATGCCGTCGCGCTCGAGGTCGGCTCCGAGCGACGCGAACCGCTCCTCCCAGACCGCGGGGAGGTCGTCGTCGACGAAGTACAGCTGCGTGAACCGGTTGGCCGCGGAGTCGCGCGGAACGTCCTTGGGTGCGTCGCCCTGCAACGGAACCGGGGTGAACTCGGCCATCACCTCGGCGCCGAGCGGCCGGGCCTTGAACCAGGCGTCGACGGCGTCGAGCGAGACACCGTCGGCGGGCTCGGCGACGACGAGCACGAGGTACGGCGACCGGTGGTCGAGCGCGAGCTCCACCGGCACCGCGTCGTCGTGGCCGGGGAACTCGCCGCGGAAGCGGTACATCACGGTGTGGATGTGGTCGCGTTCCTCGAACATGCGGTCGTTCGCGTGCAGCCAGTTGACCTGGTCGGTGCCCCACTTCATCCACTCGCCGAACTTGCCCGCGAGGATCCAGTAGATCGACACGTACGAGCCGCTCGTGGGGTCGGGACACACCGGTGAGCTCGCGGGGTAACGCAGCGCCTTGAGGTCGGCGGTCGCGACGTAGCGGGCGCCGGCGATCGTCCACGCGCCGATCTGGCAGCCCGCGTAGAAGTGGTCGCGTTCGTACCACCGGTTGTACGCGACCTCGTGGCCGCGGTGCGGCTCGACCATCGTCACGAGGGCGCCACCGAGCGCGATGGGCCTGCGCCGGGTGTCGCCGCTTCCGAGCTCCTGCTGGGCCATTCCGAGCCGTCCTCCGTTCGTCCCGAGCGGTAGGACCGCGCGGCCGCGCGGATGCTAGCGAGCGGAGAAGCGACGGCCCGCCGGGGGGTGAGGGCCACCCGGCGGGCC
>JBBSEC010000060.1:0-27623 GCA_038240075.1 Acidimicrobiia bacterium
GCGCCGCACGACAAGCGACATCGTGGCCGCGGTGCTCGTCGTCACCCTCGTGACCGAAGCCGTGTTAGCGCTGCCGGGGCTCGGCACGACCCTCCTCGACGCCGCGAACGGCTCCGATCCGCTGATGACCCGCGGGGTTCTGCTGGTGGTGTCGGTCGTCGCCGTCGTGGCGGGTGTGGCGCTCGTGCCGTCGCGCGGCGCGCTGGGCGACCCGGCCGCCGGCCCGACCCGGCGGCGCCGCGCCGCGAGCGGCACGCTGGCGTCGTTCTGGGTGCTCGCCGTGGCGCTGGCAACGCTTGCCCGGCTCCACCTTGGGCTCGTCCCGGCCGGCCGCGCGACCCGTGCCGCGCACGGCCTCTCGGCGGCTCACCCGTTCGGTACCGACATTCTCGGGCGCGACGTCCTCGCGCGCGTGCTGGCAACGGCGCGCGGTTCCCTGCTGCTCGTCGTCGCGGCGATGGTGATCGCGACGATCGTCGGCTCCGCGATCGGTGCCGTGGTCGCGTTCGCCGGAGGCCGTGCGGAGCGCATCGGCATCGCGGCGCTCACGGGATGGGCCGCGTTCCCCGGCGAGCTCGTCGCGCTCGCGTTGCTGGCGTTCAACGGCCGGAACGGCAACGAGGCCGCGGTCGCGCTCGCGTTCGTCGCCGCGCCGAGCATTGCGTTCGGCGCCCAACGCCGGACCCTCGACGCGCTGCAGCGGTCGGACGGGCGGCGCGGGACCGGCGGTTGGCTCGGCAGCCTGGCTGCGCAGGCGTCGCCGAATCTCGTCCAGGCGACCCTCGCGACGATGTTCGTGGGGGCGTCACGCGTCGTGGTCACCGAGTTGGTCGCGGCTCTCCTCGGTCTCGGGCCCGCCGCGACGCAGACATGGAGTCACGAGGTGTCGATGCAGCTCGCTTCGGCCGCGCACGCACCGTGGGCTGTCCTTGCGCCGACCGCAGTCGTGCTCGTCACCGCGGTCGCGCTCGCGGGTCTCGGCAACGCGATCCGGCCCGCGCGACGCGCCTGATCCCCGACGTCAGCCGCGCGGCATGCCGAGCACGCGCTGGGCGACGATGTTCTTGTTCACCTGCGTCGTGCCGCCCGCGATGGTGAGCGCTCGCGAATAGACGCGGTCGCGCGCCCACGGACCCGACAGCGCGTCGGGACCGAGCACGTCGGACGCGACCTCGGTCAGGTGCTGCTCCGCCTCGCTCCAGACCAGCTTGGCGATGCTGCCTTCCGGTCCCATCGCGCGTCCGTGCAGCTCGGCGGAGATGGCGCGGTCGGAGATGAGCTTGAGCAGCTCGGCTTCGAGGTAGACGCGCGCGAGCTTGTGGCGGAGCACGGGATCAGCCGACGCCATCACACCGCCGCGTCCCGGCGTCTCCCGCGCGAGCTCGAGCAGTCGGCCCACCTTGGATCGCAGGCCGAGGTGCAGCTTCGCAACCGTTCCCCGTTCGTAGGCGAGCGTCGTCATGGCCACCCGCCAGCCTTCGTTGACGGGTCCGAGCGTCTGGTCGACCGGTACGCGCACGTCGGTGAAGAAGATCTCGTTGAACTCGATCTCACCCGTGATCGTGATGAGCGGGCGCACCTCGATTCCGGGCAGCTTCATGTCGACGAGCAGGCAACTGATGCCCTTGTGCTTCGCGACGTCCGGGTTCGTGCGCACGAGGAGCTCGCACCAGTTCGCGATGTGGCCGAACGTGTTCCATGTCTTCTGGCCGCTCACGATCCACGAGTCGCCGTCGCGCACGGCGGTGGTGCGCAGCGAGGCGAGGTCGGAGCCGGCGTTGGGCTCGGAGAAACCCTGGCACCAGATGTCGTCGCCGCGCAGCATGCGCGGAAGTAGCGCGCGCTTCTGCGCATCGGTGCCGTGTTCGATGATCGCCGGCGCAATGTTCGACAGTCCGATCGGATTGAGCGTCCCTGGCGCGCCGGCGCGGCTCGTCTCCTCCGCGAACACGACCTGTTCCATGAGGCTGGCACCACGGCCGCCCCATTCCTCGGGCCACGCGATGGCCGCATAGCGCGCGTCGGCGAGCACGCGGTTCCACTCGCGCTGCCGTTCGAGCCGGTCGGCGTCGGGGTCCATCGAGTCGCCGCCGCCCGAGCGCATCTCGGGGGTCAGGTGCTCGTCGAGCCAGGCGCGGAACTCCGCGCGGAACGCCTCGGCCTCAGCCGGATACGTAAAATCCATGATTATGGTCGCCCTCGCTTCGCTCGCCGCTCCGCGACGCGGGATGTGAGTAAGTCTGGTCGCATGCTCGCTTCGCTCGCGGCTGTGCCGCTCACTTACGGAGCTCGCCGGCGGCGAGCTGGGCTTCGATCTCGGCCTGGCGCGCGGCATTCTCGTCGTGCAGCTCCTCCGTCGTGCGAATGCGGCCGTCGACCTTGAGCTCTCCCATCACGTGCACCTCGCCCAGCGTCTCCTGCATGTAGCTCGGGCCGTCGGCGGTCGGGATGAACCATCCGGTCGGGCACATCGTGAGCACCTCGACGAACGAGAAGCCCTCGCCGCGTAGCTGCGTCTCGAAGGCGCGCCGGAACATCTTCTTCGTCCGCGCGACCGCGCCCGCGTTGTGCACCGAGCCGCGCGCGACGTACGCCGCGCCCTGCAGCCGCGCGATCAGGTCACCGATCAGGATCGGGTAGCCGTGATAGTCGGCGTCGCGCCCGTCGAGCGAGCTCTTGGTCCGTTGCCCGATCACGCTCGTGGCCGTCATGTGGCCTCCGGTCTCGCCGAAAACACCGTTGTTCAACAGGATGCACGTGATGTCCTCGCCGCGAGCCGCGGTGTGCAGCACTTCCTGCAACCCCTCGTTCACCATGTCGCCGTCGCCCTGCAGTGTGAACACAACCCTGTCGGGGAGCATGCGCTTCACGCCGGTGGCGACCGACGGTGCGCGACCGTGCAGGGCCTGCACGAGATCGACGTCCATCGAGCTGCTGAAGCTCGTATAGCACCCGATGCCCACGACCGCGATCGACTGCTGCGCAACTCCGAGGTCGACGAGGGCCTCGAGGTAGCCGCGCACCGCGATCGGCTCCCCGCAACCGGGGCACATCTGATGCTGTTGCGTGAGCAGCAGGTCGGGGAGCAGCGGCTCGACGACACGCGCGCCGTCGGGCGCGGTCGACGTGTCGAGCACCGGGCCGAGGTCATGAGGGCCCGACGACGCCCCGGACGAGGTCCCCGACGATGTCATCGTGTCGGCTCCTTTTGATGCGGGGCGAGCTCGTAGCGGTAGACATCGGTGCCCGGGATCATGCCGAGCGGCTGTCCGGTGTGGAGCGCAAGGATGCGCTGCTCGATCACGTCGACGTCGAGGAGGCGGCCGACACCGAAGCCCGAGCCGTCGGTCGAGACGCCGCCGATGAACTCGACGGGCGCCTGGCCCGCGGCTCCGATGCGGACGTCGTCGATCATCTGTCCTGCGCAGAGCTCGAACGATCCGATCACGCGCGCGCGGCCGGCGGCAGCGCGCACCGTGTCGTAGGGAAACGGCCACAGCGTGATCGGCCGGATCATGCCGATCTTGTGGCCGGCCTCGCGCAGGCGGCCGATCGCGTAGCGCACGAACTTGGACGGCGTGCCGAACGCCACGATCACGGTGTCGGCATCGTCGAGGAACGCGGTCTCGACGCGCACCTCGCGCTCCATGTACGGGATCTTGCTCGCCGCGTACTGCGCGCGGCCCTCTTGACCGAAAGCCGGTTGCCCGTGCTTCGACACTCCGAGGGGAGTGACGTTTCGCGATTGACCCGACCCGCTGGCGCGGCCGTCGACGGCCCAGTCCTTTGGCGGCAACGGGGGATACGCGATCGTCTCGACCGCGACCGCTTCCTGCGTGTGGGCCAGGAGGTAGTCGCCGTAGACGAGCACCGGATTACGCCACTTGTCGGCGAGGTGGAATGCGAGTTGCACGAGCGCGACGCCCTCGCTGATGTCGTGGGGCGCGAGGACGATGTGGCGGTAGTCGCCGTGCCCGCCGCCGCGGGTCGCCTGGTAGTAGTCCTGTTGGCCGCGCGCCATGTTGAAGATCACGAGCGGCAACTCGGCCAGCGTGATCTCGGAGAACGACTCCTGCATGAGCGAAAGGCCCTGACCCGTCGATCCGGTGGCCGCACGCGCACCGGTCGCGAGCGCGCCCCACGCCATGCCGACGGCCTCGAGCTCCGATTCTGCGTTGACACACGCGCCGCCGACGTCGGGGAGCAGCCGCGCGAAGTGCTCGAGCACCTCGGTGAACGGGGTCATCGGGTAGCCCGCGAAGAAGCGGCAGCCCGCGGCGATCGCGGAGCGGACGAGGGCTTCGGAGCCTTCCATCAGCACCCGGTCGGAACGCAGCGGAGGCGCGGCGGTCATGGCGCTTCCCTCATGGCGTTTCGCTGTCGAACTCGTGGTCGACGGGCTCCGCGTACCGGAAGACCTCGAAGACGAAGTCGGGGCACACGAGGAGGCACGCCGCGCAACCGGTGCAACCCGCGTGCAGCTCGGGCCAGTGGAAACCCGTGCGGTTGACGCCGTCCGACATCGTGAGCACGCCGGGCGGGCACGCGGGGATGCAGAGCTCGCAGCCCTTGCACGTCTCGACGTCGACGGTGACGGTGCCGCGCGTCTTCACCGTGATCCGCGTCATCGCACGGTGCTCCCGAGGATGGTGCTCCCAAGGACGGTGTTCCCGGCCGCCGTCCACGCGGGGAACGCGTCGGCCTCGACCGCGTCGACGCCGGCGCGAATCGCGCCCTCGTTGGCGACGATGTGCTGGGTGCGGTACGACGGGATCGATTCGCGCATCGCCTCGACGAGTGCGTCGACGCCGACCATCCCTGTGATCGCCGCGTACGCGCCCGCCATCACCATCGATCCGCCCAGCTGATGACCGAGCCCGGTCGCGATGCCGGTTGCGTCGACACGGTAAACCGCGCATGGCGCGGCGATCTCGTGCGTGAAGGTCGCGTCGTTCACGAGCACCAGCGCGCCCGGACGCAGTTTCGGTTCGATCGGGTCCCAGAACTGGTCGTGCATCGCGATCGCCGACCACGAGCGCGACACGAGTGGCGGGCTGAGGAGGGGCGCGTCGCCGACGACGACGGTGCCGTCGGTGTTGCCGCCGCGCATCATGCCGCCGTAGAGGCCGAAGAGCATGACGTACCGGCCTTCGAGGGTCGCGGCGCGCGCCAGCACCTGTCCGGCGAGCTGCACGCCTTGACCGCCGATCCCGGTGATGAGCAGCTCACGTTCCACGACGCGTTGCTCCCTTCGTGACCGACGCTTCGACGCCCGCGAGTGCGAACCGCACGACGTGCGCGATGTCGGCGGTCGTCGGCGTGCGCCGCTCGACGAGGAACCGGTCCATGGTGCCCATCGCAAGCTCGTACACCGCCGCGGTGTCGCGCGTGCGCTCGCCGCCCGCGTCGACGATGGCGGCGCGCAGTGGCGCGACGACCCGTTCGCGGCTCGCCGCGGTCTCGGCCGGAAAGCGGTCGGCGAGGCGGACGCCGTTGATCGCGAACGGGCGCGTGTTCTCGGCCGCCCCGCGGTTGCGCGCCTGCTCGAGCACGCCTTCGATCCACGCGCGCACACGCGGCGTGCCGGGCTCGACCCGGAGCATGCGGCGCTCGAGGGTCGCGACCAGGCGGCGCTGGCCGTCGTCGAGGAGCGCGACGAGGAGCGCGTCCTTGCCCTCGAAGTGCCGGTAGAAGGCCTGGTTCGAGAGCCCGGCTTCCTTCACGATGTCGCCGACCCTCGGGTCGATGTCGCCGGTGCGGGCCATCACCGCGTACGCGGCGTCGAGCAGGCGGCGCACCTCGCCGGCGTAGCTCTCGAGCCGGCTCGCGACCGCCTTCTCCGCCAGCTCCTGCGCGAGGGTGGGAACGGCGTTCTGCATCCCAGGAACACTATTCCGTCCTCATGGTCGCCTGCTTGCTCGTCGCGTTACGGCGCTGCGCCGTGGTTCCCGGGCTGACCGCGCAGCTGCTCCGAAACGAGCCGCTCGACGATGAGGGTGCGCTGCACCTGGCCGGTCGCCGCGGTGCGGGGGAGCGCGTCCACCATGACCACCCGCCGCGGCTGCTTGAACGATGCGAGCCGGTCGGCGCACCACGCGCGCACGGCGTCGACATCGGGCAGTTCGCATCCCGGCCGCAGCACGACACACGCCGTCACGATCTCCCCCCACGTCGGGTCGGGCACGCCGACGACCGCGACCTCCGCGAACGACGGGTGCGCCGCGAGCACCTGCTCGATCTCGACGGGCGAGATCGTCTCGCCGCCGCTGCGGATCACGTCACGCGTGCGGCCGACGATCGCCAGGTAGCCGTCGGCGTCGAACGCGCCGAGATCACCCGTGTGGTACCAGCCGTCGCGCAACGCGTCGGCGGTCGCCTCGGGATTGTCGAAGTAGCCATCCATCAGGAACGCGCTGCGTACGCACACCTCACCGGTCTCGCTCAGGCGCACGTCGCAGCCGGGCGCGGCCCGTCCGACACCGCCGGGCTTTGCCGCGAGGTCGGCGTGCGGCAGGATCGTGGCCGACCCGGCTTCGGTCGATCCGTAGAAGATGCGGGTGACGGTGTGCGGAAGCGCGGCCCTGATCGCCGCGATGAGCTCGGGTGGAGTTGCCGACGTGCCGGTGTCGGCCTCGCGCAGGGTCGAGAGATCGTAACCCTCGACACCGTGTTGAAGGATGCGCGCCCACACCGCGGGGATCGCGTAGAGGCGTCCGGCGTGGTGGCGCTGCACGGTCTCGAGCAACTGCGCGGGCTCGGGTGTGGAGAAGTGGATCGGCCGGCGTCCCTGCCACGCGCCGAGCGCGATGGTCCAACCGGCCATGTGGAACAGCGGGAACATGCAGACGACCCCGTTGCCGCCGGGCTCGCCGGTGGAGCCGGGGTACGAGCGCAACCAGTTGGCGCGGTGCGAGAGCACGACTCCTTTGGGGCGCCCGGTGCTCCCACTCGTGAAGAAGATGACGTGCGGATCGCGCTCGGTCGGGCCGGCCACGTCGGGCTGCGTCACCGGCGCGTGCGCGGCGAGGTCCGCGAGCTCGCTACCGATGTGCGTGATGCCGAGTCGGGCCGCGATCTCGCGTCCCGGCTCGTCGTGCGCCCGGTCGGTCAGGAGGGCGCGCGGGCGCGCGAGCTCGACGATCGGGAGCGCCTCCTCGATGCCGAGGCGCGCGTTCACGGGCGCGAACACCGCGCCAAGCCGCGCGAGCGCGCCGAACACCGGGATCGCGGCCAGCGCCGTGTCGCTCCACCACACCACCCGGTCGCCGCCGTGAACGCCCGCGCCGTCGAGCACGTGCGCGACCTGGTTCGCGGCCGCGTCGAGCGCTCCGAACGTGATCGAGTCGTCTCCGAACGTCGCCGCGACTGCACGGGGATCGTTCCGGGCCGCGTTGGCGAGGATCTCTCCGACGACGAGTGCCACCGGCGAGTCTCCTATCGGGCCCGCAGGAAGCGGCCGGACCGCGCTCCGGTCGAGCGCCCTTCACGGGTGGCGACCACGCCGTTGACGATCGAGGCCTCGACGCCGACCGCGTCGGAGATCAGTCGTCGCCCGCCCGCGGGCTGGTCGTCGACGTAACGGACGCCGGTGCGCGCGACCCGATCGGGGTCGAAGAGCACGAGGTCGGCGACGAGGCCGGGTGCGACGCGACCGCGGTCGGTGAGGCCGAGTAGATCGGCCTGATCGGCAGTGAGCATTCGCACCGCACGCTCGAGTGTGAGCGCGCCGCGTTCGCGGCACCAGTGCTGCAGCGTCCAGACCGCGTACGCGGAGTCGGTGTTCGAGAGCACGTGCGCACCTGCGTCGGACGCGCCGATGCGCGCGACGGGGTGCGTGAGCATGCGCCCGATCTCGTCGTCGTCAGTATTGCGCATGAGCGTCGAGAACTGCGTCTCGAAGTCTTCGGCGACGGCGGTGTCGAGCAACACGTCGACGGCATCAACTCCAGGTCCCCGTTCGTTCGCGATCGACGCGAGATCGCGGTCGACGAGCGCGCCGAAGCGTGCGGTGTCGGCGACCTTGCGCACGAACACATGGTCCCAGCGGCCCGAGAAGACGGGAAACGGCGTGATCGCGCGCGCTTCTTCGCGTAACCGTGCGCGTGCTGCGGGGTCGGCCGCGACCCGACGCAGGCCGTCGGTCCCGCCGTCGCGCGCCGCGCGGCGCAGCGTCGGGAGCACGCGCACGATGAGCGGGTTGTTGTCGAGCCGCTGCCACAGCTCGAACGTGAACACCGAGACCTGGGGCACGACCATGACTCCGTCGCGCCGCGTGTTCGCAACGAGATCCATGATGTCGTGGCCGATTCCGGGATCGTCGAAGTGGTCGAAGCACGGCCCGATCACCACCGGTTTGCCGCTCGTCTCGGCCAGACGCTCGTGCCACCGCTGATCTTCTTCGCGCGCGGCCCGGTTCTGCAGGAGCGCGGCCGGTGCCATCGCGAACCACCCGGGGCCGGGCGTCTCCCCGAGCACGCGAGCGAACGCCAACAGCTCGTCCTCCGCGCAGACCTGCCCGGGGAGGCGCGTGTTGCGGGGACCGATGTTGCCGATGACCTGGTCGGTCGTGAAACCGAGCGCACCGAGCTCGAGCGCGCGACGGAGCAACGCCGACATGCGCACGATCTCGTCGGGCGTCGCGGCGCGCTCGTGCACGGCTTCGGGACCGAGTACCGCGGTGCGGATCGGAACGTGCCCCGCGTGGGTGGCGAAGTTCAGGAGCGACGGCGTGTGCTCGAGGCGCGCGAAGTACTCGTCGATCGTCGACCAGTCGAGGGGCACGGCTTCGGTGATCGCCTCGATCGGGATCTGCTCGACCTCGCTCAGCGTCTCGATGACGTAGTCGCGCGCGGGCGCGTCGCCGAGTGGCGCGAGGCAGTACCCGCAGTTGCCGGTGACGACGGTCGTGACGCCGAACGTCGACGAGGGCGTGAGGTCGGGATCCCAGAACAGGTTCGCATCGAGATGCGTGTGCGCGTCGATGAAACCGGGTGCCACGACGAGGCCGCGGCCGTCGAGCTCTTCGTCGCCGCGTCCCGCTGCGCCGTCCCCCACGGCCACGATCCGGCCGTCACGGACGGCGACGTCGGCGTCCCGCGCGGGCTCACCACTGCCATCGACAACCGTCGCGCCCCGCACAACCAGGTCGAATTCACTCATCGAATCGATCATTTCACCACCGGACGATTCCTGCCGCTTCTGATGGTCCGGCAGGCCCGAATCGGTCGTTTCCGACCATCAGAACCGAGGGTGTACCTCCCGGGGGTATCACGTTGGCTCAAGGGGTTGGGGGAGGAGGCCGATGAGGTCGGGTCGGGGGGATCCCGGAACCGAGAGGGAGCCCATGAGTCTGAGATCACGAACCAAGCCGACGCGGGCCCAGCGCCGCACGGCCGACGCCTGGGAACGCGACCTCGGGCTCGCGCCCGGCGAGCAGCCCGCCGAGTCGTTCGTCGCCTACTTCGAGCCCGGCGAGCCCACGTCCGCCGAGGTCGGCTGCGAGTTCGCCGACGCCTTCGGACTGCGCGAACGGGGTGAGCTCGTCAACGCGGTCTTCACCGATCGCGGCCGGCTCGTCCTCCGGATGCCCGACGGTGCCCGCCCCATCGCCTTCGACGCGAAGCGCCCGGCGGCCGTCGAGATCCTCGGGCCCACCTCGCGCCGGCTCTCGGGCGCACTCGGTGGCGCCGAGCGCACGCAACTCGTTGCCATCAACAGTCGCGGCGGAGCATCGGTGCGCATCATCCTCGCCGAGAGCGCGGTCGACGCGCTGTTGCGCTGGGGTGCGGAGCGTGCCGACGCGCCGAGCGTGCGGAGCGCATCAGCGCCTGAAGCGCGGCCCGTCGCTAGCTGACAACGATTGTTGATAGTATGTCGTCCGATGCGGACGGCTGACCAGCTCACGACGACGATGCGCGACCGCGGCCTGCGCGTCACCGCGCAGCGCATGTGCATCGTCGCCCACCTCTTCGAGAACGCGACGCATCCGACGGTCGAGGCTCTCTACGAGGCCGCCCGGGTCGAGATGCCCACCATCTCCCTGAAGACCGTGTACCAGACCGTGCACGATCTCGAAGGTCTCGGTGAGGTCCGGCTGCTCGATCTCGGCACCGGTCAGGTGCGTGTCGACGCCAACGTCGAGCACGCGCACCATCACCTCGTGTGCAACGGCTGCGGACGCGTCTGCGACGTCGCCGTCGACTTCCCCGGCCTCACGTTGGCGCGCCGCGACCGGCTCGGCTTCACGATCGACGAGGTCGAAGTGATCTTCCGCGGCAGCTGCGACGAGTGCCAAACCGTTCATTCCTGAGTCCACGATTCACGCCAGCCCAAGAGAACCCAACAAGGAGCAACGATGCCCGATCTGAACGGGTCGAAGACCCACGACAACCTCAAGGAGGCCTTCGCGGGCGAGAGCCAGGCGAACCGGCGCTACCTCTACTTCGCGCAGAAGGCCGACGTCGAGGGCTACCCGGACGTCGCCGCGCTCTTCCGCTCGGTCGCCGAGGGTGAGACGGGCCACGCGTTCGGCCACTTCGACTTCCTCGCCGAGGTCGGCGACCCGGTCACCGGTGTCGCCGTCGGTGCCACCGACGACAACTTGAAGTCGGCGGTCGCGGGCGAGACGTACGAGTACACCGAGATGTACCCGGGCTTCGCGCGTACCGCCCGCGACGAGGGCTTCGAGGAAGTTGCCGAGTGGCTCGAGACGCTCGCCCGCGCCGAGAAGAGCCACGCCGGCCGGTTCCAGCAGGGCCTCGAATCCCTCAGCTGAGGCGCGCAACACGACGCATGGACGCAACGGCGAGACATGACGGTCCCGGCCCGGCCGGGACCGTCGTTTCTCACGCGCGTAGTGCAGAGGAGAACGAATGCGGAAGCTGACGGTCGACGACATCCTCGACGGGCGCGCGTACGAACGCGAGCGCGCCGAGCTGCGTGCCGGGATCATCGCCTTGAAGCGCCGGCGTCGCGTCGCGCTCGGTGAGCTCATCACGGTGGTGTTCGAGAACACCGAGACCATGCGGTGGCAGGTCATGGAGATGGCGCGCGCCGAGCGCATGCTGCTCGACGAGCAGATCGCGCACGAGGTCGACACCTACAACGAGCTCGTGCCCGGCGACGGTGAGCTCTCCGCGACGTTGTTCCTCGAGCTGCGATCGGATGCCGAGCTGCGCGAGTGGCTCCCCAAGCTCATCGGCGTCGACCGGTGCGTCGCACTCGTGCTCGCCGACGGCACGACCATCGCAGGCGAGCCGCTCGACGAGGAGCGCCTGACCCGCGACGACGTCACCGCGGCCGTGCATTTCCTACGTTTCCGCCTCGGCTCCGCGGCCGCGAAGATCATGCAGCGCCCGGTGAAGCTGGTGGTCACGCACCCCGAGTACTCGGCGGAGACCGTCCTCACCGACGAGCAGCACGCCGAGCTCGTCTCCGACCTCGCTTCAGGCCGACCCGGCGCCTGAGGAGCCGCGACCGTGCACATCGCGATCGTTCGCCTCGACCCGGATCTCGCGCTGCCGACGCGTCAGCACGAGGACGACGCCGGTTACGACCTCGTCGCGCGTGTCGACGCCACGATCGCGCCGGGCGGTGGTCGGGTCATGATCCCGACCGGCGTCGCGGTCGCGATCCCGCCGGGATACGCGGGCTTCGTGCAGCCGCGTTCGGGGCTCGCGCACCGCAACGGTGTCACCGTGCTCAACACGCCCGGCCTCGTCGACTCGGGCTACCGCGACGAGCTGCGCGTGATCATGGTGAACCTCGATCCGGTCGAGGAGTTCGCGATCCGGCGCGGTGATCGCATCGCCCAGCTCGTGATCCAACGGATCGAGACGGTCGAGTGGATGGTGGTCGACGACCTCGGCGCCAGCGACCGCGGCACCGGCGGCTTCGGCTCGACCGGAGTCTGACGGCCCCGCGCCCGCGGGCGGCTCTCGCCTAACGTGCGGCCCGGCTGAAGGGGGCAGGGTGCACGACCGCAAGTTTCGTTTCGGTGTGATCGTTCCGAAGGTGGGCTCCGCGACGGAGTTCACCGAGATCGCGCGTCAAGCCGAGGCGCTCGGTTATACGACGTTGTACGTGCCCGACCACTTCGTCGACCATCCGCTGGCGCCCATCCCGGCGCTTGCGGCTGCGGCCGCGGTCACCACGACGTTGCGGGTCGGTCCGCTCGTGCTCGGCAACGACTACAAGCACCCGGTCGTGCTGGCGCGCGAAGCCGCGACGATCGACCTGCTCTCCGACGGCCGGCTCGAGCTCGGCATCGGCGCGGGTTGGATGACGGCCGACTACGAGAAGGCGGGCATGGTGCTCGACCGGCCCGGCGTGCGCATCGCGCGGCTCGCGGAGGCGATCGCGATCCTGAAAGGACTGTTCGCCGACGGCCCGTTCTCGTTCGAGGGCGAGCACTACCAGGTCACCGAGCTCGACGGGCAGCCGAAGCCGGTGCAGCGGCCGCATCCTCCGTTCGTGATCGGCGGCGGCGGGCCGAAGGTGCTCGCGCTCGCGGCGCGCGAGGCGCAGATCGTCGGCATCAACGCGAACCTGCGCTCGGGCGACGGCAACTCGTCCGACGCCGCGAGCTCACTCACGAGCGCGCGCACCGACGAGAAGCTGCAGTGGCTGCGCGACGCGGCCGGCTCCCACTTCGACGATCTCGAGATCCAGACCCTCGTCGGGTTCGTGCACTTCACGGACGACCGGGCCGGGATGGCCGACGCGATGGCCGCGAGCTTCGGAGTGCCGCCGGCGGACGCGTTGCTCGCACCGGTGACGCTCGTCGGCAACGAATCGCAGATCGTCGAACTGCTCGAGACCCGCCGCGAACGTTGGCACATGAGCTACACAGTCGTCCCCCACGAATCGATGGCGCAGCTCGCGCCGATCGTCGCCCGCCTGTCGGGCACGTGAGTACCTGAGGAGAAGAGATGACGCACAAATTCCGCTTCGGAGTGCAGGTGTCGGGGCTGCCCGGCGAGAACTGGCGCGATCAGGCCCGCCAGTTGGAAGACCTCGGGTACTCCACGTTGTACATGCCCGACCACTTCATCGACACGCGTCTCGCGCCGATGCCCGCGATCGCGATCGCGGCCGCGCACACCACGACGTTGCGCGTCGGCGCGCTCGTCTTCGACAACGACTACAAGCACCCGGCCATCCTCGCCAAGGAGATGGCGACGATCGACGAGCTCACCGACGGTCGGACGGAGCTCGGCATCGGCGCGGGCTGGATGAAGACCGACTACGAGGCGCTCGGACTTCCCTACGACTCCGCGGGCGTCCGCATCGCGCGACTCGACGAGGCACTGCAGGTGATCAAGGGCTGCTGGGCCGACGGACCGTTCGGCTTCGAAGGCACGCACTACCAGATCACCGACTACGACGCCCAGCCGAAGCCGGTGCAGAAGCCGCGCATCCCGATCCTCATTGGTGGGGGTGGACCGAAAGTGTTGCGGCTTGCGGGACGCGAAGCCGACATCATCGGGATCAACCCGAACCTGCGCGCGGGCGCGGTGACGGCCGACGCCGCCGCGAGCGCGAGCCAGGCCGAGACGATCAAGAAAGTCGGCTGGATCCGTGAGGGCGCGGGCGACCGGTTCGACCAGATCGAGCTGCAGATCCGCTACTTCCTGTGCGCGATCACCGACGACGCGATGGGGTTCGCGACCGCGGTCGCGCCCGGCTTCGACAGCACGCCCGAAGAGGTGCTCGGTTCCGGCGCCGCGCTGCTCGGCACGATCCCGGAGATGATCGACCAACTCCTCGCGCGTCGGGAGAGCTGGGGTGTCACCAACATCGTGGTCGGCGGCGACAACTTCGTCGACTTCGCGCCCGTCGTCGCGAAGCTCGCCGGAACCTGATCTCGAGGTCGCGCTTCAGCTCGGATCGAGCAGGGTCTCGGTCGCTTCCCAGAGTCGCTTCCGCAGGGCCGCATCGCGGACCGACGGGATCGTCGGCAGCAGCCCGGCCCCCGGGGTCGACGAGATGAACGCGCCGGTTGTCGTGCCGAATGCGGGATCGGTCGCCAGGCGTACGAGCACCCGCGCGCCCTGCTCGGGTCGACGGACCATCGCAGTGCGCGACAGCGCGGTCGCGACGCGGTCGGCCGTGTTGTCGGTTCCGGCGAGACCGGTGGCGACGAGGCCGGGACAACAACAGTTCGCGGTCACGCCCGTACCGTCGAGACGTGCCGCAAGCTCGAGGGTGAACAGGACATCGAGCAGCTTGGTCCTCCCGTACGCGCGCAGCACGCCGCCGCGGCCGAACGGCTCGGTGTCGGTGAAGATCGTGGTCGGGTCGATCGTCCACCCGATGCGGTGGGCCTCCGACGCGGTGACCACCACGCGCGCCGGAGCCGACGCGACGAGGCGATCGCGCAGCAGCGAGGTCAGCAGCCACGGCGCGAGGTAGTTGACCGCCACCATCTCGGGCAACCCCTCGCTCGTCGCCCGCTGCTCGACGAGCTGGATCCCCGCATTGTTCACCAGGACGTCGATGTGCTCGTAGCGTTCCAACACCGCGGCCGCCACCCTGCGCACGTCGGCCATGAGCGCGAGGTCGCCGATGAACACGTCGACGGCGGCGCCCGGGGTCGACTCCTTGATCCGGGCAACCGTGGCGTCGGCCTTGCGCGGATTGCGGCCGACGATCCCGACCCGCGCGCCGCGGCGCGCCAGCTCGATGGCGGCGGCTTGGCCGATGCCGTTCGTCGCGCCGGTCCCGATCATCACCGGTTCGCTCATGAGTCGCTCCCTGGGTCGGCGCCGAGTTGTTCGGGGATCCAACGGCCGAGCAGCTCGCGCAGCTCATCGCGCGCTTCCTCGAGGAGGTGGCCCGCGTTCGGAAGGAACACGATGTCGCCGTGCCCGGCGAGGGCGCGCACGACCTCGCTGGTCTGGGGCGGCAGGATCTCGTCGCGGTCGCCGTGACACAGGAGGAGCGGCGTCGCGCCGAGCCGGGCCGCGTCTTCACAGCCGGCCGACTGCGTTGCGAGCGTCACGACACCACGCGCGAGCGTGCCGAACGCGATGGCCGCCTGGATCGCGACCGCGCCGCCGAAGCTGTGACCGACAGTGACGACGGCCCGCGCGCCGCCCTGCACCGCGAGATCGCCCGCGGCGGCGAGGTCGTGCACGCAGTCGGGCAGATGATTCGGTCGGCGGTACCCGACGCGGATCGTGGCGATGTCGTCCGCCGCGAACTGCGTGCCGAGGTCGTGATAGATCCCGCCCGCCGGCCCGAGCAGGCTCCCCATCCCGCCGCCGCACGTGATGACCACGCGCGCCGTGTCGCGCGGCCCGTGCCACAGCAGCGTGAGCAGGCCGCGCATCGTGTACACCTCGACGTGGTGCAGCGCGGGCGTGATCGCAACTTCGGAGACCGCGAGCGGTTCGAGGAGCTGGAGCGGGGAGCGGGCCCCGTTCGGGTCGGGCATGATGGCGAACGCTACGTCAGGAGGCCGGCGTGAGTCAGCGAGAGCTCGGAACCGTGGGGACGCGTCTCGTGTGGGAGAACGAGCGGGTCCGCATCTGGGAGATGGTGCTCGAACCGGGGGAGCGTTCCGCCGTGCACGAGCACACGCTCGACTACCTGCTCATCCCGCTCGCCGGTGATCGCATCGGCGTCGTCGTCGAGCCCGACACCGCGGGCGCGTACCGCGAGTCGGCCGACTTCCCGGTACCCGTCGGGAAGGCCCACTACGTCGCGCGTGGCGGCATCGAGACCGCGGTCAACACCGGCGCGGAGACCTACCGCGAGATCCTCGTCGAGTTGAAGGACGGTCCGTGACGTGAACGAGCCGACGTGAACGAGCCGACGTGAACGAGCCGACGTGAACGAGCCGACGTGAACGAGCCGACGCGAGTGAGGGAGAGCGCGTGATGCGCTCTCCCTCATCGCATGGGGGATCGGTTGTTGATGACGCTGC
Organism: Acidimicrobiia bacterium; assembly: GCA_038240075.1. Lineage (GTDB taxonomy): Bacteria > Actinomycetota > Acidimicrobiia > IMCC26256 > PALSA-610 > DATBAK01. Next base: position 15,929 of record JBBSEC010000060.1, read on the forward strand.
GGGGTGGTCAGGCGGCGGCGCTGCCGGCCACCCACTCCCGCTTGTCGCTGTACTGGTAGTTCGTGATGAGGCTCACCGCGAGCACCGCGATGCCGGCGGCGATGTAGAACGCCGTCAATCCGGTGTCGCGGTTGTGGAAGTTCAAGACGAACGGTGAGAGCACCAACAGCGCGGCGGCGAGGTAGTCGCCGGCGGAGTGCACGGTGAAGGGCAGGACCTTCACGACGCCGAGCGGGTACTTCGTCAGCATGCTGACGGCGAGCACGACGCCTCCGACGACGACACCGGCGGCAACGGCCTTGTTGCTGCCGCCGACGGCGAGGGCGACGATGATGAGGAGTCCACCGACTGCGTAGTCGGCGACGGCGTGGAGCCACGCCGGAAGAAGTCGGACGATCGACATGGGGTTCCCCCTGTTGTTGGGTTGCGCATGGCTCCCGGCCATGCGTTCACAGGGGTTTTCGTGGCGGAGGCGGCCGCGGATGAACGCAATCGCCGTCTTCACAGAACACGCACAACGCCGCGAACGCGCGGCTTACAACAGGCCGACGAGGACCTCTCGCGTCGCGTCGCGGTCGGCGTGGGACCCGAACTGTGCGGGGATGAAGTCGGTGACCCCGATCGCGGCGAGATGTTCGACCGCGCCCTTCACGGTCGCGGCGTCGCCCACGATCGCGACGTCGGCCGGACCCGCCGCTCCCTCACGATCGAGCATGGCGCGGTACGACGGCAGCATGCCGTACATCGCGAACTCGTCTGCCGCGCGCGCCCGCGCGCCGGCCGGATCGTCGGTGACACACACGGGAAGTGACGCGCAGACGCGCGGCGCGGGTTTGCCGGCTTCGCGCGCCGCGGCGGTGATCGCCGGGATCGTGTGGTTGGCCAGTGTGTCCGGCCCCGTCATCCACGTGATCGTGCCGTCGCCGATCGTTCCGGCGAGCTCGAGCATCTTCGGCGCGAGCGCAGCAAGCAGGATCGGGCAGGGCGGTGCTTCGGCGATGCGCACGGCCGCGTGCGCGCGCAAGGTCTCACCGTCGTAGTCGACCGCACCGCCGCGGATGAGGGGCGCGAGGATCAAGAGGTACTCGCGCATGTGGCGCGCCGGCTTCTCGAACGACATGCCGAACATGTTCTCGATCACGATCTGGTGCGACAGGCCGATGCCGAGCGCGAACCGTCCGTCGCACGCGGCCTGGGTCGTCAACGCCTGCTGCGCGAGCATCATCGGATGCCGCGGATACGTCGGTACCACTGCGGTACCTAGCTCGAGGCGTGGCACTTCGCGACCGACGATGGCGAGCGCGGTGATCGCGTCCATTGCGAAGATCTGCGGCAACCAGTACGACGCGAAGCCGTCGTCCTCCGCCTGACGGGCGTCGGCCACGATCTGGTCGATCGTGCGGGTCGCGGTGTCGCCGCCAAAGATACCGATGCGCATGTGCTGACTCCCTCGTGGTCGCGGGCGAGGCTAACCCCGCGCGCCACGAGCGGCGTCAGGCGACCGCGGCGTGTCCGAGGCTCGCGAGCGCGGTGTACGCAGGCTTCGGCGTTCCGTCGGCCCGGCGCAGGCCGAACCAATCGTGCTGGTCCTGCGCGTTCGTGCCCTTGTCCTGGTAGTCGAACCAGCAGAGCGGGCCCGCCCAGGAGTACCGGTCGAAGAGGCGGTAGCCGGCGGTGAGGATGTTGGCCTGCGCAGCTTCGGTCGTGATGTGGGTGGCGCGGGAGCCGTTGGTCGGCGCGCCGTACTCGGTCGCCCAGATCTTCTTCGCGCTGTCGCCGTTGGCGACCATGATCCCGCGGACGGTGAGCATGCCCGTCCAGCCGCGCGTGCCGTTGTCGGGCGCGAGCTGAGGGTACGTGTACGGGTGGTAGCTGATGCCGTCGAAGCAGTGCTTCGCCTTGTCGGCGTAGAGGCTGCGCACGAAGGTCGGGCCCGAGATGGCGCCCTTGCCGTCCTTCGTTCCGCCGAGCCCGCCGGTGAGGACCGTGCTGTGCGCGACGGCGAGCTTCACTGCGGCGTACGTCGCGCAGAGGACCTTCGCGTAGGTCGCGGCATTCGGCGCCGGGTTACCGGGCCGCACGTGATTGGGCTCGTTGCCGAGCTCGTAGATGGTCACGCCCAGCGGCGCGTAGCGGGCCGCGAGCTTCGCGACGAACTTCGCGTAGAGCGCCGGGTTGGACCCGTAGTCGGAGACCTGTCCGGCCCTCATGCCGGGGACGGCCCAGCGGGGCGCGCCGATCACCTGCGCGATCAGCGTGATGTGATGCGCGCGGGCCTGGCTCACGATCGAGTCGGCGATCGCCCACTTGTCGCTGCCGGGCGCGCTCGCCTCGATCGAGTCCCACGGGAACACGGTGCGGACGTAGCGCACGCCGATGCTCGCGAGATCGGCCAGCTCGGAGTCGCGTGCCGCGGCGCTCTCCTTCCAGAACACCGCGCCGGTCGCGACGCCGAGACGGTTGGCGTGCACGGGGGCGGCGGTCGTCACTGGGGCGGCGGTCCGGGGGAGAGCGGCGCGGGAGGGAGCGACGGTCGCAACGCTCGGAGCGGGCAGTGCGAGGGCGGTCGAGCCGAGCATCGCCGCGGCGGCCACGGCGGAGACCACGACGCCCCGGCCACCTCGCCGGAACCATCGCGTCGCACGAAAGGAAGGTTGCATGTTCTGGATCGCCCGTCAGCCGCCGGAATGTCTCTCGGTTCTCTTCGTCGCGCGGAACGTGGTGCCTGAAGGGCTTTGTCGCGCCGAGGGCGTTCGGGAGGGCGTGGCGTAGAGTGCAGTCTTGGCCGCCTCCGAATCGCCCCGCGCTGCCCGGCTCTCAGGGCCTGAGGGTGTTGTGCTGGTGGCCGGACCGCCCGGATCGGGCAAGGGAACCCAGTGCGAGCTGCTCGCGCAGGCGCAGGGCTGGGGCCACCTCTCGAGCGGGGACGTCTTCCGCGACGAGATCGCCCGCCGGACGCGGCGGGGCCGCCAGCTCGACGCCGTGATCGGCGCGGGCGAGCTGGTTCCCGACGACCTCACCGTCGAGGTCGTGCTCGGGGCCCTCGACTCGTGGACGTCCGCCCACCCGGAGATCGAGAACGTGCTGCTCGACGGGTTTCCCCGGACGCTCCCGCAGGCGCACGAGCTGCTGAGCCGGGCGTCGCGCTACGTCGTGCGCCTGGTCGTGGAGCTCGTGGTGCCGCCGAGCGTGTCGTTCGACCGTCTCGCCCTGCGCTCACGCTCCGACGACGACACCACCGCGATCCGCCTGCGCCTCGCGCTCTACGAATCCCAGACCCGCCCGGCGCTCGACTGGCTCGCGGAGCTCGGCCTGCTCGTCACGGTCGACGGGGATCAGCCGCCCGAGGCGGTCGGCACGGCAATCCGGCGCCGGCTCGCCGCGATCGAAGGCGCTGCCGCGCCGGCGCCGTCGTCGACCTCGGTCGCGGGCGCGTCGTCGGCCTGAGCCGCGGGCCAGCACCCGACCGCACCGAGCACGGCGAGCGAGAGCAACACGCGCGAGAAGTCGCGCCACGAGAGCCACACGAGCTCGCCGAGCATGGTCGCGAGCACGACGTGGGTGGCGACGAGCAGCCGCAACAGCGGCCGCGGCAGTCTCACGGCGGCGATGACGGTGAGCGCCAGCATGCTCAACGCGACCTTCGTGCTCAGCGGCGACCAGTGGCCCATCGCGTGGAACAACCCGACGAACGGGAGTCCGAGGCGACCCTCACGCGCGTCGACCGGGAGCGCGCCGATGCGCAGGTACACGATCGCGATCCACGCGCCGTACACGCCGACGGGAATCGTGAGCCGCATCGCGAGACCGGGGCGGCGCGACCAGAGCTCCCACGCCGCGATGGTGAGCGGGAAGAGCAGCAGGGTCTCACGACTCAGCGCGGCCAGCGCGAAGAGCACGATCGCGCCGCGATGACGCTCGTCGAGCCAGAGTGCGAGCGCGAGGATCGCGATCGCGCATCCGAACGCGTCGGCGCTCCCGGGCGAGAAGACGGTGATCACCGCGCCGGGGAGCAGGGCGACCAGCGCGCCTGCGGCCCACGGTCGGCCGAGCTGCCGGGCGAGGAGCGCGGCAGCGGTCGCGAGGAACGAGACCGACAGCACCGAGAGCACGAGCAGGCTGTCGGCGACCCGGGCGGTGTCGCCGTGGCCCGACGCAATGAACGCGACCCATCCGTAGACGGGACGCGCTTCGCGGTACGCGGCCGCCGCGGGCGAGCCGAAGCGCGCGGCTGCGTGCGCCATCGTCGGGTCGAGCGCGATCTCGCCGAACGCCTGGCCGTCCATGCCGTCGACGAGGCCCTCCGCGTGAGTCCGCGGATGGTCGAACGACGCCGCGTACGCGCGCATCTGCGGCGTGGCGGAGGTCGCGTCGTAACGCCACAGGATGACGGCGGTCATCGCCAGGCCCGCGACGAGGGCGGCGACGAGGATGCCGGGCACGCGCTTCACCCTCACAACATCGGCCGAATCGGCGAGTCGATGAACCGGAGCCTGCTCCCGGCCGTATGCCGGTGATGCGCCTCCGGGGGTTTCGGTCCGTCGCGGCCGTGTGGGGCGCTCCGCTCCTCGTCGGGATCACCGCGTTCGGCTGTGGCGGCTCGACCACCCATTCGGTGACCGCCGCGACGAGTGCCACGACGAGCAGGCCGGCGACGACGGCTCCGACTGCCGACGTGCACGTGAGCGCGGCGAGCTTCAAGAGCCTGAAGACCATGACACCCGTCCGAGGGTTCTTCGTCACCAATCTGCTCGGCAACCTCGCCGGCACGCTCGCGGTGGCGCGTTCGAGCCGCGGTGGTGTGTACCCGACGGGCACGCTGCTGCAGCTCGTCCCGCAGGAAGCGATGGTGAAGCACCGTCCGGGTTGGAACCCGGCGACCGCAGACTGGGAGTTCTTCGCGTTGACCGTCTCGTCGACCGGAACGACGATCGCGACCCGCGGCATCGAGAACGTCGTGAACCGCTTCGGCGGGAACTGCGCGTCGTGTCACATCGCCGCGAAGGGGAAGTTCGACTTCGTGTGCGAGCACAACCACGGGTGCGCGCCGCTACCGATCAGCGACGCGGTGATCAAGGCGATCCAGCTCGGCGATCCGCGTCCGGCTTCCTAGTACCGCTCGTCGCCTCGCAGTTGCATCGGGCTGTCGATGACACTGTCGAGCACCGCGTGCATGAGCGCCGCGAGCTCCGACGGATAGACGATCTCGGCGGTCGCGGTGAGCTCGTCGAGCGTCCACCAGCGGTGCGTGATGAGCTCGCGGCGTTCGAGGTCGTCCCATCCCTTGTCGGTGGGAGTGAACGGCGCGACGAGCACCGCGAAGAACGACTCGTGTTGTCGGAACGTGCGCTCGTCGAAGTCGAAGTGGGCGACACGCGTCGCGACGACCGTCCCGACGTCGCCGGCCGCGACCGCGAGGCCGGTCTCCTCGAGGATCTCGCGCGTCACGGCAGCCTCGAGCGACTCACCCGCTTCGATGCCGCCACCGGGAGTCAGCCACCACGTCCCTCGCTCGGGTCGCGCCGGGTCGCGGCCCTGGATGAGCAGCACCGACCGACCGGCGATCAGCAGTGCACGCGCGGCCTGCCGTTCGATCACCATCCCGCGAACACCATGACGGCGACGCTACCCGCAGGTATTCTCGACCGGTCTCGAGCTGACCAGACGGGCAGGGTCTGAAGACCCCGGTTCGCGGCGAAAGCATCAACCACTTTCGACGCGCGCAAGGGAGTCACCATGGCTGTCGTTCCCGTCCCGAAGATCGAGCTTCACGTGCACCTCGAAGGGGCGGTCCGCCCGAAGGCGCTCCTGGAGATCGCGAACCGCAACGGCGTCGCGCTGCCCGCCGACAACGAGGCCGATCTCGCGCGCCTGTACGAGTTCACCGACTTCGATCACTTCGTCGACCTCTGGATGATGACCACGCACGCGATCCACACCGAGGTCGACTTCCGGCAGGTGGTGGTCTCGTACGCGGAGGAAGCCGCGGCGCACGGCGCGGTCTACGTCGAGGGCATCTTCACTCCGGCCGAGCGCGTGAGCGGCGGTGCGTCGTGGGACGAGGTCTTCACGGGCTTCTGCGACGGCGCGGTGGAGGCGCGGGAGCGGCACGGGATCGAGGTGAGGCTGACGCCCGACGTTCCGCGCAGCTTCGGGCTCGAGCCCGCGATGCAGACCGCGCGGTACGCGGTCAAGTATCGAGATCGTGGGGTCGTCGCTCTTGGTCTTGGTGGTCGCGAGGCTGCACACCCACCCGAACCGTTCGAGCCCGCGTTCCGTCTCGCGAGAGAAGGCGGCCTCGGCTCGGTTCCGCACGCGGGAGAGGTTGCGGGTGCGGCATCGATCCGAGGCGCCATCGATGTGCTGCACGCCGACCGGCTGCGCCACGGTGTTCGCTGCGTCGACGACCCCGGCCTGCTCCGGGAGATCGCCGCGCGGGACATCGTGTGCGACGTGTGTCCCGTCTCCAACCTGCGGACCCGGGTCTACGAGTCGCTCGACGACCATCCGCTCCCCGTGATGCTTGCCGCGGGTGTGCTCTGCTCGATCAGTACCGACGATCCCGCGATGTTCGACACCGACCTGACCCGGGAGTACGAGGCCGCCGCGCGGCTGGGGCAGACCGGCCGCGGTGCCTATGCCGCCGGGATCAAGGGAGCCCTGTGCGACGAGGCGACCAGGGCCACGCTGATCGAGGTGGGCGAACGGTTCCCGTGGCCCGACGGACCGCGCGCGCTCCCAGTTTGAAGACCACGGAGAGTGGTGAAACGGAAGGGATGAACCGCCGCCTCCTCCTCACGCTCGCCGGTCTCGGCACGTCGGCGGCCGCGGTCTTCCTGATGTCCGGCATCGGCAGCCGGATCCGGCGCATGCGTCTCCCGCGTTCAGACGTTCAGATCCGTTCGTCGAAGTGGGGAACCGACGTGAGGCGCGGCAACTCGAGGTCGTCGACGAGCCCGAGCTGTTGCACTCGGCGGAAGCGTCCCAGCCCTCGCAGCGTGACGCTGCGCGTGTCGAGCACGCGGATCCACGCGGGCAGCGCGCCGGTCGGGTAGCCGACCGCGAGCAGTTCACCCGGTCGTGCGGCCTGGCACAGCCGCGCCGCCATGTTGGCGGGCCGGCCGATGTAGTCGTCGCCGTCGAAGATCAGGACGCGACCGTGTGCGAGTCCGCCGCGCAACGCGAGGCGATGGCCTTCGTAGCGGGCGATCAGCTCTGCCGCGGCCGCGATCGTCGGACCGACCTCGACACCCACCAGCATCGCGCCGTCGCCGAGCCACTTCGCCACCCGCACACCTCGGCGCGTCGCGAGCTCGCGGGTGAGCGACCGGAAGCTCGTCAGCGCCTCGATCGCGGAGTGCTCACCGTTGTTCGCGATGAAGCTCGTGAAACCGCAGAGGTCCATGAACGCGAACGCCCGCTCGACGAGCGGGATCGCGTCGGCGAGCTCGCGCGGTTGCTCGGTGCCGCTCGTGATGGGCGCCGTGCCGACGGTTCCGTGACGGGCGCTGTGGTCGTCGTGAGGCGTGGTCATGGGGGCGGCGCCGAGCCGCTCGACCAGATCGCGTCCGGCGTCGCGAACCTGCCGGACCAGATGCGGCCGCGCGCCCGGGTCAGTGGGCCCGGGCGGATCGGAACGATCCGGAGGTTGCGACATCACTCCTCATCCTTCGAGTGACCACCGGCGTGAACGCACGTGCGATCGACTCTACGGCGCGGCGCCGCAGCGCAGCGGTATTGGCGCGGCGACGCGGGCGACGCGGGCGGCCGGCGATGATCGTGCCGTCGGGCGTCGCGGTTTCACGGACGACCGCGAGCCGCTCGTCGAGGTCGGGGCCGTCGTCCGCTCGTGAGCCCGCGTTCGAGCTTGGGCGAGCGCCCGGGAGTGAGCCCGCCACGACGACACCCGCGACGCCGAGCGCGTAGACGCCGACGAGCGCGAGGAAGAGCAGCGCGGACACGAGTTCTCATCGACGCGACGGCCGGCGAATCCAGGCCAATTGCTAGGGTCGAAGGCATGAGCGAAGCGACGAAGTACGAGCCCAGCCCCTGGGAATGGGTGAGCGACCAGGTCGAGGTGTACGAGCGGACTGGCGGCCGTGAGGCCAACACCCTGCGCGATACCGGCCTCCCCGTGATCGTGGTCACGACCCGGGGCGCCAAGACCGGCAAGATCCGCAAGACCCCGTTGATGCGGGTCGAGCACGACGGCGAGTACGCGCTCGTCGCGTCGATGGGTGGCGCACCCAAGAACCCGGTTTGGTACTACAACCTCAAAGCCCATCCCGACGAGGTCGTGCTCCAGGACGGTCCCGAGCCGTTCGCGGTCGACGTGCGCGAGATCACCGGCGACGAGAAGGCGCTCTGGTGGGAGCGCGCCGCGGCTGCGTATCCGCCGTACCTCGAGTACCAGGAGCGCACCGATCGCCAGATCCCGGTGTTCGTCGCGACGCGGCGCGGCTGACGCGCCTGGTCAGGCGAGCGCGCCGAGCACCCAGAACCAGCGTTCCGTTCCGAACGGCGTCTCTCCCACGACGATCTCGGCGCGTTCCAGGCTGAAGCCCGCGTCGTACAGCAGCCGGCGGCTCGTCGCCGGGTCGCAGCCGTTGGTCCAGCTCGTGTGACCGAACCCGAGAAAGTCGTCTTCGTTGCAGCCGGCGACGTCGCTCGTCCCCATTGATGCGAGCAGCACACCACCGGGCCGGAGCCACTCGGCGATGCGACCGAGCAGCATCGGATATCGGTCGCGCGGCACGTGCGTCAGCGAATAGAGCGCCATGACGGCGTCGAACGAATGGGGTTCTGCGACGAGCTCCAGCACGTCGCATGCGACGAACGAGCCGCCCGCAACGTTGGCGCGCGCGAGCTCGATCTGCCTCGGTGAGATGTCGACGCCCACGACCCGATGGCCCGCGGCCGCAAGCGCCGCGGCGCTGGGAAGCCCCGACCCGCAGCCGATGTCGAGCACGGTGCTCTGCGGCGCGAGTCGTTGCACCAGCTGTGCCGTCCACGCGTCGCGCTGAACGTCGGCACCTGGGTCTGCGACCGCGGCCATGTACTGCTCCGCGATCTGGTCGTACCCGGCGCGCACGATCGCGCTGGCATCGAGCTCGTTCACGGGCGACATGTTCCCATCCGCGTGTGACACCCCGCACCGACGGAGCCGGGACGCCGACCGCGACTCGTCCCTCACGGTTCACCGCGGACGCTCCCCGGCTGCTCCGCGCTAGTCGAGCTCGGCGAGCACCTCACCGATGATCTTGGTGGCCTTGTGGGCGGGGAGTGGATCGCCGCCTTCGGCCTCTGCGACCTCCGCCGCGAACCCCTCGACCGACGGGACGCCGCCGACGAGCACGTGGCGCAACGCTTCTCCCGTTGCCTCGGGATCGTCGAGGGCCTTCACCGCCGGTGCGACCGCATGGTCGGGCGACTCCGCGATGTCGTGCACGAGGGTCATCGCCTCTTCGCGTCCGCTCGCCGTCGAGACCACCGGCGCGCGATCGGGGTTCTGCTGCTTGTCCCACTCCGCGAGCGCCTCGTCGTAGCCACCCTCACCGGGGTGGAGCACACGCGTCGTCGGATCCGCGCTCGGCGCGGCCGCATCGTCGCCGGCGTTCGCGGTGCTCGTGTCCGCGTCCTCGGTGTCGTGCCGCCGCTCGGGCGCGACCGGTACGACGAGCGTGCCATCGGCGTTTCGAACGATCTCCATGGGTCGGCCTCCTGGTCGACGATTGCCGGCGCGACGCCGACCGAGTGGTTCTACCCAGGCCCGCGGCCTGCGATGTCCGAATGATCGCCGAGCGGCGGCCGATATCCGCTTTCGGGCACAATGCGCCCGCTCGCCGCAGGCACCTGTGCTCAGGGCGTGAGATCGGTGCAGGCGCGCAGCCCCTGCCACGCCGCGACGGCGGAGGTCGCGGACGTTCCCGTCACGGGCTGCGGCGCACCGCCGCGGATGTGCGCCGGTATCCAACCGTAGGTATCGACGTGACGGCCGGTCATCGTCACCGTCAGGATGCCGGTCGTCGACCCGGTGTAGAAGGCGAAGTTGCCGAGTCCGTAGTCGACGAGCGCGGATCCGAGGTGGCCGGCTCCTTCGAGCTGGTGCGAGTGGCTCCCGATGATGATGTCGGCACCGGCGGCGACGAGTTGCGCCGCGATCGTGCGCTGTCGCGACGTCGGGCAGTGCGTGCCTTCCATGCCCCAGTGCAGGAAGACGACGACGGTGTCGCTCGTGGCCCTCGCGGCACGCACCGCACCGAGGAGGCGAGCGACATCGAACGCGGACGCAATGCCTGCATGGGTGTCGGTCGCGCTCCACGACGCGAGCAACGAGCCGTCGATCACTTGCGACGCCGCGATGATCGCGATGCGCTCGCTGTGCACTGTCGCGCGGTACGGAGTGAACGCGTCGGCCGCGTCGCGACCGATGCCGATCACCCTCACGCCCGTCGACTGCGCGCGTGCCGCCAACGTGTCGGTGAGCCCGAGCGGTCCGAAGTCGACGCCGTGATTGTTCGCCTCGGTGGCGACGTCGATGCCGGCAGCCGTCAAGGCAGCCAACGCGCTCGGCGGCGCTCGGAACGTGAACTCCTTCGGCTGGGGCGAGCCGCGTTGCGTGATCGCGGTTTCGAGATTGACCATCGCGATGTCGGATGCGCGGAGCGAGGGCGCGATTGATGCCAGCACGGCGGCGGGATCAGCGGCGAGCGCGTTGCGCAACGGGCCTTCGAAATGCACATCGCCCGCGAACGCAAACGTGACCGAGCCCTTGGGCAATACGACCGGCCGCGGAGGCGTGGTCGTCGTCGCCGGCTCCGTCGTCGTGGTGCTCGACGTCGTCGGAACCGAGTGGGTCGTCGTCGACGCGCGCGACGCGCCTCCACCGCACGCCGCGATCGCAACCGCGAACCCAATCAGCACGCGCACGGTCCACGCCGACATCGCGCTGATGGGAGTGCGCGACGGGCGCGCCATCTACCAGGAGTCGGGTGGCGTGCCTGGAGTCGCGAGCTGGTGCTCGTCGATCAGCGAGCGGGCGGTGGCCGAGACGCGGGTGTCCTTCAGGAGCGGTGCCAATGCCGAGACCGAGGCCTCCGCGATCTCGCGCGCCGAGTGCTGCACCAACCCGTCTTTGCCGAGCCAGACCTCGAACTCGTTGGCGCCGAACGCGCGGACCAACGCGATCCGGAGGTGCTCGGTCAACGCCGCAGCCACGTCGCCCTCGTGTGCTTCCTGCATCTGTCGATGTTCGCGCCCCCGACGGCGGATTTCGGTGACCCTCGGTGCGAACCAAACATTCCGGGCGGCTGCGGTGTGTCCTGTGCGTGCCTGCGACATCAGCGAAAGACTCTCCCTCGGTGAGCGACCAACGGGACCGCAGCTTCGATGATTTCTACCGCACCGAGTATCCGCGGCTGCTCCGCGTGCTCTCGGCTGCAGACCTCAGCGCGGCTGATGCGTTGCAGGAGTCGTTCGCGAAGGCTGCGGCCGACTGGTCGCGGATCGCGCATCTCGACGACCCCGCGGCCTGGGTGCGCCACGTCGCGGTCCGCCGCATGCTGAACGAACGGCGCTCGGTCCGGCGGCGGGGGACCGTCGTCGAGACGCTCGCGGCCGTGTCGGCGCCTGAACCCGTCGACCGCGACCAGTTGCTCGATCTCGCCGCCGCGATCGAGACGCTCCCAGCGCAACA
>JBBSEC010000061.1:0-27310 GCA_038240075.1 Acidimicrobiia bacterium
AAGGCTTCCTTCTCCGCGTCGGCGATCCGGATGTCGGGGTTCGTGAACCCGCGAGCCGGCCCGTCGACCGCTTCGCCGATCAGCACGATCGGCCGAGGCTGTGCGTCGACGGGGAAGTGCGACCACGCCGCGAGCGCGCCCGCCGCCCTCGGATCGGGTGCTGTCGACGGCGAAGCGGTCGAGGTCGGGCCGGTCGACTCGGTGGACGCGCCCGTCGGCGGGTCGCTCGCGACCGGCGCGCGGCTCGAACCGTGCTGCACGGCGACGCCGACCCCCACGGCGAGCGCGACGACGCACGCGGCGGCGATCCCGACCACGGCCAACCTTCGGGCCGGGCCGCGGTGCTCCGCGGCCGACGTATCAGGGGCGAGGAGCTCGAGGTCGCCGGCAAGCGTGACCCGCTCGGCAACCTCCTTCAGCGCGGCGCGGATTCGTTCCTCGACGTGGGTGGTGTCGCCATCGGGTTCGGGGCTCATGGCTCGATCTCCTTTCGCAAGCGCTCGATCGCGCGCGACGCGAGCGACTTCACCGTGCCGGGAGCGCAGCCGAGCGCGGCACCGATCTCCGACTCGCTCAGTCCTTCGAAGTAGCGGAGAACAATGACGGCGCGCTGCCTCGCCGGCAGCGCCGCGATGACGTCGAAGACCTCATCGGCCTCGTCATTCACGGTGTCGCGTGAGACGACGAGCGAATGCGCGATGGCGCGTCGTCGTTCGCGAGCTCGCCGCCGGTTCGCGAGGTGCACGAGGGAGACGCGGACGTACGCGCGCGGGTTCTCCACATTGTCGAAGCGCCCGTAGAGCCCGACGAAGGCCTCCTGCATCAGGTCCTCGGCGAACCCGCGCTCGCCGGTGAGCAGGTATGCGAGCCGGGCCGCCCACAACGAGTTCTCGCGGTAGAACGTGGCGAAGTCGGGGTCGCTCACACGGAAGCCCCCACCACCGCCTGCCGGCGGGACCGCGGCATCGACGTCTCGATTCACAACCCTACTGAGACGCGAGTCGCCGTTCGGTTCCACACTCCGCCCGCTTCGTTCGCGGGGCCGGGGAATGGCCGCGCGCCCACTCACCTATATTTCCCCGATGCGCATCGGCATCTTGGGGGCGACGGGTCCGGCGGGTCGAGGCCTGGCGGCCCGACTGGCGAGTGTGGGCCACGAGGTGCTGTTCGGCTCTCGTGAGGTCGAGCGGGCCAAGCAGGTCGTCGACGAGCTCAAGGTCGAGTGGGGCGACAAGGTCTCGGGCCTCATCCCGTGCGACAACGCGTGGGCGTGCGACGCGCCGGTCGTGATCCTCGCGGTGAACGCCGACTCGGTCATCGCAACGGTGAAGCAGCACTCGAGCCGCTTGGCTGGCAAGGTCGTCGTGTCGATGGCCAACCACCTCGTGCGCAACGGCAACGAGTTCAACGCGATCCTGCCGCCGCACGGATCGATTGCCGCCGAGATCCAGGCGCTGCTCTGGGACTCCAAGGTGTGCACCGCGTTCCACCTCGTGCCGGCCGCGGAGTTCGGTGAGCTCGACCACGAGATGGAGAGCGACGTCGTCGTGCTCGGCGACGACGACGACGCGCGGCAGACGCTCATGGAGATCACCCGCAGCATCCCGAAGCTGCGCGCGCTCGACGGCGGCTCGTTGCAGAACGCGGTCGGGATGGAGACGTTCGCGGCGGTGCTTCTCACGATCAACGTGCGCCACAAGGGTCGCGCCAGCCTGCGGCTCACCGGAGTCTGAGCGCGTGCGTCTCTACGACACCGCGCAACGCGCGGTCGTACCGTTCGATCCGCCGCCGGTCGTGCGGATGTACGTGTGCGGCATCACGCCGTACGACTCGACGCACCTCGGCCACGCGGCCACGTATCTCACCTACGACCTGCTCGTGCGCCGGCTCGAAGAGCTCGGTCACGAGGTGCGCATGGTGCGCAACATCACCGACGTCGACGACTCGATCCTGCCGAAAGCGCGCGAGCTCGGCATCCCGTACCTCGAGCTGGCCGAGGCCGAGATGGCCCGCTTCCATTCCGACATGGATGCGCTCGGCATGCGCCCACCGATCGCCGAGCCACGCGCGACGGAGGCGATCGGCTTGATCGTCGACCTCGTCGAGCGACTGCTGGCGGCCGGCAACGCCTACGTGTCGGAGGGCACCGTCTACTTCGACGTCTCGACGTTCGCGAACTACGGCAACCTGTCGCACTGCTCGCCCGCCGAGATGCTGGAGCTGGCGCGCGAGCGGGGCGGCAATCCCGACGATCCCAACCGCCGCGCGCCGCTCGACTTCGTGCTGTGGCAGCCCTCGCTCGCCGACGAGCCCGCGTGGGACGCACCGTTTGGCCGGGGCCGACCCGGATGGCACATCGAGTGCTCGGCGATGGCGATGGAGGAGCACGGCCCGACCCTCGATCTCCACGGTGGCGGGACCGACCTGATCTTTCCGCACCACGAATGTGAGATCGCGCAGAGCGAGTCGCTCACGGGCCAGCCGTTCTCGCGCCACTGGATGCACTCCGCGATGGTCGGGTACGAGGGCGAGAAGATGTCGAAGTCGCTCGGCAACCTCGTGTTTGTGAGCGACCTCCTGAAGCACTGCGACGCGCGAGCGGTGCGCCTGGCGCTGATGCATCATCACTACCGGTCCGGGTTCGAGTGGTACGACGCGGAGATCGAGGAGGGGAGCGCGCTCCTGCACCGGCTCCTCGCCGCCGCGAACAGCCCCGACGGTCCCGACCCGCGACCGTTCGCGGAGCGCGTGCGTGCCGCCATCGACGACGACCTCGACACGCCGGGCGCGCTCGACGCGCTCGACGATCTCGCGAGCGCCATCCTCTCGGGCGGCAGTGACGCGAGTGCGCCGGTCGTGCTGCGCGAGCTCGGAATGCTCGTCGGTGTCGACCTCAGCCGGCCCCTCGGCGACCACGCCTGACCCCGGAAGTCGCACGGAGCCGAGAGGGCCCGCTGGTACTGTCGATCGGGTGAATCCAGACATCACGGTCACGTTGCCCGACGGTTCCACACGCGACTATCCGTCCGGCACGACGCCGGTCGATGTGGCGGGTTCGATCGGCAAGCGCCTCGCCAAGGCGACGGTCGCAGCCAAGATCGACGGCGAGTGGGTCGACGCGGGCACGCCGATCGACCACGACGCCAAGGTCGAGCTCGTCACCGCCGATTCCGACGGCGGCCGTGAAGTGCTGCGGCACTCGACCGCGCACGTGCTCGCCCAGGCGGTCACCGATCTCTTCCCGGGCGCGAAGTACGCGATCGGGCCTGCGATCGCCGACGGCTTCTACTACGACTTCGAGCTGCCCGACGACGGCCACTTCAGCGAGCACGACCTCGAGCGCATCACCAAGAAGATGCGCGAGATCATCAAGAGCGACCAGCGTTTCGTCCGCGACGAGGTCGACTACGACACCGGGTTCGACGTCTTCGCCGATCAGCCCTACAAGCGCGAGATCATCGCCAAGGTGCGCACCGGCGAGGCCGACACCGACGACGCCGGTGAAGTCGGCGGTGAAGGTGGCGTCTCGCTGTACCGCAACGTCGCCAAGGACGGTGAGGCCGTCAACTTCGTCGATCTCTGTCGCGGGCCGCACGTCCCGTCGACCGGCCGGCTCGGTTCGTTCCAGCTCACGAAGGTTGCGGGCGCGTACTGGCGCGGCGACGAGAAGCGTCCGATGCTGCAGCGCATCTACGGCACCGCATGGGAGTCGGACGCCGCGCTCGCCGAGCATCTGCACCGCCTGGAGGAAGCCGAGCGACGCGACCACCGCAAGCTTGGCGCCGAGCTCGACCTCTTCTCGTTCCCCGAGGAGATCGGGTCGGGCCTCGCGGTGTTCCACCCGAAGGGTGGCATGGTCCGCATGATCATGGAGGACTACTCGCGCAAGCGGCACGAAGCCGCGGGCTACGAGTTCGTCAACTCGCCGCACATCACGAAGTCGGAGCTGTTCGAGATCTCCGGGCACCTCGACTGGTTCGCCGACGGCATGTTCCCGCCGATGGAGCTCGACGGCGAGACGAAGTACTACCTCAAGCCGATGAACTGCCCGTTCCACATCTTGATCTACCGCAGCCGTACCCGTTCGTACCGCGAGCTGCCGCTGAAGCTGTTCGAGTTCGGGTCGGTGTACCGCTACGAGAAGTCGGGTGTCGTGCACGGGCTCACGCGCGTCCGGGGCATGACCCAGGACGACGCGCACATCTTCTGCTCGCGCGAGGAGATGACCGACCAGATCCAGTCGCTGTTGCACTTCGTGCTCGATCTGCTGCGCGACTTCGGGTTGAACGACTTCTACCTCGAGCTCTCGACGAAGCCGCCGGGCAAGGCTGTCGGCACCGACGCCGAGTGGGACGAGGCGACCGAAGCGCTGCGCATCGCCGCGGAGCCGATGGGCCTCGATCTCGTGCTCGACGAGGGTGGCGGCGCGTTCTACGGCCCGAAGATCTCGGTGCAGGCGCGCGACGCGATCGGACGCACCTGGCAGCTGTCGACGATCCAGCTCGACTTCCAGCTCCCGCAGCGTTTCGATCTGCACTACATCGCGGCCGACAACGAGCGGAAGCGGCCGATCATGATCCACCGCGCCCTCTTCGGCTCGATCGAGCGCTTCTTCGGTGTGCTCGTCGAGCACTACGCCGGCGCGTTCCCCGTCTGGCTCGCTCCGGTTCAGGTCATCGTGCTCCCAGTCGCCGACCGGCACGACCCGTACGCGTTCCGTGTCGTCGATCGCCTGAAGTCGGAGGGGTACCGCGCCGAGGTGATCGACGGATCGAGCGGCGGTCTCGGGAAGCGCATCGGGCGCGCCAAGCGCGAGAAGGTGCCCTACGTGCTGGTGGTCGGCGACAGCGACGGCGATGCCGGCACCGTGGGCGTCAACGCACGCGGCGGCGACGAGCCCGAGCGCGACGTCCCGGTCGACACCTTCATCGAACGCCTCGCGCTCGACATCGCCGAGAAACTGTGAACATGGTCGCATCCGCGTGCGCTTCGCCGTCTGATCATGACTGGTCCCGGTTGGGGCGCCTGCTCCGGTGAGTCTGGAACGTCTCTGGGCGGGGTGGCGGTCCCGGTACGTCTCGGAGCTCGCCGGGGTGCCCGACACCGACTGCTTCCTCTGCGCGCTGTGCATGCTGCCGGAAGACTCGGTGTACACGGCGGAGACGTTGGTGCTCGAACGCACCGACAGCACCGTCACGGTGATGAACCTGTACCCCTACGGCTCGGGCCATCTGCTCGTTGCACCGTGCCGTCACGTCCCCGACCTCGAAGACCTGAGCGTTGCGGAAGCGGGCGCGCTGATGGAAGCGGTACGCCGCGCGGTCGGCGCGGCGAAGCGCGCGTACGGGCCTGACGGCGTGAACGTCGGGATGAACCTCGGCGAAGCCGCGGGCGCGGGTGTTCCCGGGCACCTGCATGTGCACGCCTTGCCGCGCTGGCAGGGCGACACCAACTTCATGACGGTCGTGGCCGAGGTGCGCGTGCTCCCCGAGGACCTCGCAACCGGCTGGACCAAGCTGCGCGCCGCCTGGCCCACCGATCGCAGTGGGGGCGGGCGGGGCAACTAGGTTCGGGACGTGCCCGAGGACGCCCGCGAGCCTGAGGAACCGAAGCCCGCGATCGAGGGTGACGCGCTTCCGGCCGACCTCGATGTCAGCGCGTACGTCGGCGTCTACCAGTTCCCCGACATCCGCCGGCGCCGCATCGCGGGGACGATGTACGTGGTGGTCGCGGCCGCCTGTGCCGCCGGCTACGCCAACAGCCGCAACGGCGGTTTGCTCGCCGCGGCCGTGATCCTCGCGATGATCGCGCTGTACCACTTCGCGACCGCGTGGCCACTGAAGGTCGATCAGACCGAGTCGCTCGCGGTCGCGAGCCGCACGGTCGGGTTCCCCGTCGGCCATGCGTCGGCGCAGCTCGCGTGGCGTGGTCTGCGGAGTCGCCCTGCGTGGCGGATCCTGCTCTACAGCGCCGACGAGCCGCCGAGTGTTCGCGGTCTCGTCGAGCTCGACGCGGTCGACGGTCACGTGCTCGGCGAGTACACCGAGGCGAACCCCGAAGACTGGTCCGAGTTCGGCACCGACGCACCGTCGTAACACGCGGACGGTTGTCGCGACGCGCGGCCGCCCGTAGTGTCTGCGGGTTCCAGTCGTGTGCGAACGGAGGCTGTGGTGCTGAAGGACTTCAAGGCGTTCCTACTGCGGGGCAACGTCGTCGACCTCGCCGTCGCGGTCGTCATCGGCGCCGCGTTCGGCGCGGTGGTCACCGCGTTCGTCAACTACCTGCTCACCCCGTTGATCGCCATACCGGGAAAGACCAACTTCGCGGCATTGCACTTCACGATCCGCCATTCGGTCTTCGCGTACGGGTTGTTTCTCAACGCGTTGATCGCGTTCATCGGCATTGCCGCGGCCGTGTTCTTCTTCGTCGTCAAGCCGATCAACATGCTCATGGAGCGGCGTAAGACCGAGCCCGACGTCGACTCGACGGTGCGGGAGTGCCCTGAGTGCCTGAGCAGCATCCCGTCCGGGGCCCGGCGTTGCGCGTTCTGCACGGCCGTGGTGGTTCCCACCGCCGGATAGCCGACACCGCCGAGGCGAGAACCCCTTGGCGAGCGACGAGGTCGCGCTGCTCACCGAGATCCGCGACCGGTTGCGTGAGCGCACCGGTGAGGCGCGCATGGGTGAGGCGCGAACCGGTTAGGCGCGCATGGGTTAGGCGCGAACCGGTTAGGCGCGAACCGGCTCCTTCGTCGCGTTGATGCGCACCTTCTCGACGAGGTGGGCCGGCACCGGGTCGTAGTGCGAATGCGTGGCGACGAAGCGACCGCGCCCGCCCGTCATCGAGCGGAGGTCGATCGAGTAGCGCAGGATCTCCGACGTCGGCACCGACGCGGCGATCTCGACCTCGCCGTGACCGACCGCGGCCGAGCCCTGGATGCGACCGCGCTTCGAGTTGAGGTCGCCCATCACGTCGCCCTGGTTCACCTCGGGCACCGTGACCGTGAGCGTGCTGATCGGCTCGAGCAGGATCGGGCCCGCCTTCGCCATCGCCTCCTGGAACCCGATCGACCCCGCCATGCGGAAGCTCATCTCCGAGCTGTCGACGGGGTGGTGCTTGCCGTCGTAGACGGTCGCCTTCACGTCGACGACGGGGAAGCCGTAGTGCCCGCCGCGCTCCATCGTCTCCGCGACGCCCTTCTCGACCGCGGGGATGAACTGGCGGGGGATCGCGCCGCCGACGACCGCGTCGGCGAACTCGAAGCCTGCACCCCGCTCGCGCGGCTCGAGCCGCACCCACGCGACACCGAACTGGCCGTGGCCGCCGGTCTGCTTCTTGTACTTGCCCTCGGCCTCCGCGAGCTGCGTGATCGTCTCGCGGTACGGCACCCGCACGTCTTCGGTGTCGACGGCGACACCGAACTTGCGCGTCAGTCGTTCGAGCGCGATCGACACGTGGGTCTCACCCATGCCCCACAGCAACGTCTGGTGCGTCTCCGGGTTGCGCTCGAGCCGCAGCGCGGGGTCTTCGTCCTGCAGCCGGTGGAGTGCGTTGGCGAGCTTGTCCTCGTCGCCTTTCGAGTGCGCCTTGATCGCGACGGCGAGCACAGGCTCGGGCGGCACGATGCTCGGGATGTCGACCGACGCGCCCTTCGCGTTGAGCACGTCGCCGGTGGAGGTGTCGCTGAGCTTCGCCACCGCGGCGAGGTCGCCCGCCTCCAGCGCGGTGACGGTCTCCTGTTCCTTCCCGCGCATCACGAACAACTGGTGCAGGCGCTCGTCGGTGCGCGTGCGCTGATTCGTGAGCGTGTCGTCGGTCTTCACCGATCCCTGGACGACCCGGAAGAGGTTCACGCGTCCGACGTAGGGGTCGACGATCGTTTTGAAGACGAGCGCCGCCGCCGGTCCGTCGACGACCTCGGGCGCGGGTGCCTCGTCGACGAGGAAACGCGCGACGCGGTCGATGCCCACCAGCTTCGTCGCGCTGCCGCACAGCACGGGGAAGACGGATGCCTGCGCGATTCCGCTTGCGAGCGCGGCGGCCAGCTCCGAGGTCTCGATCGCCTCGTCACCGAGGTAGCGCTCCATGAGGTCGTCGTCGCCGATGACGATGCCTTCGATGAGCGCGTCGTGCACCGAGTGCTCCTCGTACGCCATCTCGGGAGGCAACGGACCCTCGGTGCCGGTTGTCGACGCGCCGTCGTAGGTGACCGCGACGTCGGTGAGCAGCTCGACGATCCCGCGCAGCGCGGTCTCTTCGCCGATCGGGAGTTGCAGCGGCGCGACGCCCGCGCCGAACCGCTCCTTCAGCTGATCGAGCGTCCGCGCGAACGACGAGCGTTCGCGATCGAGCTTGTTGATGAAGATCGCGCGCGGAAGGTTGCGGGCCTCGGCCATCTTCCACGCGACCTCGGTCTGTACCTCCACGCCCTCGACCGCGGACACGACGAACAGCGCCATGTCGGCGGCCTCGAGCGCGGCGGCGACGTCACCGATGAAGTCGGCGTATCCGGGCGTGTCGATGACGTTCACCTTGTGTCCGAGGTGCTCGAACGGAGCGAGGGCGAGCGACACCGAGATCTGACGCCGCTGTTCCTCGGGGTCGAAGTCGCACGTGGTGTTGTGGTCCTCGACGCGGCCCAGGCGGGGGATCGCACCCGCAGTGAAGAGCAGGGCCTCGGCCAGGGAGGTCTTGCCTGCGCCTCCGTGACCGACCAGGGCGACATTGCGCAATTTGGACGTCGGGAATGTGCTCACAGACCCCCCAGTGACGTGCCGTTGGGAGCCTGATTCTAGGAACCGCGCGCCCCGCGGGCACGTGGCGCTCAGCGATTGATCCTTCACCCTGGGTGGCCCCGCGTCGATGCCTCCCTACCGGGACGACCGGGGAATGGGCGAACGAGGGATCTTCAATGGGAGCAGTTTCGGGGGTTCGACGGCGCCTGAGCGTCGTTGCCGTCGGCGTGCTGGTGCTGGCGTTGCTGCCGGCATTGGCGGCCCGGCGGAGCGCGAACCTCTCCGCGGCCGTGGGCAGTCCGGCCGCAGGCAACACCGAGGTCGGCAGCCAGCAGCCCGGCATTGCGTGGGAGCCCGCCGCCCAGATGAACGCCAACCTCGACGCGATCGTCGCCGCCGGCATGACCTGGGTGCGCGCCGACTTCTTCTGGGACTCGATCGAGCAGCGGCGCGGCGAGTACACGTGGACCGCGACCGACATCTTTGTGCGCGCCGCGGAGGCGCGGGGACTGCACGTCCTGGGGATCGCCGACTACACGCCGAGCTGGGCGCGCACCGGCCCGACGAACAAGTACCCGCCGACGAACCCGGCCGACTACGCCACGTTCGTGGGAGCCCTCGCGCAGCACTACGCGCCGCTGGGCGTCCACGACTGGGAGATCTGGAACGAGCCGAACAACGCCGCGTTCTGGGCGCCGAAGGCCGACGCGCTCGCGTACACGCAGTTGCTCGTGCCCGCGAATGCGGCGATCAAGGGGGCCGATCCGTCGGCGACCGTCGTGACCGGTGGCCTCTCGCCGGCCGTCAGCAACGGCACGAACGTCGCGGCCCTCGGCTTCCTCGAGTCGGTCTACGCCGACGGAGGCGGCGGCAGCTTCGACGCCGTGGGCTACCACCCGTACTCGTATCCGTACGCGCCGATGTACGCCGCGACCTGGAACACCTTCTACGAGACGCCGGCCGTGCACACGCTGATGGCGGCAAACGGCGACGGCGCCAAGAAGATCTGGGGCACCGAGGTCGGCTTCCCGACCGGCACGAGCTCGAACGCCGTGAGCCCGTCGGCGCAGGCGACCAACATCTCGGCGGCGATCACGCAGTGGACGAGTTGGAGCTTCCACGGCCCGATCATCTTCTACACGGTCCGCGACAGCGGGACCGACCCGTCCGACGTCGACCAGAACATGGGCATGCTCGATCACTCCGGCGTGCCGAAGGCGGTCTTCGGGGCCGTGCAGCAGGTGCTGGCGACGACCACGCCGCCGGTTCCGCCGGTTCCGCCGGTCACGCCCCGGATCCCGCACATCACGGCGGGAGTCGCCACGGTGGCCAAGCCGGCGCACGGCGCGGTGACGATGCGCATCCCGGTCACGCTCGACGTCCGCAGCACCGTGGCCGTCTCGGTCCGCTACAAGACCGTGTCGGCACCGCCCACGGTGAACGCCCGCTCGAGCGTCGACTACGTCGGCACGTCGGGCACGCTGACGTTCGCGCCGGGGCAGACCCGCCTCTACGTCACGGTCACGATCCGGGCCCACAACCGCCCGGTGCCGAACGACCGGTTCGTCGTCCGGTTCGCCGACGCGACCCATGGCGCGCTCACCGGCTACGGCATCGGCGTCGGCAACATCAGGTAGGGCCGCCCGCGGTTCCCGGTCGCACGGTTCGAGGAGAGGTGCTGGTACCCTTGCTCGCGGACGCGAGCGCGTCGGGTGTGCCCCCGTCCTCCTGGGGGTAGGCCGAGCCAGGGAGTGAACCCCTGGTCACGACGCGGAAGGGACGTACGGCCGGATGCTCGACCGACATTGGCGGGCGGGAGTCGAACGGGGCCTGCAGCCGGTCGGTGACCGGTTGCGCCGGATCGGCGTGACGCCCGACCAGTTGACGGCCTTCGGGCTGCTCGCCTCGGCGGCGACTGCCTTCGCGATCGGCTCGGGTCATCTCATCTGGGGTGTCGTCGGCATCGCCGTGAGCGGCCTCGGTGATCTGCTCGACGGCGCCGTCGCGCGCCGCACGGGTCAGGCCACCGCGCGGGGCGCCTTCTTCGACTCGGTTGCCGACCGGGTCTCCGACGTGCTGCTGCTCGGCGGCGTCGCCTGGTACCTCGCACCGCGCAACCCGCACCTCCCCGTCCTCGTGCTCGCCGTCGCCGGCCTCTCGATGGTCATCTCCTACGAGCGCGCGAAGGCCGAGTCGCTCGGACTCCAGGCGCGCGGCGGACTCATGGAGCGCGCCGAACGGTTCGTGTTCCTCGGGATCGGCGCCGCGTTCGACATTCTCGTGCCCGTCCTCTGGGTGATGCTCGTCCTCACCGCGATGACCGCGGTGCAGCGCTTCGTCATCGTGTGGCGCCAGGCCGACCGGCCCGTGCGTCCGCCGCGCGCGCGTCGCGAGTCGCGCCGTGAACGCCGACCGTTCGCGTCACCGCGTGTCGACGGTGGATCGCCGCGACTGCGCTCCTGGTGGGAGACCCGTCGTCCGCGTGACCGGTCGAAGCCGGCGCGCCACCTGTCGTCGCGCCGCCGCACCCGGCCCTGACCGGGCGTCGTGGCGCTTCCGGGACGGGTGACGTATCTCGCATACCGCGCGAGTGCGCTCGTCGCGCAGGCGGTTCCGCCCGCGGTCGGGCGACCGCTCGCGACCGGGGTCAGCCGGGTCCTGCTCCACGCGATGCCGGGGCGCCGCAAGATGTCGGCGCGGCACCTGAGCCGTGCGAGTGGCGGCGCGTTGCAGGGCGCGGCGCTCGACGGCGCGGTGGCGGGCGCGTTCGAGTCGTACGCGCGCTACTGGCTCGAGATGTTCCGCCTGCCCCACGAGGCGCGCGGCGACCTCGATGTCGATTTCGAGGTGGAGGGCTACGAGCACGTCGAAGCCGGGCTCGCGGCCGGGCACGGGGTCATCCTGGCGCTGCCGCACCTCGGCGGCTGGGAGTACGCGGGCGCGTGGGTGTCGAAGGTGAAGGGCCAGCGACTGCTCGCGGTGGTCGAGCCGGTCGAGCCGCCCGAGCTGTTCGACTGGTTCGTCTCGGTGCGCGCGGCCATGGGCATGGAGGTCGTCGCCCTCGGACCCGATGCGGCAACCGCGTCGTTGCGCGCGCTGCGCGACAACGGGATCCTCGCGCTCGTGTGCGACCGCGACCTGCGCGGCGACGGCGTCGAGGTCGACTTCTTCGGAGAGAAGACCACCATGCCCGGTGGTCCCGCGATGCTCGCGTTGCGGGCGCGCGCGACGATCGTTCCCGTCGCGGTGTACTTCCGGCCGCAGGGCGGTCATCATGCCGTCGTGCGGCCGCCGCTCGATACGACGCGTCAGGGAACGGTTCGCGACGACGTCGCGCGCATCACGCAGGCGCTCGCGAAGGAACTCGAGGTCCTCATCTCCGCCCAACCGCAGCAGTGGCACCTCCTCCAACCGAACTGGCCGAGTGACACACGAGCTGCGGAGCACGCGTGAGCACCCGACGAGTGGCTCCAGTGCCACGCGGCGGAGCGCGCATGAGCGCGGAGCACATGTGATGCGGGTGCTGATGGTGTGCCCCTATTCGCTGACCCGTCCCGGCGGGGTGCAGGCGCAGGCGATCGGACTGACGCGCGAGCTGCGCAAGCTCGGCATCGACGTGCGGTTGCTCGGCCCGTGCGACGGACCCCCGCCCGGCCCGGGCGTGATCTCCGTCGGCCCGAGCCGCAACTGGGAGAACAACGGATCGCTCGCGCCGATCGCGGCCGGCAAGGTCGTGGCGCAGCGCACGCTCGATGTCTGCGAGCGCCTCGGGCCCGACATCGTGCACCTGCACGAGCCGATCGTCCCCGGGCCGACACTCGCGCTGCTCGTCGACCGCGACGCGCCGACGGTCGGGACGTTCCACATCTCGGGCGAGGTCGGCAGTGAGCGGCTGGTTCCGGCGCTGCGCGGCCGCCTCGAGCGACTCTCGGCGCGCGTCGCGGTGTCGGAAGCTGCACGCGTGACCGCGACGCGGGCCTACGGCGAGTGCGAGATCGACGTCATGTGGAACGGCGTCGAGGTCGACCGGTTCGCGAACGCGGAGCCGTGGCCGGCCCGCAAGCCTGCCGTGCTGTTCGTCGGTCGGCACGAGCCGCGCAAGGGCTTGAGCGTGCTGCTCGACGCGTGGGTGGGCATCGAGCGCGATGCGGTGCTCTGGGTCGCGGGCAACGGCCCGCAGACTGAGCACCTCAGAGGTCGCGGTGTCGCCGGCGTCGAGTGGCTCGGATCGGTGACCGACGTCGAACGCGACCGGCGCCTGCGCGCGGCGACCGTCTTCTGCGCGCCCGCCGTCGGCAGCGAGTCGTTCGGTGTCGTGTTGCTCGAGGCCATGGCCGCAGGGGTGGCGATCGTCGCGTCCCGGATCGACGGCTACGCGAACGTCGCGCGCGACGGTCGTGAGGGCCTGCTCGCAACGCCCGACGACCCCGACGCGCTACGCGTCGCGCTCCGGACGGCCCTCGACGATGCCGCGCTCCGTGCCCGGCTCGTGACGGAAGGAAGGCACCGGGCCGAGGAGCTGTCGATGGCCCGACTCGCCGAGGCGTACGCAGATGTGTACGAAGCGGCCGTGAAACAGGGCTGACTGCCTCTACACTGAGTCGGCTTTCCCCCAAGTCGCGAAAGGCAGCGACCGTGCTCCCAGTCATCATCATCGTCGTCATCGTCGTTCTGTTGATCTTGTTCTTCATCTTTCAGTACAACGGCCTCGTCCGGCTCCGCAACCGGGTCGACAACGCGTGGTCGCAGATCGACGTCCAGTTGAAGCGACGCCACGACCTCATCCCGAACCTGATCGAGACCGTGAAGGGGTACGCGGCGCACGAGCAGGGAACGTTTGAGAAGGTCGTGCAGGCCCGCAACGCCGCGATCAGCGCGACGGGCCCCGCGGAGACCGCGCAGGCCGAGAACGTGCTGACCGGCGCGTTGAAGTCGATCTTCGCGCTGGCCGAGGCCTACCCGGACCTCAAGGCGAACCAGAACTTCCTGTCGCTGCAGGAGGAGCTGACCTCGACCGAGGACCGCATCTCCTACTCCCGGCAGTTCTACAACGACAGCGTGCTGAAGTACGACAACAAGATCGAGACGTTCCCGTCGAACACGATTGCGGGGATGTTCGGCTTCAAGGCGCGCGAGTACTTCAAGACCGACGACCCGACCGACCGCGAAGTGCCGAAGGTCCAGTTCTAAGCCCGAGGTTCTTCGTGTACGAACAGATCGCCGCGAACAAGCGGCGCACGATCGTGATGATCGTGCTCTTTGCCCTCTTGGTGTTCGCGGTCGTCGCGGTCATCAACTTCTTCACGCGCTTCGGCGTCATCGGATTCGTGATCGCGGCGGTCCTCGCGATCGGCTTCTCGTTCGCGTCGTACTACAACTCCGACAAGATCGCGTTGAAGATGAGCCGGGCCACGCCGGCCGACGAGAAGACCTACGCGCGTTATCACAACCTCATCGAAGGCCTGTGCATCGCGGCCGGGTTGCCGAAGCCGCGGCTGTACGTGATCGACGACTCCGCTCCCAACGCGTTCGCGACCGGGCGCAACCCGCAGCACGCGGCGATCGCGGTGACCTCCGGGCTGCTCGAGAAGATGAACCGCGTCGAGCTCGAAGCCGTGCTCGCGCACGAGCTGAGTCACGTGAAGAACTACGACACGCTCGTGATGACGCTCGCGGTCACGATGGTCGGCATCATCTCGCTGCTCTCCGACTTCTTCCTGCGCTTCATGTTCTGGGGCGGCGGTCGCGATCGGCGCGACAACAACGACTCCGGGCCGCTCGGCGCGATCCTCGCGGTGTTCGGCATCATCTTGTTGGCCCTCGCACCGCTCATCGCGTCGGTGATGCAGTTCGCGATCGGCCGCCGGCGTGAGTACCAGGCCGACGCGTCGGGTGTGCTGCTCACGCGCTACCCGCCCGGTCTCATCTCCGCGCTCGAGAAGCTCCGCGAAGATCACACCGTGATCCACACCGCGTCGAAGGCGACTGCGCACCTCTGGATCGAGAGCCCGCTCGACGAGGAGACCAAAGGGCCTGCGTCGAAGTTCAACCACCTCTTCGACACGCATCCGCCGCTCGAAGACCGCATCCGCGTCCTGAAGGCGATGTGACCAGGCCGACCCGCACGCAGTTGCTCATCGCGGGGGTCGTGGCCATGGTGATCGTCGCGTCGGTCGCGGCCGTCGCGCTCACGGGAGGCAAGCACGGCAAGCGGGCGGCGGTGTCGACGACGACGAGCACGCACGCGTCGACCACCACCACCACGGCCGCGCCCCGACCGGGCGGAGTGATCGCGCCGCTCACGGGTGTGCGCGACGCGACGTCGGGCGCGGCGCACCGGCCCGCGCTCACGATCAAGGTCGAGAACACGCCCGCGGCGCGCCCGCAGATCGGGCTCGATCAGGCCGACGTGATCTACGAAGAGGTCGTCGAGGGTCAGATCACCCGGCTGCTCGCGATCTTCCAGTCGCAGGTTCCCGACGTCGTCGGACCGGTGCGGTCGGTGCGCCGGACCGACCAGAGCGTCGTCACGCCGATCGGCGGCCTGTTCGTCTACTCGGGCGGCGCCGCGTACGCGGTCAACAGCATCCGCACCGCGCCGGTGACCCTGGTCGACGAGACGCGCGCGGGATCGGCGATGTTCCGCGACCACTCGCGTCAAGCGCCGCACAACCTCTACGCGCACCCGGCGAAGCTCTTCGCCTTCGGCGGTACGCCGGTTCCGCCTCCGCACCTGTTCACCTACCGGACCGCGCACCAGGCCGTGCCCGGGGTCGTGGTCACCCACGCGACCGTCGGCTTCGGCGGCGGCTACGGCGTGAGCTACGCGTGGGATCCGGTGCACCAGATGTGGGACCGGTCGATCTTCGGCCACACCGACCTCCTCGAGTCGGGCGTCCAGGAGGCGCCGCGCAACGTCGTCGTGATGTTCGTGCACTACGACGGCGGAGTCGGCGTCATTGGCTCGGAAGCCGACCTCGTCGGCAGCGGCGACGCGATCGTCTTCACCGCCGGGCACGAGATCACGGGCCGCTGGGTGCGCCCCGACCGCGTCCGTCCTGCGCAGTTCGTCGACAGTGCGGGCGCGACGGTGCGCCTGACTCCGGGGCAGACCTGGGTGGAGCTGGCCCCAACGGGAACTCCCGTAACGGGCTCGTGAGTTTCCGGGCCCCCGGTAGGCTGGGCGTTTCCTGACTCGAGGAACTGATGTGAAGGAAGTGGTCTGATGGCGGACGACCGCACGACCGGAACGGTCCGGGTCAAGCGGGGCCTGGCCGAGATGTTGCGCGGCGGCGTGATCATGGACGTCGTCACGCCGGAGCAGGCGAAGATCGCCGAGGACGCCGGCGCCGTCGCCGTGATGGCGCTCGAGCGCGTGCCGTCCGACATCCGCCGCGACGGCGGTGTGGCGCGCATGAGCGACCCGTCGATGATCGAGGGCATCAAGGCCGTCGTCACCATCCCGGTCATGGCCAAATGCCGTATCGGGCACTTCGCCGAGGCGCAGGTGCTCGAAGCGCTCGGCGTCGACTACATCGACGAGTCGGAAGTCCTCACGCCCGCCGACGAGGCGTACCACGTCGACAAGTGGACGTTCGGGGTGCCGTTCGTCTGTGGCGCCACCAACCTGGGCGAGGCGCTGCGGCGGATCTCCGAGGGCGCGTGCCTCATTCGCTCGAAGGGCGAGGCCGGCACCGGCAACATCGTCGAAGCGGTCCGCCACCTGCGTTCGATCCTCGGCGACATCGGCAAGCTCCACGCGGCGCCGCCCGAGGAGCGCTACGGCTGGGCCAAGGAGCTGCGGGCCCCGATCGATCTCGTCACCGAGGTCGCGGAGCGCGGCGAGCTGCCGGTCCCGTTGTTCTGCGCCGGCGGCATCGCCACGCCGGCCGACGCGTCGCTCGTGATGCAGCTCGGCGCGCAGGCCGTCTTCGTGGGGAGCGGCATCTTCAAGTCGTCCGACCCCGCGGGCCGCGGCAAGGCGATCGTCGAGGCGACGACGCACTACGCCGACGCGTCGATCGTCGCCAAGGTGTCGCGCGGTCTTGGCGACGCGATGCCGGGCGAGGAGATCGCGGGCCTCGAAGTGAAGCTGGCCGAGCGCGGCTGGTGAAAGTCGGCGTTCTTGCGTTGCAGGGCGCGTTTCGCGAGCACGCGGAGGCCTTCGACGCGCTCGGCGCCGACGTCACGCTGGTGCGGCTGCCGGAGCACCTCGCCGGAATCGACGCGCTGGCCTTCCCGGGCGGCGAGTCGACCACGATCGACAAGCTGCTCGACTCGTCGGGGCTGCGCGGCCCCGTTGCCGAGATCGTGCGCGACGGCCGACCGACGCTCGCGACGTGTGCGGGGCTCATCGTCCTCGCTCGTGAGATCAGCGACGGACTGTCTTCATCACACAATCCCGACCAGGAACCGCTCGGGCTGCTCGACGTCACGGTGAGGCGCAACGGCTACGGGCGCCAGGTCGACTCGTTCGAGGCTCCGCTCACGATCAGCGGGATCGCGGGTGGCCCGTTTCCGGGCGTCTTCATCCGCGCCCCGATCGTCGAGCGGGCCGGCGCCGGCGTCGAGGTGCTCGCGACGCACGAGGGGCGCCCCGTACTGTGCCGTCAGGCCACAATCTGGGCGGCGACGTTCCACCCCGAGCTCTCGGGCGATCTCCGCGTGCACGAGCGGTTCCTGCAATGCTCATGCGGCTCCGACCTACGGCATGCCCCCGCCTCCGGTCTGCGCCTGGATGCTGAGCCCATTCCCGATAGACCGAACACCAAGGCAGGCGGATGAGCGGCCATTCCAAGTGGCATTCGATCAAGCACAAGAAGGGTGCGGCCGACGCGGCGCGCGGCAAGCTGTTCGCCGTGCTGATCCGCCAGATCGAGGTGGCGGCGCGTGCCGGGGGCGGCGACGCCGAGTCGAACGCGACGCTGCGCACGATGGTGCAGAAGGCACGAGACGCGTCGGTGCCGGTCGACACGATCACGCGCGCGATCCGGCGCGGCACCGGTGAGGAAGAAGGCGTCGTCTACGAGTCGGTCAACTACGAGGGCTACGCGCCGCACGGAGTCGCGGTCTTCGTGCAGGCCCTCACCGACAACCGCAACCGCACGGGTGCGGAGATCAAGAACATCTTCCGGAGCAACGGCGGCTCGTTCGCCGAGCCCGGCGCGGTCGCATGGCAGTTCGACCGGCGCGGCGAGGTGATGGTCGACAAGAAGGCGGTGGGAGAGGACGACCTCATGCTGGTCGCGGCCGACGCAGGAGCCGACGACGTCGTCGACGTTGGCGACTTCTGGCAGGTGACCACCCCGCCGACCGAGCTCCATGCGGTGCGCACCGCGATCGAGGCGGCCGACATCCCGGTCAAGGAGAGTGATCTCACGATGGTCCCCACGACGTCGGTCGAGCTCGGAGACGAGGCGTCGGCGAAGTCGGTGCTCCGGCTCGTCGACGCGCTCGAGGAGCACGACGACGTCGAAGCCGTCTACGCCAACTTCGACATTCCGGAGTCGGTGCTCGAGGCCGTGACCGCGTGAGCCTCTCCGTGGGTCAGCCGGCGCCCGACTTCACGCTGCCGGGGATCGAGAACGGCGTCCGACGCGACTTCAAGCTGTCCGAGTACCGCGGCCGCAAGGTGGTCGTCGCGTTCTATCCCGGCGACGACACGACGGTGTGCACGAAACAGATGTGCTCGTACCGCGACGACTTCGCGATGTTCGAAGGCGTTTCGGCGGTGCTGCTCGGCATCTCACCGCAGGATGTCGATTCGCACGAGGCCTGGGCGAAGAAGCGCAACCTGCAGTTCCCATTGCTCGCCGACACCGATCGCGCGGTCGCCAAGGAGTACGGCGTCGCCGCACCGGTCATCGGCATCCGACGGTCGGTGTTCGTCGTCGACGGCGAGGGAGTGCTCCGCTACAAGGACATGAAGCTCGACGGCGCGACGTTCGAGAAGGCCGAAAAGCTCACCGGCATATTGACGGGGATCTAGGACGGGGATCGAACACCATGCGCATCGCAATGACGATCAACGGACGGCGTGAAGAGCACGATGTCGAGCCGCGCACGCTGCTCGTGCACTTCGTGCGGGAGGCGTGCGTGCTCACCGGCACGAAGGTGGGATGCGACACGTCGTCGTGTGGCGCGTGCACGGTGCTCGTCGACGGCGAGTCGGTGAAGAGCTGCACGATGCTCGCGGCGCAGGCCGACGGGGCGGCGATCACGACGATCGAGGGGCTCGCGGCCGCCGACGGCACCCTGCACCCAATGCAGGCCGCGTTCCAGGAGAACCACGGTTTGCAGTGCGGATTCTGCACCGCGGGCATGGTCATGGCTTCGGTCTCGCTCATCGAGGAGCAGCCCTCGCCGACCGAACGCGACGTGCGGCTCGGTCTCGAAGGCAACCTCTGCCGGTGCACCGGCTATCACAACATCGTGAAATCGGTGCTCGTCGCGGCCGAGGCGGCACGGCAATGATTCCGGCGCCGTTCGACTACATCAGAGCCGGATCGGCCGACGAGGCCCTTGCGCTGATCACCGAGCACGGCGACGAGGCGAAGTTCATCGCGGGCGGCATGTCGCTGCTCCCGCTGATGAAGTTGCGGCTCGCGACTCCGACGGTCATCGTCGACGTCGGCCGACTGCGTGAGCTCTCCTACGTGCGCGTCGACGGCGGCACCGTCGCCATCGGCGCGCTCACGCGGCACCGCGACCTCGAGACCGACGCGCTTCTCGGCGAGCACTGCGGTGTGCTGCAGGCCGTCGCCGCGCAGGTCGGCGACAACCAGGTGCGCCACCGCGGAACGATCGGTGGTTCCGTTGCGCACGGCGATCCCGCATCCGACCTGCCCGCGGCGTTGCTCGCGCTCGACGCCGAATTCGTCGTGCGCGGACCGGGAGGGGAGCGGACGATCCCGTCGTCGGAGTTCTTCCTCGGGTTTCTCGAGACCGCGCTCGCACCCGACGAGCTGCTCGTCGAGGTCCGCGTCGCCGCGACTGGGCGCAACGGCTTCTCGTACCAGAAGTTCAACCGGCGGGCCCAGGACTGGGCGATCGTCGGCGCGCTCGCCGTGCGCGGGATCACGGCGACGCGCGTCGCGCTCGTCAACATGGGCTCCACGCCGTTGCGCGCGAGCGCGGTCGAACAGGCGCTCGCGTCGGGAGCCTCGGTCGCCGACGCGGCCGCGCAGGCCGACGCGGGCACGGAGCCGGTGGGCGATCTCAATGCGTCGGTCGAGTACCGCCGTCATCTGGCGCGCGTGCTCGTCCGCCGCGCGCTCGAGGCCGCAGTCTGAGCGGCGATTCCCACCCCGGCCCTTGCATCGCGGCGGCCCTGCTCGCCGCGGGACGGGGCTCGCGCTTCGGCGCGCGTCCCAAGCTCACGGCCGAGCTCGGCGGGCGCCCCGTCGTCTCGTGGGCGATCGAGTCCGCGCGCCGCTCCGGTCTCACCCCGCTCGTGCTCGTGCTCGGAAGGGAAGCCGACGCGGTGCGCGCGGCGGCCGCAGTCGACACGCGCGGCGAGATGCTGGTCGTGCACAACGACCGGTGGTCGAGCGGTATCGCGTCGAGCCTCCAAACTGCCATCGCGGCGCTGGAGCCGCGCTCGGAAGTCGAGGCGGTCGTGGTCGGTCTTGGCGACCAGCCCGGGGTCGGTCCGGAGGCGTACCGCCGACTCGCGAGCGCCTACCATTCGGGCGCGCGGCTCGCGGTCGCGACGTACGCACGCACTCGCGCCAACCCGGTGCTCCTCGCCCGTGAACACTGGGCCGAGGCCCTCGGGCTCGAGGGTGATGAAGGGGCACGGGTGCTGATGCGGCGCCATCCCGTCGTCGAAGTGCCGTGCGACGGAACCGGCGAGCCAACCGATGTCGACACCGAGCACGACCTCGCCGCCCTGGAGGCCCGATGGAGATCACCGACTCGTTCCGAGTGAGCACGCCGATCGACGAGACGTGGAAGGTGCTCCTCGACATCGAGCGGATCGCACCCTGCCTGCCGGGCGCCAAGCTGGAGGAGATCGACGGCGACGAGTTCCGCGGCTACGTGAAGGTGAAGGTCGGGCCGATCACCGCGCAGTACAAGGGGACGGCGAAGTTGGCCGAGGTCGACGAGGCGCAGCGCCGCATCCTGATCGACGCGTCCGGGCGCGACACGCGGGGCCAGGGCAACGCGAGCGCCAAGATCCTCGTGACCATGACCGGCGACGCGGCGGGCACCGAGGTGGCGGTCCACACCGATCTCTCGATCACCGGCAAGGTCGCGCAGTTCGGCCGCGGCGTGCTCGGCGACGTGTCGGCCAAGCTGCTCGGCCAGTTCGTCGAGCGACTCGAAGCCGACGTGCTCGCCGGCGAGGCCGCGACCTCGACCCCGCCCGAAGATCCCGCGCCCGCGCCGTCGACGGCGTCGATGTCCTCAATGTCGTCGACCGCGACCGCGACCGCGACCGCGCCCGCGCCGGCCGTCGCGGCACCTCCGCTCGCGGCGGCGGCGCAGGGACCGCGCCGCATCGCGGGGCCCGACGTCGAGCCCGTCGATCTGTTCGCGGCCGCGGGCGCGCCGGTCGTGCGTCGTCTGATCCCGGTCGCCGTCGGCGTGATCGTCGCCCTGCTGCTGTTCCGGCGGTGGCGGCGCCGCGGGTGACGTGAGCGTCCGCGTGCGCCGGCTCGGGCCCGGCGACGAAGCGCTGATGACCCAACTCGCGCTCAGTGGCCCGCGCTTCGAGGAAGCCGGCGTCGACGAGCCCGACGAGGTTCCGCTGCCGCCCGCCGACGCCGCGACCTTCCTCGCCGACGACCGGACGCACCTGTTCGTCGCGTACGAAGACGGCGGCGACGACCTGCTCGGTTTCGTCGTGGCCAACGAGCTGCTGCACCGGCACACGTCTCGACTACCGCAGTTCGTTCTGATGGGGCGGCGCGCCCGATTCGGTCGTTTTCCCCCATCAGAACCAACCGTCCGCCGGAAACGACGGTCCGACCCCTAGGATCGAACCCGTGTTCGACCGCGTGACCGCCGACCAGCCGGTACTGGGCATCGACCCCGGCCTCTCGCGGTGCGGGTACGGCGCGGTCGTGCGCAACGGCGCCCGCTTCGCGGTGATCGCGTACGGCGTGATGCGGACCGACCCGAAGGCGCCGCTCCCGACGCGGCTCGCGACCCTCGAGGCCGACCTCGAGGCCCTCGTGGCCGAGATCGGTCCGGGCGCGGTGGCCGTCGAGCGCGTGCTCTTCCAGGTGAACGCGCGGACCGCGATCTCGGTCGGGCAGGCGAGCGGGCTCGCGCTCGCGGTCTCGGCCCGCGCGGGCATCCCGGTCGTGCAGTACAGCCCCAACGAGGTGAAGCTCGCGGTCACCGGCGACGGTGCCGCCGACAAGGTCGCGGTGCAGACCATGGTGACCAAGCTCCTCGATCTCCCGCGCGCACCGCAACCACCCGATGCCGCCGACGCGCTCGCGCTGGCGCTCTGCCACGCGTGGCGCGCGCGGGTAGAGGGCGCGGTGCCGGCGGTCGACGGGACGCAACCGTCGCGGCTGCAGACCGCGATCGCGGCCGCGCTCGCGGCCGCGCCCGCGAAGAAAGGTGCACGATGATCGGCTCGATTCGCGGCACCGTCTTCGAACGGACGGCAAACGGTGAGGTGCTCGTCGAGGTCGGGGGAGTCGGGTACCGCGCGCTCGTGCCCACCGGTGCACTCGGCAAGCTCAACCCGGGCGAGCCCGCGTTCCTCTTCACGCACCTCCACGTGCGCGAAGACGCGATGTTGCTCTACGGGTTCCTCACACGCGACGAGCGCGACACGTTCGAAGCGGTCCTCGGTGCGTCGGGCGTCGGCCCGAAGCTCGCGCTCGCGATTCTGAGCGTGCACTCGCCGAACGCGCTGCGGCGCTGCCTTGCGACCGACGACCTCGACGCGCTCGTGCTCGTACCCGGAGTGGGTAAGCGCACTGCGCAGCGCCTGCTCGTCGACCTGAAGGCGCGGCTCTCGATGCCCGATCTCGATCTCGGTGACCATTCGGCCCAACCGAGCGGGCGCGCCGAGGTGCGCGAAGCGCTGGGCGGCCTCGGGTATTCGCCGGAAGAGGTACGCGAGGTCATGGCGAGCTTCGACGGCGACGAAGACGCGGGAGTCGAAGCGATGCTGCGCGACGCGCTCCGGCAGCTGAGGCCGAGCCGTGCGTGACGAGCTCATGGAGCCCGCGGCGACACCGGTGGAAGCGGCCGAGGAGACCACGCTCCGGCCCCGGCGGATCGCCGACTTCGTCGGTCAGCCCGCGCTCAAGGAGCACCTCGACATCATGCTCGGCGCGGCCAAGGCGCGGGGCCAGGCCGTCGACCATCTCCTGCTGGCCGGACCTCCTGGCCTCGGCAAGACATCGCTGGCCGGGATCGTCGCCGTCGAGATGGGCGCGCGCATGCAGCCGACGTCGGGGCCCGCGCTCGAGCGCGCCGGCGACCTCGCGGCGATCCTGAGCAACCTCGACGACGGCGACGTGCTCTTCATCGACGAGGTGCACCGGCTGCCCCGCGCGGTCGAGGAGGTGCTGTACCCCGCGATGGAGGACTTCCAGCTCGACATCGTCGTGGGCAAGGGGCCGACCGCGCGCTCGATCCGCCTGCCCCTTCCGCGTTTCACGCTCGTCGGCGCGACGACGCGCACGGGGCTCATCACCGGTCCCCTGCGCGACCGCTTCGGCTTCGTCGCGCGGCTCGACTACTACACGACCGACGATCTCGCCACGATCCTGCGGCGGTCCGCGTCGATCCTCGGCGTTCCGCTGGAGCCCACCGGCGCGGCGGAGATCGCGGCGCGCTCGCGCGGCACGCCGCGCATCGCGAACCGGTTGCTGCGGCGCGTGCGCGACTACGCGGAGGTGCGCGGCGACGGCACCGTCGATCTCGCGACCGCGCGCGACGCGCTGAAGTTGTTCGAGGTCGACTCGCTCGGGCTCGACAAGGTCGACCGCGCGGTGTTGTCGGCCCTGTGTCGCACGTTCGCGGGGCAGGCGGTGGGGCTCACGACGCTCGCGAGCGTGGTGGGGGAGCAACCCGAGACCGTGGAAGACGTCTACGAGCCGTTCCTGCTGCAGTGCGGCCTGCTCCAGCGCACGCCGCGCGGCCGCGTCGCGACCGCGGCGGCGTATGCGCATCTCGGGTTGCCGACCACGCAGGCCCTCGGGGATACTCCCGCGCTGTTCGAACCACCGTCTTCCTGACGCACCGGAGCGGAGCGCGCCGTGCCCGATAGCCCACCGCCTGACAGCCCACCGCCTGACGCGGACCAGCCGCAGGTCACCACCGAGGTCGACGGTCGGGTTCTCGTCGCCACGATCGCGCACGGCAAGGCGAACGCGATCTCCCATGAGGTCCTGGCGACGCTCGGCGCCGCGCTCGACCGGGTCGAGGAAGGCGCCGAGAACGGCGACGAAGCGGGTCCGGGCGCGCTCCTCATCACGGGCACTCCCGGCATGCTCTCGGGCGGCTTCGATCTCGGGGTCATGCGCGCGGGCGCGAAGGAAGCGGGCCGGCTCGTGACCGAGGGCGGAGCGTTCATCACCCGGTGCTTCGCGTCGTCGGTTCCGGTCGTCGTCGCCTGCACCGGGCACGCAGTCGCGGCCGGCGCACTCCTGCTGCTCGGCGCCGACTCGCGTGTCGGTGCGACCGGCGATTTCCGTATCGGCCTCATCGAGACCCAGATCGGGATGGTCCTGCCCCGCTGGGCTGTCGAGCTGAGCGAGGAGCGCCTCAGCCGGCGTCACTTCCAGCAGGCGACGGTGACGGCACGCATGTACGACCCCGCCGGCGCGGTCGACGCCGGCTTTCTCGATCTGGCGGTCGCGCCCGACCGGGTGCGGACCGACGCGCTCGCCGAGGCGGAGCGGCTCGCGGCCCTGCCCCATGCCGCGTACGCCGGTCAGGTCCGGATGAACCGGGGCGCGCGGCTCGAGCGGCTCGTCGCCGCCGTTGCCGCCGATCACGACCTCGTGTTCGACGTCCCCGCCTGATCGCGGTCGCCGCTTCACTGAGGAGGCTGAGGACCGGTCGGGGATCGCGGGCCTCAGGCGCTAGGCTCGCTCCGCTCTGATCAGAGGTTCTCCGCCGTCGAAGTCGGTGATTCGTTCCTGTGGCTGCCTATGCGTATCTCGGCTTCGTGGTGGTGGCGTGCGTCATGTTGTTCGTGGTGCTCCCACGGCGGCGACTGCGCGCGGTCGAGGCGGTTCAGTCCCAGCTGGCGGAAGGCGACGAGATCATGACGACCGGCGGCCTCTTCGGCCGGATCACCCGGCTGGAGCAGGACACCTTCGATCTCGAGATCGCCGAAGGCACCGTGGTGCGCTTCGCGCGGGGCGCGGTCGGACGTCGGATTGTCGATCCGTCCACGCCCGATTCTCAGTCAGCCGACGAAACGACCGACTGACCTACTGTGCGCCGTCAAGTCTGGCTCCTCTCCGTCACGCTCGTCCTGATCTTCCTCGCGTTCTTCGCGACCCTGTTCGGGAACTCGCGCCCGCAGCTCGGGCTCGACCTCCAGGGTGGCGTCTCCGTCGTCCTGTTTCCGGTCAAGGGCTCCGACCTCTCGACCCTGAACACGGCCGTGCAGATCATCACCAACCGCGTCGACGCGCTGGGCGTCACGGGACCCGAGGTGAACCGCCAGGGCAACACGATCGTGATCAACCTGCCCGGCGCGAAGAACCGCACGCAGGCGCTGGCCCTGGTCGGCAAGACCGCGGAGTTGCAGTTCCGCGTCGTCAACCAGTTCGTGCCGTACACCGCGACGGCCAGCGCGCCCACCACCACGACCAAGGGCGCCACCACCACGGTGAAGGGCGCGACGACGACCGTCAACGGATCGACCACGACGGCGCCGGGCGCGACGACCACGGCCAAGAAGGGCGCTGCCGGACCACCGGGCACGCGCCTCGACCTGCAACCCGTCGTCGAGAGCCGCCCGCTGGCCGCGGGCGCCACGACCAGCGCGCCCGCGAGCGCGTCCGCCAGCACGACGGCCTCGACCGCGCCGGGTGTCACGACCACCACCAAGCCGGGCACCACCACCACGACGGCCGCGTCGACGACGACGAGCACGCTCAAACCGGGGACCACCTGCAAGTCGTTGCTCACCGCACCGTCGAAGCTGAAGGCGAACGTCGACGCGGTGTTGCCCTTCAAGGCCACCAAGAAGTCGACCGACCCGCAACAGGGTTGCTACTTCGTCGGGCCCACGTTGCTCACCGGTCGCCGGGTCACGACCGCGGCGGCCGTCTTCGACTCCACCCAGGGCTGGATCGTCAACGTCACGTTCAAGGGCGACGACTTCGTCACCAAGGTCGCCACTCCCTATGTGCAGAAGCAGGTCGCGATCGTCCTCGACGGCGTCGTGCAGTCGGCGCCGGTCATCAACCAGGGCATCACCGGCAAGACGGTGACGATCAGCGGCTCGTTCAGCTCAAGTGAGGCGAAGAACCTCGCGCTGGTGCTGAAGTACGGCGCGCTGCCGGTGCAGTTCGACCAGAAGCAGCAGACGGTCCAGAGCGTGTCGCCCGAGCTCGGCAAGGACCAGCTCAAGGCCGGCATCGTCGCGGGCCTCATCGGCCTCGGTCTCGTGGCCCTCTACATGATCTTCTTCTACCGGTTGCTCGGACTCGTCGTGTGGCTCGGTCTCGGGCTCACCGCGATGATCTTCTTCGCCCTCGTCACGTATCTGGGGCACACCCAGAACCTGACGTTGACACTGGCTGGTGTCACCGGCATCATCGTCTCCGTAGGTGTCACCGTGGACTCGTATGTCGTCTACTTCGAGCGACTCAAGGACGAGGTGCGGACGGGCAAGACGATCCGTTCGTCGCTCGACACCGGGTTCCGCCGCGCCTTCCGCACGATCGTGGCCGCTGACCTCGTGTCGCTGATCGGCGCGGTCGTGCTGTACCTCCTGGCCGTCGGGTCGGTGCGCGGCTTCGCGTACTTCCTCGGCATCTCGACCGCGATCGACCTCGTGCTCGCGTACTGCTTCATGCATCCCATGGTCTGGTTGATGTCGCGCCGACCGACGCTCGTGCGCCTCAAGGGCATCGGCATCGCGAGCGGTCTCGACGTCGCACGGGAGACGAACCTGTGAGCGATCAGTCGCCGCTGATGCAATCCGGCCGGGCGGGGACGCCCGGCGTCGACCGCCGTCACCGTCCGTCCGACTTCATCCACGAGACCACGAACTTCGAGTTCATCAAGCATTCGAAGCGCTACCTGATCATCTCGCTCGTCGTCGTCATCGCGGGCATCGGTGGCCTCCTCATCCGCGGCCTGAACCTCGGCATCGACTTCAAGGGTGGTGTGTCCTGGCAGGTGAAGGCCGTGGGCATCACGCCGACGGTGGCCGGGGCGCGCGATGCGCTCAAGCCGACCGGCCAGTCCGACGCCAAGGTGACGATCCTGAGCGCGGCGGCGGGCGGCAGGAGCATCAACGTGCAGGCGAAGCTGCTGCACGACCCCCTCACCGACACTGAGAACGCGCTCTCGTCGACCACCGGGGTCGCGCCGGCGAACGTGTCGGTCGCCGTCCAGGGAACCCAGGGCACCTTCTC
>JBBSEC010000062.1:0-26996 GCA_038240075.1 Acidimicrobiia bacterium
CGCACAGCAGTTGGTGGTGGTGGTCACCCACGCCCGTGCCGTATTATTCTACAGGGACAACGCCCCCGCCCTCTTGGATCTCCTGTAGACGATCGTGCTGGCCCCGGTCACGGCACGGAGGCTCGCGAGCGTCGACTCGAAGTACAACTCGCCTGCCGGCGACTGGGTCGGTGTGTCGGCCCGAGTGAGCTGCCTCGTCTACAACACGTCGTCGTTGCCGGCCGCGTCGTTGCCGACGTCGATCTACGACCTCGCCGACCCGGCGTGGAAGGGCAAGTTGGCCCTGGCGCCGGCCGAGACCGACTTCCTTCCGGTCGTCACCGCGATCGCGAAGGACCAGGGCGATGCCGCCGCGCTCATCTGGCTGAACGCGGTCAAGCGCAACGCCGCCGGCCACATCTATCCCGACAACGAGACC
This sequence comes from Acidimicrobiia bacterium, assembly GCA_038240075.1. Lineage (GTDB taxonomy): Bacteria > Actinomycetota > Acidimicrobiia > IMCC26256 > PALSA-610 > DATBAK01. Next base: position 419 of record JBBSEC010000062.1, read on the forward strand.
CTCGTCGCCGACGTCAACCGCGGCGCGGCAACCATCGGGATCATCAACCACTACTACTGGTTCCGCTTCCAAAAGGAGACCGACGCGGCGATGAAGTCGGCGATCGCCTACTTCGCGCCGCAGGATCCGGGCTACCTCATCGACGTCTCCGGCGCGGGCGTGCTCCGTTCGAGCACGCACCAGGCCGAGGCGCAGAAGCTGCTGGCGTTCCTGGTGAGCAAGCAGGGTGAAGGGGTGCTCGCGAAGGGCGTCAGCTTCGAGTACCCGCTCGGCTCGAACGCGCCGGCCAGCCCGGAGCTCCGTCCGTTCCCGCAGCTGAGGCCCGACCCCCTGACCATCTCCGATTTCGGCGACGGTTCGGGCGCATTGAAGCTGCTCCAGGAAGCCCAGCTGCTCTAATCGACGCATGCAACCCACGGAACCCGAAGCCGGCGCGGTGAGCCGTTGACGACGCGCCGCGCCCCGCGGCTGGTCCTCGGCATCGGTCTCGCTGTCGCGGCGATCGTCGCGCTCCCGATCGTCTTCCTCGTGCTGCAGACCGCGCAGGCGGGTGGTCACGAAGTCGCGCGCCTGACCTTCCGTCACCTGACCGGCACGTTGCTCTGGAACACGGTCCGCCTGGCGGTCGTGGTGAGCGCCGCGTGCGCGGTCGTCGGCACCGCGGTCGCATGGTGCGTCGAACGCACCGACCTTCCCGGTCGGCGGCTCTTCGCGGCACTGCTCGTGATCCCCGTCGCCATCCCCGACTTCGTGATCGCGTACGCGTGGTCTTCGGCCGCGCCCTCGGTGCGTGGGTTGTGGGGCGCCGCGTGGGTGATGACCCTCGCGCTCTATCCGCTGGTCTTCCTGCCGGTCGCGGCGACCCTGCGCCGGACGGATCCGGCCCTCGAGGAGACCGCCCGCAGCCTCGGATGTGGACGCATCGCGACGTTCTTCCGTGCGACGCTGCCGCAGATCCGCACCGCGATCCTCGGCGGCTGCCTCATCGTGACGCTCGCGCTGCTCGCCGAGTTCGGCGCGTTCGAGATCCTCCGCTATCCCACCTTCACGACGACGATCTTCACCGAGTTCACGCTGGGCTTCAACTCTCCGGCCGCGAGCGCGCTCTCGTGTGTGCTCGTCGCGCTCGGGATCCTCGTGCTCGCGTTCGAAATGCTGGCGCGCGGCAGCGCGCGCTCCCAAGGCAACGCCACCCGCACCGACCGCTCGCCGACGCGCGCCCACCTCAACCGGAGCCGCATCCCCACGATGCTGGGCCTCACCGCGTTCGTCGGCCTCACGATCGGCGTCCCGATCGGCGTCATCGTCCACTGGTATCAACACGGCACGTCCGCGGCCATCCACGGCACCTCGCTCCTCACCGCGACGCTGCACACGAGCTTCTACGGGGTGGCGGCCGCGGCGCTCGCGTGCACGATGGCGCTGCCGATCGCGATCCTCGCCGAGCGTCACAACAGTCGCGCGGTCACCGTTCTGGAGCGCAGTACCTTCCTCGTGCAGTCGATCCCGGGCCTGGTGATCGGCCTCGGCATGGTGTTCTTCTCGATCCGCTACGCGCGCTCGCTCTACCAGACCAACGCGCTCATCATCGGCGCGTACGCGATCCTGTTCTTTCCGCTCGCGCTCGTCTGCATCCGCGCGTCGGTCGCGCAGGCCGACCCCGCGCTCGACGACGCGGCGCGATCGCTCGGGAGCTCACCGGTCGGCGCGTGGCGGCGAGTCACGTTGCCGCTCATCGCGCCCGGTCTCGTCGCGGGCTTCTGCCTCGTGTTCGTCTCGGTCGCGAGCGAGCTCACGCTCACGCTCGTCCTCGCACCGACCGGCATCCACACGCTCTCGACCCAGTTCTGGGCCTACGAGAGCAACACCTCGTACGGAGCCGCGGCGCCGTACGCCGCCGCGCTCATCGTGCTCGCCGTGATCCCGAGCGCCATCCTGTCCCGCTGGTTCGAACGGAGATCCGGCCTCTTCGGCACCGCGGCCGCGGCGACGACATCGATCGAGATCGGCGACCTCCAGGCGTTCGACGGGCGGCCGCGATGAGCGCGCTGGTCGCGACCGACGTCCACAAGTCGTTCGGATCGACACGCGTGCTCGAAGGCGTCGAGCTCGAGGTCGAACGGGGCGCGCTCACGGTCCTGCTCGGCGCTTCCGGAAGCGGGAAGAGCACGATCCTGCGCCTCGCCGCCGGGTTCGAGCGCGTCGACCGCGGCCGGATCTGCATCGGCGAGACAACGGTGGCATCCAAGCAAATCCACGTCGCACCCGAGCACCGGCACATCGGCTACGTCGCGCAGGACGGCGCGCTGTTCCCCCATCTCACCGTGCTCGCGAACATCGGCTTCGGTCTGCGCCGCAACCGCCGCAAGAGCAGTCGCGTGCGCGAGCTCATCGACATCGTCGGGCTCGAGGGCCTCGAAGCGCGCTATCCGCAGCAGCTCTCCGGTGGTCAGCAGCGCCGGGTCGCGCTCGCGCGCGCCCTCGCGATCGAACCCGCACTGTTGCTCCTCGACGAACCGTTCTCGGCGCTCGACGCGGCACTCCGGGCCACGGTGCGCGACGAAGTGGTCGACATCGTGCGGCGCGCTGGGACCACGACGTTGCTCGTGACCCACGACCAGACCGAGGCACTGTCGATCGCCGACACCGTCGCGGTGCTGCGCGACGGGCGCGTCGCGCAGCACGCGCCGCCGTTCGATCTCTACCGCACCCCGCTCGACGCGGAGCTCGCCGCGTTCCTCGGTCCGGCCAACTTCGTCGACGGAACCGTCGCGGGCGACGTCGTGGCCACGGCGTTCGGGCCCGTCGCGCTGCATCCGTCGGCGTACGCGAACGCGGGTACGAGCGCGGTCACCGTGCTCCTCCGACCGGAGCAGATCGCCATCGACACCGACACCGCTCGCGCGAGCGTGACCGGCACGGTCGTCACGAGCACGTATCACGGACCGGACACGCTCGTCACCGTGCAACCCGACCGCGAGCGCGGCATCGGTATCGCGGGCGTGATTCTCGCTCGCGACGACGTTCCCCTCGCGCCGGGCACGCGCGTCGCGCTCACGGCGCGCGGGCCGGCGATGGCCTGGAACCGAAACGAACCCGTCACCCGGGCCTGATTCACCCGCGCGATGCACCGGCCTCCACAACGCCGGGATCAAAAACCCGCGGAACGCGTCCGTTCCATTTGGAACGGACCCGCGTGCCGGACCTGCAGGTCGGGTCAGGCGGCCTTGGCCTGCGCTTCTTTCACATGCGCAATGTTCGGCAGACCAGGGACGATGACGCACGTGTCCGTACCGACGCGACCGCGCGTTCGTTCCGGGCGGAACGGACGCGAAAACGCATTTTCCGGGGTCGTCCTCGGCCGAGCGGCGGGGCGAACTCCGCCCGGAACCATCGAAGTTGTTGCCCGTTTTGCTCCGATCGACGCTGGCGCGCGCCGATGGGGGTGCCGTCACACTGGTCGGGGCTTGGGGCTTCATGCACAATTTGGCGCGGGCGGCGGCAACGGCGTTGGTAGTCGGATGCGTTGTTGTCGGTTCGGGTTGGGCGAGCGTTGCGGGCGCGAACTATCAGGCACCGCCGCTCGTGTTCACACACGTCGCAACGAACGCGACGCTTGCGTCGCAAGGACGCATCTTCGGCGCGAGCACGGGCGATTCGAGCGGGACGCGAGTCGTTCTCTACGGCGGTCAGGCACCGGGCGACAACAATTTGTCGCGAAGCGATACGTGGGTGAACGAGCCCGACGGAACGTGGAAGCCGATGTGCGGCACCCTGCTCGCGGGCTCGACGCACGCGTGCGGCCCGGGCGCGCGCGGTGGCGAGGGCATGGCCAATGCGCCCGGTGGTGTCGTCCTCTACGGAGGATTCGGAACGTCGATCGGTGGCGGCGGCGGTAACCCGCCCAACGGGGACACCTGGCGGTGGAACGGCTCGACGTGGAGCCGCGTCTGCACCACCGCGACGTGCGGTCCGGGCGGACGCGCGCTGATGGCGATGGCCGGCAACGGCAGCTCCGCGGTGATGTTCGGCGGCCTCTCGAACTCGGGGATCTTGTCCGACACGTGGGTGTTCGACGGGAGCACCTGGACACAGACGTGCGGGCAGACGGGATCACCGTGCGGACCAACGGGCCTGGCGGGCGCGTCGATGGCATGGGACGGGCACCACTACGTGCTGTTCGGCGGGGCCGATCTGAGTGCGAACGGAGCACCCGTCGACGACACGTGGACCTTCGACGGCGCGCGTTGGACGAAGGTGTGCGGCACCACGGCGGGCCACCCGTGTGGACCGACGGCGCGCGCGCTCAGCTCGTTCGCCTTCGCGAACAATCCCACCGACTCCATGCGCGGCGCGGTGCTCGCCGGAGGCGGCGACATCTTCGGCTCCGGACCCACCCAACGGCTCACGCCCGACGCGTGGTTCTTCGACGGCGCGGGTTGGACGCGACTCGACCCTCCGTGGAACGCGGCGCAGGTCTCCTGGACCAACGGTGGTTCGCCGCCTGCGGGACCCGCTCCATTGATCGGCACCATGGCCGCCAAGCCGGCGCTGTGCCAGGTCGTCTATCTCGGCGAGTCGGTCGCGGCGTCGGCCAACCAACCGACCTTGCGGGGGAACACCATCGTCATCGGCCGTCCGGAGCCGGGCTGCCGGCCCGCGGTCGCGACGCCGGTGGTGCTGCCGGTGAGCAATCCCGTCGGCGCCGCCCCGGCCACGGATCCGGTCGCGGCCGGCCCGAGCCTCGCGTTGACCGGGCCCCGCGCACTCGTCGGCACCACGCTCGCCGGGCTGCTCGTGCTCGCATCAGGATTGGTCCTGCTCGGCGCGAGTGGGCGACGGCGCCGCGCGACCGTGTGACGATCGGCACTTCCCCGTAGGCGAACGCCGCGGATAGCTTCTCCGATCACGTGAAGCGACGGAGGGGACACGCCATGAAGCTGCGGATGAAGGTGCTGCCGATCGCGTTGAGCTTGGCGGGTCTGACGATCGCGGCGGCCGCGCCCGCAGCAGTCGCGTCACCGATCCTGCAGGCGCGGCGCGCGCCCACGGCGCGACTCGCAACATGGCCGGGTCTCACGTCGTCCAACTGGTCGGGCTACGGCGGCGCCGCGGCGAAGGGGATCAAGTTCACGTACGCGACCGCGACCTGGATCGTGCCGTCGGTCAAACCGATCACCGGGTACTCGTCCGCGTGGGTCGGGATCGACGGCTTCTCCAACAGCCACCTCATCCAGACCGGAACCGAGTCGGACTTCGTCAACGGCAAGGCGGTCTACCGGGCGTGGTGGGAGATCCTGCCCGCGTCGGAGACGATCATTCCGTCCCTGAAGATCAAGCCGGGCGACACGATGGCCGCGTCGGTGCAGAACACGGCAGGGAACAAGTGGACGATCGCCATCGCGGACGAGACGACCGGACAGATCTTCACGATCGACAAGACGTACAAGGGTCCGGGGACCTCGGCCGAGTTCGTCCTCGAAGCGCCGTCGAACTCGAAGGGCACGCTTCCGCTGGCGCACTACAAGGAGACGCAGTTCTACAACCTCGCGCTCGGCGCCAACTTCGGGAGTCCGGGCCCCGCGGTCCTGAGCTTCCCGGACAACGCGATCGCGATGGTCCAGAACGGCAAGCAGGTCTCCACGCCGTCGAAGCCGAGCGGCAACTCCTTCTCCATCGCGTACGGAAAGAAGCAGCCTCCGGCCCCGGCGACGGTCCGCTGAGGTTCACGGCAACCGTCAATCCGGCAACATCGGCATCGTCAGACCGGGGTCGCGACCGAGTAGCACGGCGCGCGTGACCGCGGCCGATCCGAAGCGGTCACGGACATCGTCGAGCGCGGTGTCGAGCGCGCCACCGAGGCGACGGTCGAACGGCAGCAGCAGTTGCACCACGCTGCTGTCGTGGAGATTGCCGACCGAGACGCCGACGAGCGTCAGACCCTGCTGCTCGATCATCGGCATCACGTGCGCCAGCAACGCGCGCGCGGTCTCGAGCACGGTCTCGGTCTGCGCGGTCGCGCGATCGAGCGTGTGCGAGCGGGTGGCGCGCGAGAAGTCGCCGAACCGGAGCCGCACCACCACGGTGGCGCCGACCCTTCCCGCGGCCCGCATGCGCCGCGTGATGCGATCGACCAATGCGACGACCGCGGCATCGACCACCGCGGCTTCGGGCGCCCGCGGCTGCGGCTGGCCCGGCGCGCGGGCGGGGCGGCCGAGCGCCCGCTGCGCGCCGATCGAGCCCCGGCGGCGGCCGGCCTGAACCGGACGGGGGTCCTGGTTGTGCGCGAGCGAGAACAGGTGCCGACCCGAGGCGCGACCGAGGAGGGACACCAGCGTCGACTCGCCGAGCATCGCGACCTCGCCGACGGTCGTGATGCCCCGATCGTGGAGCTTCTCGGCCGTCACCGGCCCGACCCCCCAGAGCCGCCCGACCGGGAGCGGGTGCAGGAACGCGAGCTCGCCGTCGGGCGGTACCACGAGCAGGCCGTCGGGCTTGGCCACCCCGCTCGCGACCTTGGCGAGGAACTTCGTGCGGGCCACCCCCACCGTGATGGGAAGGCCGACCTGCTCGGCAACGTCGCGTCGTAACTGCATCGCGATCTCCGTGGGGGTGCCGGACACGCGTCGCAGCCCGCCGACCTCGAGGAACGCCTCGTCGATCGACATCCCCTCGACGAGCGGAGTCGTCTGCGCGAACACCTCGAACACGGCCCGGCTGGCCGCGGTGTAGGCCGACATCCGGGGCTCGACCACGACCGCCCAGGGGCACAACCGGCGGGCCTTCGCGCCTCCCATCGCCGTGCGGATGCCGAACGCGCGGGCCTCGTAGCTCGCCGCCAGGACGACTCCGCCTCCGACGATCACCGGGCGACCGCGCAGCCGGGGATCGTCGCGCTGCTCGACCGACGCGTAGAACGCATCGAGGTCGGCGTGGAGGATCGTCGAGTCGCCGTACACGAACGTATGTTCGCAAGCCGCGGGTCGGGACGCAACCCCCGGTTCATACTCAAGTCTTTCCGGACAAATCGCCGATACATCGCGATGACTGTGACGACCTCACCCGCGCCCGACGAACGTCGACAGAGCGTGCGCGTGCTCTGGGCCGACGACGACCCGATGATCCGGTCGGTCATGGCCCTGAACCTCGAGGCCGAGGGCTTCGACGTGCAGACCGTCGCCGACGGAGACGCGGCGTACGAGGAAGCCGTGCGCATCCCGCCCGACGTGCTGGTCCTCGACATCATGATGCCGGGCCAGGACGGCTACGCGGTCCTGCGCGCGTTGCGCCTGAACCCGGACACCGCGGAGTTGCCGGTCGTCCTCCTCACCGCCAAGGCCACCGACGCGGAGGTCTGGGAAGGCTGGAAGGCCGGCGCCGACTACTACATCACCAAGCCGTTCAACCCGACCGAGCTGACCGACTTCATCGACCATCTCCTGTTGGAGTCGACGCCGGAAGACGCGGCCGCCGCGCCGCGCGGGATGAACCCGTGACCACGACGACCCGTCGCGCTGCCCTTCTCATCACCCCGCTCGTTGCGGCACTCGGTTTCGCCGGAGTCGCACCCACGGTCGCGTCCGCGGCGCCCCGCAACGCGATCATCGTCGAGGCCGCGAGCACGCAGAGCGCCGGTGCCGCGGTCACCGGTGTCGGCGGCCGCGTCGACAGCACCCTTGCCGTTGTCGACGGCGTTGCCGCGCACGTCGACGATGCCGGCCTGCACCGCCTGTTGTCCGACCGCCACGTGCGGGTCACACCCGACGTGGTGCTGAAGCCAAACGGGAAGAGCTTCTCGGGTGTCACGTCGACGACGTCGACCTCCGACTCGCAGATGTCGGCGATGAACCCGGGCTCGACCTGGTCGCTCGACGCGGGCGCGGGTGTCGGCGTTGCGCTGGTCGACACCGGGGTCAACCCGACGGCCGACCTGCGCGGCGATCGCCTCGTCCGCGGCCCCGACCTGTCGGGTGACCGCGACGGCATCGACCACTTCGGGCACGGAACGTTCATGGCCGGGCTCATCGCGGGCGACGGCAGCGCGAGCAGCAAGGGCGGCGTCCGCCACGTCGGCGTTGCGCCCGGTGCCACGGTGATCGCGGTGAAGGTCGCGGGCGGCGACGGCGCGACGACACTCTCGAAGCTGATCGCCGGCATCGGCTGGGTCATCGTGCACCGGCGCGACGACCACATCCGCGTGCTCAACCTCTCGTTCGGCGCCGACGTCGCCCTGCCGTACCTCACCAACCCGCTCTCGGGCGCGGTCGAAGCGGCATGGGCATCGGGCATCACCGTCGTCACGTCGGCCGGCAACAGCCCGGGCACGGTCTCGTCGCCGGGCGACGACCCGTGGGTCGTCACCGTCGGTGCGACCGACTCGACGGGAAGCACCACCACGGCCAACAACACACTGGCGCCGTGGTCGGGCTCCGAGGCGTTCGCCACGTACGCGAAGCCCGACGTCGTCGCCCCGGGCGTCTCCGACGTGTCACTGCGCGCGCCGGGCTCCACGGTCGACGCGCTGTTCCCCGGTGCCCGCGTCGGTGACAGCTACTTCCGGGGCAGCGGCACCTCGATGTCGACGGCCCTCGTCTCCGGCGTCGCCGCGGTCCTGATCTCGCAGCACCGTCATGCCACCCCCGACGACGTGAAGGGCGCGCTCGTCGACGGCGGCGTCACGATCAAGGGCGGCACCGCCCCGGCGATCAGCCTCCAGGGCGCACAGCAGGCAACACCGCGCGCGTCATGGTGGCAACGCTTCCCGATCGCGTTCAACGGCCTCGGACTCGGCCTGAGCGACCGGATGCCGTGGGCCGCGAGCCGCTGGACCGCGTCGCGGTGGACGGCCTCGCGCTGGACCGACAGCAGCTTCGCCGCCTCGCGTTGGACGGCAACGCGCTGGACCGACAACAGCTGGAACGATGCGGAATGGACGGCGAGCCGGTGGACCGCCAGCCGCTGGACGGACTCCTCATGGAACGCTCTGGCCTGGGGCTAGACGCCCCGACGCGCCGCCTCCGAGCCAGCCGCAGGATCGGCCTGCGCGTCGCGCCCCTGATCGCCGCGGAGCTCGCGCTCGCGGCGCTCTTCGCGATCCTCGCCCGCCACGCGGGTCATCTCGTCGGACACCCGGGACCGCTGGTCTTCTACACCGTCGCGTTCGCGTGCGCGGGCGCGTTCAACATGCGGCTCGAGTTCCGCCGGCATCAGTTCACGTTCACGCTCGCCGACGCGGTGCTGACCGCGTCGTTCTTCGCGCTCGGACCGATCGGCATCGGCATCGCGGCGGCGATCGGCGAAGGCGTGTCGCTCGGCATCCAGCGCGTGTCGCCGTTGAAGACCACGTACAACATCGGGAACCGGCTCGCGTCGGCCATCGTCGCGGGCGTGACGTTCGAAGCGATCGGCCACACCGGCGCCGGTGACGTCGCCGCGTGGGGCGCCGCGATCGCGGCCGCATTGTGCTTCTCGTGCATCGACACCTTCTTCACCGCGGCCGCCCTCGCGACCGTCGAACAGACCCGGTTCCGGAGCGTGGTCATGAGCTCGGCGCCGACTGCGGCGTTGACGACGCTCGCCGCCGCGCCGCTCGGCGTCATCACCATGACCCTGGCCCGCCAGAGCTTCTTCGCCCCGCTCCTGCTCCTCCCCATCGTCATTGCGGTCATGCTCAACTCGCGACACGCCGCGGCCCAACGCGACGAGCATCTGCGCTTCGAACGTCTCTACGAGGCGTCGGCCCGCACCGCGCACGTGGTGGGTCTCGACGACGCGCTGCATCTCCTCGCGGTCGAGGCGAAGGGCCTTGCGACCGGGCTGGGCGCGATCTGCTGCACCACCGATGCGACCGGCGCGTGGATCGGCGCCAGCGTCGACGATCGCGGTGCACACCCCGCGTCGCCGGCCGTGATCCGGGAGCTGCTCTTCATCGCGAGCGACAACGACGGGCGTGAGGTGGTGCTCGGCCCGGGGACACCGGCCCTCAATGCGGTCGTCGACGCCGCGGCGAGCGTCGTGATCGCGCGCGTCTCACCGGAGCAGGCGGCACCGATCGCGATCGCGGTCCTGCGCGAAGGTCAACCCGACATCGGCGCGGACACGCGGGTACAGACCCTCGCCGCGTTCGCGCATCACGCGTCACTCACGACGGCGAACGCGCGCCTCTACGCCGAGTTGGAGTCGGCGCTCGCCCGCCAGATCGATTTGAACCGGCAGAAGGGCGACTTCGTCGCGGCGGTGTCGCACGAGCTGCGCACCCCGCTCGCGGTGATGCTCGCGGCCACGCACACACTGCGCAAGCTCGCGGACCGCATCCCCGAGAGCAAGCGGCTCGAGCTGCTCGACGCGTCGATCGAGCAGGGCAGCCGGCTGCAACGACTGATCGACGAGCTGCTCCTCGTCGCCGCGGCCGAGCACGAGGAGGCCACCGCGAGCGAATGCGAGACCGACGTCGCGGAGCTGGTCGCCGAGATCGAGCGCGAGACGCGGCCGACGACCGCGGGACGGCTGCGCGTGGTGACGAACGGACCGGGCGCCCGCGCGATCGCCGAGCCGGCGCGGCTGCGCCAGATCATGTTGAACCTCATCGACAACGCGTCGAAGTACGCGCCCGACAGTTCGATCGAGCTGCGCGTCTCGCGCGACGACAGCGCGGTGCGCCTGGCGCTCGTCGACCACGGGCCGGGGATCCCCGAGGCCGACAGGACGCGCGTATTCGAGCAGTTCGTGCAGCTCGACCAGTCGTCGACCCGGCGTCAGGGCGGTACCGGCCTCGGTCTCTACCTGTGCCGCCAGCTCGCGACGCTGCTGAACGGAGCGTTGATTCTCGAGCCGACACCCGGCGGCGGGTGCTGCTTCACCCTGACGATCCCGGCCGCCCCGCCCGCCGAGGCGGCGCCGACCGTGTCACCCGCGCCCCGCCCGACTCCGGCCGTCGAGCCGCCGCGGTTCGAGAGCATCCGCACGCGGCCCGCAGAATTCGCCCGCCCGCACTAGCTTTTCCCCGTGGCTGACGTCAGCATCTCGCCGGTCGATGCCTCCGCGTCCCGGCTGGCTCCCGTCACCATTCCGACCTACCGGTACACGGCGGCCGACTTCGCCGAGCGTGAGACCGACCGGCTCTGGCCGCGGGTCTGGCAGCTGGCGTGCACGCTCGACCACGTCGGCAACGCCGGCGACTGGTACGAGTACCGGCTCGGTCAGTACTCGGTGCTCATCGTGAGGGGTGACGACGGCGAGCTGCGCGCGTTCCAGAACGCGTGCCGCCATCGCGGCAGCGCGTTGTGCACGGGTTCCGGCGCCGCGCTCGCCGAGATCCGGTGCCCGTTCCACCGCTGGACCTGGGACCTGCGCGGGCAGCTCCGCGAGGTGCCGTCGCGTCGCGAGTTCGGTGTGCTCAACGACGATCTCCCACTGATCCCCGTGCAGGTCGACACGTGGGGTCCGCTCGTGTTCGTGAATCTCGACCCCGACTCCGAGCCGCTCGCCGAGTTCCTCGATCCGGTCGCGGCCGACAGCGCGTGGGCCGACCTCGACACGTTCCACTGCACCGCGATGGTCTCCATCCCCGCGCACTGCAACTGGAAGACGCTCATCGACGGCTTCAGCGAGACCTATCACGTGCAGGGCCTCCACCGCGAGATGTTGTCGATGTGCGACGACGTCAACGGTCCGCAGCAGGTGTGGCGCCGGCACGGCAAGCTCGAACAGCCGTACGGATTGAGCTCACCTCGCCTGCGCGAGAAGCCCGACGACCAGCGGGTGTGGGAAGCGTTCGTGCAGATCATGGGCAACCGCGTCGGGCGCGATCTCGACGTCGACGCCGGTCCTGCGCCCGAGGTTCCGGCCGGCACGACGTTGCGCGACGCGATCGCCGAGATCATCCGCGCGCGTGCGGCGGCGCAGGGGCTCGACTATTCACACTTCACGCTCGATCAGACTCTGAACATGTCGCAGTACAACCTGTTTCCCAACATCACCGTGCTCGTGTTCTCCGACATGGTCAACGTCGTGCGGTCGCGTCCGGGCGCGACCCATCTCGACGCGTACATGGACGCGTTCACCTTCGAGCGCCGGCCCCGGCAGTCGAACAGTCAGCCGAGTGGCCGCAGCCGCCCGTTCGAGATGGAGCTCGACCCCACCGGCGAGCTCCCGCTCGGCATCGTGCTCAACCAGGATCTCGCGAACTTCGAAGGCAGCCAGCGCGGCATGCACCAGCCCGGCCTCACGCACCTCACGGTGTCGCCGACCGAGGAGCGGCGCATCGTCAACCTGCACCGCAACCTCGAGGAGTTCCTCGACATCTCGCCGACCGAGCTCGGCGGCCTCACACCCTGACACTCAGGCGCCGACGACACCTTCGGCAAAGCGCTCCATCTGGGCGCGCCACTCCTTGCGGGTCGGAGCGTCGAACTGCACGGTGACCCAGCCGACGCCGAGCGCCTCGAGCTCCGCGACCTCCTCGCGCTGAGCCCCGATGTCGTCGGCCTTTCCGCCGAACGAGCGCGAGAACAACGCGCAGCACACCTCGAGTGGCTCCGTCCGGCCGACCGCGACCGCGTGCTCGTGCGCGTACTCGAGGCGCCACGCGAGATCGGAGATCGACTCCATCGCCGGGGTCTTGAGCGCCTTGCTCGCGGCCGAAGGGTTCGGAAACGGCAGCCAACCCTGACCGCGCTCGACCGCGCGCCGGATGGCGAGCTTGCTGTTCCCACCCACCCAGATCGGCGGATGCGGTTGTGCCAGCGGACGCGGCAACATCGTGTTCCCACGGGCGCGGAAGTGGCGGCCGTCGGCGACGACACCGTCGCTCGTCCAGGCGGCGATCATTGCGTCGATGGCTTCGTCGGTGAGCTCGTTGCGCTCGTCGAAGTCGACGCCGAGCGCGCCGAACTCGGGGCGCAGGTATCCCGAGGCGACGCCGAGGATCACGCGTCCGCCCGACAGCCGGTCGAGGCTCAAGACCGACTTCGCCGCCAAGAACGGGTTGCGGTACGCGACGACGAACACGTGGGTCTGCAGGCGCAGCGTCGTCGTTGCCGCGCCCGCGACCGCGAGCACGACGAACGGATCGAGCGCGTGATGGCCGCCGGTTGCGAGCCACCGGTCGTCGGGAAACGGGTGATCGGTCACGTAACCGGCACCGAAACCGGCTGCTTCCGCGGCCGCGGCGAGCTCGGTCACCGCGGCACCGGTGACGAACTCGTCGGCCGCGTCGACGCGATCCGTCGGCAGGCCTACCGAAAACTTCACGGAGCAGCCGCAACCGGCGCCACCAGGGCGCGACACGACGGTGAAGCGCACGCGGATGCGACCATGTAATTGTTATCTCGCGCCGCGCACGAGTTGGCCGGGGCGTGCGCCCTGGTCGACGCCGGCGCGCAGGGTCACCTCGCCGCGCTTGACCGTCGCGACGTATCCGTCGGCGCGCTGCACGAAGCGGCGGCCGTCGCCGGGAAGGTCGTGCACCATCTTCGGCGCGTGCAGCGTGAGGCCGTCGAGATCGATGAGGTTGCAGTCGCCGAGCATGCCGGGCGTGAGTGCACCGCGGTCGCCGAGGCCGTAGAGGGCCGCGGTCTCGCTCGTCATCTTGCGCACGACCCACTCGAGCGGCAGCCGGCCCTCGGGGCGGTCGCGCACCCAGTGCGTGAGCATGAAGGTCGGCGTGCTCGCGTCGCACGTCGTGCCGCAGTGCGCACCGCCGTCGCCGAGACCCCACGCGCTCGTGGGGTGCTGCAACATCGCGCGGACCGGGTCGAGGCTGAAGTCCGAGAAGTTGAGCAGCGGCCGCAACACGAGCGCGTCACCGTTCTCGCCCATCAACGTCTCGTACAACTCGTCGAGCGGATCGCGCCCGGCGGCGCGGGCGCGCGCGGCGATGCTGTCGGCGCGCGCCGGCTCGTAGTCGGGCGGCGCGCCGAGCGGGAAGATCCGCTCGAGATCGAGGAACTGCGCGAACGCCGGGTCGGCGTTCTGGGCCTCCGTGAGCAGCCTGCTGCGCAGTTCGGGATCGCGCATGCGCACGGCGCGCTCAGGCACCGGAAGGAAACCGAGCGGGCCCCACGACGGGCAATACGCGAAGTGGTGGAACGTCTGCAGGCCGAGCAGCAGGCTCACCGGGCGTCCGGCAACCTGCGGGCGCACGGCCGCGCCGTCGGCCGCGGCCTCGGCGCACAGGTCGAGCATGCGCCGCCAGGCCTCGGGGTCGTGATCGTTCTGCGTCAGCGCGAACGTGACCGGCCGGCCGATCTTCGCCGACAGTCGTCGCATCCAGTCCATCTCACGATCGGGCGCCGCGAGGTCCTCGCCGAGCGCGCCGGCGGGTGCGAGCTCGAACACGCCGGTGCCGAGCTCACCGAGCACCGACCCGATCCCGAACAGCTCGTCTTCCGCGGCGAAGGTGCCAGGCACGGGCTCGCCGTCGATCGCCATGTGCACGATCGTGCGACTGGTCGAGAATCCCAACGCGCCGGCCGCGATGCCTTCGCGCACGATCGCGGCCATCTGCTCGATGTCGTCGGCGGTCGCGGGCTCGTTGCGCGCGCCGCGCTCCCCCATCACGTAGCCGCGCACCGCGCCGTGCGGAACCTGCGTTCCCACGTCGAGCAGCTTCGGCATCCCGTCGACCGCGTCGAGGTACTCGGGGAACGACTCCCAGCCCCACTGGATGCCTTCCGACAACGCCGCGCCGGGGATGTCCTCGACGCCTTCCATCAGACCGATCAGCCAGTCGTGCTTGTCGGGTTTCGCGGGCGCGAAGCCGACGCCGCAGTTCCCCATCACCACGGTGGTGACACCGTGCCAACACGACGGCGTGAGCAATGGGTCCCAGGTGATCTGGCCGTCGAAGTGCGTGTGCACGTCGACGAATCCCGGTGTGACGACGAGGCCGTCGGCGTCGACGGTCTCACGCGCGTTCCCCGATACGCGACCGACCTCGGTCACGATTCCGTCGGTGATCGCGACGTCGGCGGTGCGCGCCGGAGTGCCGGTTCCGTCGACGACGAGGCCGCCCTTCACCACGAGGTCGTGCATCGACTTCCCCCTGTGCTCCTGGTCGGAGCAGCCTACCTTCGCGGCCTCAGCGGAGGTCGCGGAAGAAGGCGCGGACGTCGTCGACGAGGAGGTCGGGCTCCTCGAGCGCGGCGAAGTGGCCGCCACGGTCGAAGCGGGTCCAGCGGGTGACGTTGTAGAGCTGCTCGGCCCACGATCGCGGCATCTTCAGGATCTCGCCGGGGAACAGCGCGCACCCCACCGGCACCGTGACCTTCTCGAACGGTGGGAACAGTCCGCTGCGCTGCGATTCGCAGTAGAGCCGGACCGACGAGTTGATCGTGCCGGTCACCCAGTAGACGGTGAGGTTCGTGAGGATTTGGTCGCGCGTGACCGCGGCCTCGAGGTCGCCGTCGTGGTCGGTCCATGCGTGGAACTTCTCGACGATCCAGCCCGCAAGACCGGCCGGCGAGTCGTTCAGGCCGTAGCCCAACGTCTGCGGGTTCTTGCCCTGGATCTGCTGGTACGCCGAACCCTTTTCCATGAACGCGCCCATGGCCGCGAGGTCGGCCTGCTCTTCGTCGCTCAGCTCGACCGCTTCGGTGGGAGGCGCGCCAAGGACCATGTTGAGATGTACACCCGCGACATGCTCCGGATCGATCGCGCCGATCAGGCTCGACACCATCGAACCCCAGTCGCCGCCCTGCGCGCCGTAGCGCTCGTACCCGAGGCGCGCCATCAACACCTTCCACGCCTCCGCGACGCGGCGCACGTCCCAACCCGAATCGTGCGTCGGTCCCGACCATCCGTAGCCGGGCATCGACGGGCACACGACGTGGAACGCGTCGGCCGGATCACCGCCGTGCGCGCGCGGATCGCGCAGCGGGTCGATCACATCGAGGAACTCCGCGACCGACCCGGGCCACCCGTGCGTGACGACGAGAGGGAGCGCGTCGGGCTCCGGCGAGCGCGCGTGGATGAAGTGCACACCCTGGCCGTCGATGTCGGTGATGCCGTGGGGCCAACGGTTGAAGCGCGCTTCCTGCGCGCTCCAGTCGAATGTCGTGCGCCACGTCTCGCAGAGGTCGCGCATGTACTCGAGGTCGGTGCCGTAGTCCCAGCCCGATCCGGGGATCTGATCGGTCCACCGCGTCGCCGCCAGGCGCGCGCGCAGATCGTCGATGACCGCGGGCGCGACTTCGACCCGGAAATCGCGCACGTCCGTACTCATGACGGCGCCGGCGGGTCGTCGGGCGGGGGTGGTGCGGTCGGGCCCGGAGGCGGCGGGAACGCGGGACCGGGCGGTGGAGGCGGCGGCGTCCACGTGCCCGTCGACGATGGCGGCCCCCACGTCGGCGCCGACGGCGGCAGGCTCGTTCCGTAGGTGCCTTCGGGCGCGCCACCGCCGCTGTTCGCGGCGGCTTCGACCTCGGCCTTCTTCGATGCGAACCACAGAATGCCGACGATGATCGTGATGATCCCGCAGAACAAGCCGCCGATCGGAGCGAGCACCTGGTAGATCCACTTCTGCGTGCCGGCGCGTTGGAACGCCCAGTCGGGGTACTTGCTCGCGTCGACGGCGACCCAGATTCCAAACGCCAGCAACCCCAGGCTGATGACCAGGATCGGCGCGCTGACCCTGAACGCTGCGAGCATCGGGCTCCTCCTCGACGGGACGGGCGCAGTCTTGCAGGCACCCGGTGCGTGCGCGTGGAAGCGCGGAAGCCTCCGACACGGCGGCCCGCTCCTACACTGCGCCGCGGTGGAGATCGATCCGCTGCAGACGTTCCGCCTCGACGGGCGCGTCGCCGTGGTCACCGGCGCAAGCAGCGGCCTCGGCGACCGGTTCGCGCGCGTGCTGTCGGCCGCCGGCGCGAAGGTCGTGGTCGCGGCGCGGCGCGCCGATCGACTCGAAGCGCTCGCGTCCGAGCTGACCGACGCGGTCGCGGTTCCCTGCGATGTGACGGAGCCCGGTGCGCCCGCGCGTCTTGTCGCATCGGCGCTCGAGCACTACGGCCGTGTCGATGTCGTCGTCAACAACGCGGGCGCGAGCGAACCGGTACCGGCACTCGACGAGAGCACCGAGCACTTCCGGGCCACGGTCGAGCTCAACCTCGTTGCCCCGTTCGAGCTCGCACGCGCGGCGGCGAACGCGATGGTCGAACAGGGCGGCGGCAGCATCGTCAACGTGGCCTCGATCTGGGGCCTCGTCGGTGTCGGGCAGATTCCCGAAGCGGGGTACGCGGCGTCGAAAGGCGGAGTCGTCAGCCTCACGCGCGAGCTTGCCGCGCAGTGGGCTCGACGCGGTGTGCGGGTGAACGCGCTCGCGCCCGGTTGGTTCCACACCGAGATGACCGACGGCCGGATGTTCGGCGACGAGAACGCCGAGCGCTGGATGCGGAGCCGCACGCCGATGGGTCGCGGCGGCGCGCCGCACGAGCTCGACGGCGCGCTGCTCTTCCTCGCGTCGGATGCCAGCAGCTTCGTGACCGGCACGGTCGTGCGCGTCGACGGCGGCTGGACGGCCGTGTGAGTGCAAGCGCGTGGCCGGGGGCTGAGGCGTCAAGAGCGCGAGCGAACGCGCCGGGCGACGGCGCAGGGCCGGACGAGCGGTAGCGAGCGCGACCATGAGGATTGACAGGTGACTATTTAGTCACCTAATTTCTCGGGCATGGACGCCGTGTTCCGAGCGCTGGCCGACCCGAGTCGGCGCCTCCTCCTCGACCGCCTCTACGAGGACGACGGTCAGACCCTCGGCGCGCTCGTCGCCGCGCTGCCGGGCATGACCCGCTTCGGCGTGATGAAGCACCTCACCGTGCTCGAAGACGCGGGCCTCGTGACCACCAGCAAGGTCGGGCGCGAGAAGCGCCACTACCTCAACCCGGTACCGATCCGGCTCGTCGCCGACCGCTGGATCTCGAAGTACTCGGAGCCGTGGGTCGCCGGCCTCGTCGACATGAAGAACGACCTCGAAGGCGTCACGACACCGAAACGCAAGCCCGGCCGCGCGAGCTGAAAGGAACATCGTGCCCGCACATGTGTACGAGATCTACGTCCGCACGACACCCGAGGCGCTGTGGGACGCGCTGACCGACCCCGCACGGACAGCCCGATACTTCTTCGGCACGCGCGTCGAGAGCACGTGGAAGACGGGCGCGCCCGTCCTCTACCTCGTCGACGGGAAGGCCGACACCGCGGGCGAGGTAATCGAGGCCGACCCGCCGCGCCGGCTCGTGACGACGTGGAACAAGACGTTCGCCGACGGCGTCACCGAAGGTCCGTCGCGCGTCACGTGGGAGATCGAACCGATGGGCGCGAGCTGCCGGTTGCGACTCGTGCACGATGATTTCCACGGCACGACCCGCGTGTTCGAGTCCGCGGGACGCGGCTGGCCGCTCGTGCTGTCGGGGCTCAAGAGCTTCCTCGAGACCGGCGACCCGCTCGACATCGCGCCACCCCGGGAAGAACACGCCGTCACCGACGTCGACGCGTTGGATCACCGCGAGTGGGGACGCCGCTCGAACCAACGCGTGTGGGAGCTCCTCGGCGACGGCAAGCCGGCGGCCGACACGATCGACGAGCTCATCCACGCGGTGCACGCGTCGCAGTGGCACTGGTCGCACGGCGGCGGATCACTCGAAGCGCAACGGGGCGAGTGGATGCTGTCGCACGTCTACGCCGTGCTCGGCAACGGGCCCGCCGCGCTCCGTCACGCGCGGCGCTGCCACGAGGTCACCGAGGCCGAGGGCTACGACGGCTTCGACCGCGCGTACGCGTTCGAGGCCCTCGCACGTGCGTATGCAGTGAGCGGCGACAACGCGGCCGCGTACGAATGGCGCGATCGCGCGACGGCAGCCGGCAAGCTCATCGCCGGCGACGAAGACCGCAAGATCTTCGAAGCCGATCTCGCGGCTCCCTAGACGCCCGACTTCTCGAGCACGTGCACTGCGCACGCCGAACCGAGCCCGATGACGTGGGTGAGGCCGACCTTCGCGCCCGGGATCTGGCGGTCACCGGCCTCGCCACGGAGGTGCGTCGCGACCTCGAAGACGTTCGCAATTCCGGTCGCACCGATCGGGTGACCCTTCGAGATGAGTCCGCCCGACACGTTGACCGGGATCTTGCCGTCGCGCCACGGTCCCCGTTCGTCGATGAACTTGCCGGCTTCGCCCGGTGCGCAGAGCTGCAGGTTGTCGTAGTGGATGAGCTCGGCCGTCGCGAAGCAGTCGTGCAGCTCGACGAGGTCGAGGTCCTGCGGGTCGACGCCCGACATCTCATACGCCTTGACCGCGGCGTTGCGCGTCAACGTGTTGACGTCCGGCTGCACTTGCGCCGTCTCCGTCCACGGATCGGTCGTCAACACCGACGCCGAGATCTTCACCGCGCGCCTCTGCTGCTCCTTCGAGAGCGTGCGCAGCTTCTCCTCCGACACGAGGACGACTGCGGCCGCACCGTCGGTGTTCGGGCAGCACATGAGGCGCGTGTTCGGGTACGACATCATGTCGTCGCCCATCACCTCTTCGAGTGAGAACGCCTTCTGGTAGTGCGCGAGCGGGTTGAGGGTCGAGTGCGCGTGGTTCTTCTCGGCGACCTTGGCGAACTGCTCGAAGCCGACGCCGCCGTGCTCGTACGCGTACTCCATGCCGGCCTGCGCGAACACGCCGGGCATGAGGCCCGTACCGATCAGTCCTTCAACCTGCATCACCGAGCCGTAGCGCCCACTCGGCTCGTAGACCTTGCGGCCGCGGTCGCCCTTGCCCGCGGCGCCCAGCAACCCACCCTTGCCCATCTGCTCGACACCGACCGCGAGCCCCATGTCGGCCTCGCCGGCCTTGATGGTGAGGAGCACCGTGCGCAACGCGGTCGCGCCGGTCGCGCACGCGTTGGCGACGTTGTACACCGGGATGCCGGTCTGCCCGATCTGCTTCTGCAACTGCTGACCGACGCCGGCCATCGAGTTGAACAGGCTGCCGACACCGAGCACTTCCATGTCGTGGATCGTGACGTCGCCGTCGGCGAGCGCTCCGAGTGCAGCGTCGCTCGCGAGGTCGATGAGGTCCTTGTCGCCGTGACGACCGAACTTGGTCATCGTCGTTCCGAGGATCCAGACGTTGTCACTCATGTCGATACCAGCCTTCTTTGAGTGGGTTACGCGCCCGCGGGCTCGAACCCGAACGCGACTGCTTCGGTTCCGTCGTCATCGGTACCGGCGACGAACGTGGTGAGCTTGACGGGCATTCCGAGCTGCACGACCTCGGGGTCGGGCGCGACGTTCAGCAGGTTGGTCTTCACGACTCCCCCGCCGTCGAGGTCGACGATCGCCGACACGTACGGCGTCGGCACACCCGGCACCGCGCGGTGCACGATCGTGAACGAACGGACCTTGCCGGTCGAGGCGAGGCTGCGGCGGCGGAACTCGGTGCCGCCCCCCTTGGCGTCCGCGTTGCGGCGGTCGAAGTAGAGCGCGCCCGAATCGACCGCTTCCCACGCGGCGAGGTGCGCGGGACCGTCGTCGATCACGAGATATCCGACAATCGGGACCTGCTTACCCATGTGACCTCCCGGAGACGAACCCGCGCACGGTAGCCCCGCACTGAGACATCCGTCAGGTTGACGCGGCGGCCGACGCGATCGCCCGATCGGGCGGCTCGAAGTGCTGCTTCCGGCGCAGCATCGGCGCCTCGACGAGCCGGTGCGAGAGCTCGGCGACGACGAGCACGACCGCGATCTGGAACACGAACGACAGCGGCGGCGCGATGTGCACATGGGCGCGGCTGCAGTAGGCGAACACGACGGGATGGAAGAGGTAGACCGCGTAGGAACGGCGGCCGAGCCACGCGAGCGGCCCGAGCGCGAGGAGGCGCGCGATCGGACTTCGCGGCGCGGCGACGAGGCCGGCGATGACGACCGCGACGCCGAGCTCGAGGGCGAGGATCCCCCAGTCGGGCAACCATCCCGACAGGACGACCACCGCGCGCCACACGATGATCCCGCACCCGATGAACGCGATCACACACGCGACGACGAGACGGATGCGCGCACGCGCGCCGAGCTTCGGCAGCAACCAGAAGAGCACAATGGCGGTGAGGCAGCCCGCGAGCAACGCGTCGGCACGCGTGTCGGAGCCGAAGTACCAGCGGTTCCAGACCAGCGTGCGGTGATCGAGCGCGCCCGTCTGTTGCGCGGCGTGACCGGTGATCGAGAAGTAGTAGTCGAGGAAGTTCGCGGAACCGAAGTGGCTGTGCCAGTAATACGCCCGCCATCCCGCGGCCGCGGCGATGCCCGCGGCGACGATCGCGGCCATCGTGCCCAGTCGCAGCCGTCGACGCAGCATGAAGATGAAGATCACGGGCCAGACGAGATAGAACTGCTCTTCGATCGCGAGCGACCACGTGTGCGAGAACACACCGAGCGCGCTGTGCCGGTAGATCTCGACCCAGTTGGCGACGTAGAAGATCATCCCGAAGAAGCCGAGCGCGGAGGGACGGTTCGCGTCGGCGGCCGACAGCGTGAGGCGGAACACGAGCGCGATCACGATGAGCACCCCGAGCGCGGGGAGCAACCGCAGCGCGCGGCGTGCGTAGAAGCGGCGCAGGCTCACCGACCCGTGCGCGGCGTGCTCTTGGAGGAGCAGCGTCGTGATGAGGAAACCGGAGAGCACGAAGAAGACGTCGACGCCGAGGAAGCCGCCGTGCACCGGGTTGGCCGCGTAGAACTCGTGGTTCCAGGGATAGTGGAACAGCATGACCAGCGAGATCGCGATGGCGCGTACGCCGTCGAGGGCGGGCTGGTAGCCGAGCCGGCCCGGCGGGGGCGTCGTCGGCGGGGCGGGATCGCTGGTCGTCGTCTGGGCCATCGGCGCGTGCCCGGTGCCCGGGCTGGGCGCAGGGTACCGGACTACCGTTCGCGCACACGCGAGCGTGGCGGAATGGCAGACGCGCCGGGTTTAGGTCCCGGTGTCTTCGGACGTGAGGGTTCGACTCCCTCCGCTCGCACGAGCCTTCGACCAGCACTTTTCCACGAGACTCGGGACGAGAGAGCACTCGGCGGACGGCTCCCAGGGCCATTGCTAACGTGATGCTAACGGCGCATCAGCGTTCGTCCGACGACCTGGGAGCACTATCACCGCTCCTTCCGCAACTACATCCGCCCGACACTCGGTCGGACGCTGCTTCCGAATCTCACGCCGGCCCGGTTGAACGCGTTCTATGCCGATCTCCTCGAGTCCGGTCGTTGCAACGGCGACCCCTCGAGACCCGGCTTGTCACCGAAGACCGTCAAGCACGTGCCCACGATGTTGCACAAGGCGCTCGAGGACGCCGTGCGGTGGGGTCACCTCACGCGCAACCCGGTCTCGCTGGCGACACCACCGCAACCGCGTACTCCAGAGATGAAGGTAGGGACTCCCGAGCAGTTGCGGGTCTTTCTCCAATGCAATAGCTCGAACTACCTCTTCGCCGCGTGGCTCCTCATCGTGACCACGGGCATGCGGCGCGGCGAGGTGCTCGGCCTTTCTTGGGATCACGTTGATCTCGAGCGTGGTCGCCTGTCGGTCGACGGCCTCTCGCTCGTCGGCGCAACGCCGTCGCTGGACTACGAGAGCCATTGAAACGCGGCCTATTCGCGTGGACCCGACGCCTCGACCGCGAACTGATGAGGGCACGGGCGCCAACGCCGCCGGCGTTTGGCTCGGCTCAGTGGTAGCTGGTGAAGGCCCGCCTGGGTCCAGAGCGGGAGCCTTCACGCGGCCGTTGGGAAGTGTGCAGCGTCTCGATCTTGCGTCCCCGACGATGCCAACGGCCCAGCGGCAGTCTCCACCGATTGCCGTGCCGCGTCTAACCGGGAAAGCGGCTTTTTCGCAGCGCAGGTCTACGGTCATGTCGTCGGGGGAGCTTGGAGCACGACCGACATGCAGAAGAACGAAGAATCGCAGAGCGACCACGTCGCGCAGGCGACGGGGATGGTGTCCGTACAAGCTGATTGCACGGTCGTTGAGGCGTTCAGGATGATGGAGGAACGCGCTGACCTGATCGACTTGACGATGGAAGAAGTCGCCGATTCTGTCCTCGATCGACGGTTGCGATTCTCGGCGAAGCCGGGAGTCGTCCACCGCACCACGCGCTGACCACCCCTCCCTTCCGAAACGAGGGCGGCGGGCGCGTGCGGCCCTCGCCTGAGTCAGCGCGAGCGAGATACGCGATTGCCTCGTCGTGGGTGTCGAAGCCGCAGATATCGACGATGCGGCCGCGTGCGCATGTCAGCACTTGCCAGCGGTTTGTCTCGACGTCGGAGGTGCCGCTCGGGGACGGATCTCGCACTGATAGTTGAAGGAGGATCCGGTCGCGATGTGTCTCGACGACTACCACGCGGGCTCGTCGGCCCGAGGCGCGTCCGCGGTCGTACCACGCGAGTACGTCGCGTCGCGTCTGACATGACGGCGTCGGATCATCGGCTGCGCCCCAACGGACGTTCGGATCGAGCAAGTTGCCGAGTTGTGCCTGGTCGGCAGAATCGAGCGCAGCGCGGACCCGCCGGGCGAATGCCTCCACGCTTCGGTTCTGTTCGAGCGACACGGCTACGAAACGCTTGATCGGCAGCCGGTCAATCGCGCGAGGCACCGGCGGTTCGCTGCGGTCGGTGCCACGGTCGTTACCCCGAGGTTGTTGAGGTGAGGGTGTCTGGGGCCAGAGTTCCGTCGACGACCTCGCGTGCGGTGTCGCTGAGGAGGTGGTTGCGGTTGCGGCTGTATACGCGGAGGAGCGCGAAGGCATCGTCGACGTTGACGTTCGTGTGCTCTGCGATGATGCCTTTGGCTTGCTCGATCACGATGCGCGATTCGAGCGCCGATTCGAGTTGGCTGCTGAGCGCGCGTCCACTTTGGATTGTTCGTTCTTGGAGGAGTCCGATCGTGGCGATGTCGGCGAGTGCTTGGGCGACCATCTGGTCACTGGGGCTGAGCGGTTCGGGGCTGGCGGAGAACAGGTTCAGCGCGCCGATCACTTCGTCACGTAGACGCATCGGGATCGCGGCGACCGATTGGAAACCGGCGTCGCGGGCGTGCGACGCGAAGCGCGGCCAACGCCGTTCGGCGTCTTGCGGGCTGTCGCAGATCACCGGGGCCGCGGTGCGATAGGCGTCGAGGCAGGGGCCTTCCTCGTCTTGGAGTTCGAGCAGTTCGACGAGTCGCATCCGTTCGCTCGATGACGCCAGGTAGTGCAACGAGCCGTCCGGGCTGGCGAGCATGATGCCGGCCTCGGCAACGCCGATGAGCTCGACGCAACGCACGGCGAGCCGATGCAAGAACTCCACGACGTCGTACTCGTCGACGAGGGTGTCGGCGAACTCGACGAACGCCAGAAGCAAAACTTCTTCTCGTCGGACCATCAGCCGCTCAACTCTCCCCGCTCGCCACCTGACCGGGCGGCACACCCACAGGCGACGAGATCTTCTAGTCTAAGCACACCAGTAGTCGCCGTGTCTGCATCAATCGAAGCGCAGCCGGCCGGCAACGACATCGGAGGCGATATCGCTGATCAGACGCTCGTTCGCGAAAGCGTACGAGCGCAACAACGCAAGCGCGTCGGCGACTGAGACACGCGCCTGCACCGAGATCCGCCCCGACGCCTGATGCACCTCCACGCGATGACGCGGGAACTCCTCGAGCTGCCACGCCAACGTTCTCGGCGGAGCCTGCGCCTGCCACTGCAACACACTGCTCGCAGCGACTTCGGCCGCGATGAGCGCATCCGCGTACTGACCATCACTCAGCGCACCCGGCCGGTCTCGGTACAGATTCAACGCGCCGATGGAAGCTCCTTCGGCGAACAACGGGAAACCGAACGCCGCCGACACTCCAACCGCAACGGCACCCTCACAGAAACCCGGCCAACGTCCATCCGACGCGGCGAGATCGGGTTCCATGACCGGCACCCCCCGACGGCCCGCGTCCACACACGGCCCCTCACCAAGCATGTACTCGACTTGCTCGACCGCCTCTGCTGTCGCGTCGGATACCCCGACACACGTGACCCTGTGCCCTGCAGAGAGCAACATCACCCCTGCGCCCGAAACGCCTAACGCGTCGACGCACGCCGCGCACAACGCAATGACCGGATCGAGACCGCTCTCGACTTTGGCAGCGACCATGCGACCGAACCGCTCACGGTCAAGCCTGCCAACGACCACACGTACTCCTCACTCTGCCACGTCAACCACCTACCCGCCGCGGTCACGGGACCGTCAGTCTGGAACGTGCCGGCTCGCGCGTCTAACCGCGGTCGACGCGATCCACGGTCGGCGCGGCCAAACCGCGCCAGCCCCAAGGCCGCAGCACGCCGGTGTGATCCTCCGCGCCGAGCTTCGGAATCGCGGCCGGCCCCAACGACACGATCTGGTACACGAACTGGGTCGACAACCTGATCGGGAAGATCAACGTCGGAGGCTGAGGCGCAATCGACGCCCTTCGCAGCGCGATTGTGAGTAACTCACCAAGATCCCATGAGGGATCGCCCACCGAGGTTGAGGTTGAGAGAAGCCGTCCGCATACTGCGGAGATGCGATCCGTGCGCGTGGCCGTCATTCTGACGATCGTTGGCGCGCTCGTGGCCGGCGCCTGTAGCAGCGGCAAGAAAGCGTCGTCGACGTCGACGACCGCGGCCGCGGTCGTGAGTCGACCGAACATCGTCTTCATCCTCACCGACGACCTGTCGTGGAACCTCATCAACAAAGAGTTCGCGCCCCACATCGTCGGGCTCCAACAGCAGGGCGAGACGTTCAGCAACTACTTCGTCGCCGACTCCCTGTGCTGTCCGTCGCGCTCGACGATCTTCACCGGCCTCTTTCCGCACGACACGAAGGTCGCAACGAATCTCCCTCCCGACGGCGGCTTCCAGAAGTTCCAGTCGGAAGGGCTCGACAAGAAGACGTTCGCGGTCGCGTTGCACGCCGCGGGCTATCAGACGTCGATGCTCGGCAAGTACCTCAACGGCTACGGCAATCCGAAGATGAACGCCGCGACTGCGCCCGTTCCGCCGGGTTGGACCGACTGGCACGTGAGCAACAACAGCGGATACGCCGAGTTCAACTACCTGCTCAACGACAACGGCGTGCACAACCGCTACAAGGGCAAGAACAAATACGGCGTCGACGTGCTCAACTCCGATGTCCAGTCGTTCATCAAGCGCTCCGCCGCCAGCCCGTTCATGGTCGAGGTCGCGACGTTCGCCCCGCACGCGCCGTACACACCGGCGCCGCGCAACGCGAACGACTTCCCCGGCCTGATCGAGCCGCGCGACCCGTCGTTCAACACCAACAACGTCGATCCGCCGGCGTGGCTCGGTCAACGCAGCGCGTTGGTGCCACAGCAGGTCGCGGCGATCGATGCGAGTTACCGCAAGCGCGCGCAGGCAGTGGAGGCCGTCGACAAGCTCGTCGCCGACACCGAAGCGACCCTCGCCGCCGAGCACCTGACCAAGAACACCTACATCGTGTTCAGCTCTGACAACGGCTACCACCTCGGTCAGCACCGACTTGCCCGTGGCAAGCAGACCGCGTTCGACACCGACATCCGCGTGCCGCTGATCGTCGC
>JBBSEC010000063.1:0-26450 GCA_038240075.1 Acidimicrobiia bacterium
GGGCCCGCGCTCGAGATGCTTTACGAGAAGGCAAAGACCTCGCTGTGGAACGCGGTGCCCGGTCTCGACTGGTCGGCCGAGGTCGACCCCGAGCGCGACGCGCGCGAGATCGCCGTGAGCGTTCCGCGCGCCCGTCACGTTGCCGAGAACGCGGCCGACTCGCCGCTCGCCGGTTGGGGTGACCGCGAGTGGACGCAGTACTACATCGAGACCCTCACGTGGCGCATGAGCCAGTTCCTCCACGGTGAGCAGGGCGCGTTGATCTGCACCGCGAAGATCGTCGAGACCGTCCCGTGGATCGACGCGAAGTACTACGCGGCAACGCAGGTGATGGACGAGGCGCGCCACGTCGAAGTGTTCGCCAAGTACCTGAATACGAAGCTCGAGAGCAGCTACCCGATCAACGCGCACCTCGGCGCCCTGCTCGACGACATCATCAACGATTCGCGTTGGGACATGACCTACCTCGGCATGCAGATCATGGTCGAGGGCCTCGCGCTCGCCGCGTTCGGGTCGATGCACAAGCAGGCGAACGAGCCGCTGCTGAAGAAGCTCCTCCGCTACGTGATGAGCGACGAGGCGCGGCACGTTGCCTTCGGGGTGCTGTCGCTGCAAGAGGTCTACGCGGGCATGGACGGCGCCGAGATTCGTGAGCGGCAGGAGTTCGCGTTCGAAGCCGGCCTGCGCATGCGCGACCGCTTCCTGCAACAGGAGATCTGGGAGCGGCTCGGCATCGACGTGAAGTCGATGATGCGGCTGCTGCTCGATCTTCCCGCCGCACAGAACCAGTTCTCGGCGCTGCTCTTCTCGAAGATCGTCCCCAACTGCAAGAAGCTCGGGCTGCTCGACGCGGGCGACGGCTGGCTCCGCGACCGGTTCACCGAGATCGGGGTCATTCAATTCGAGGACTGGGCCGATACCGGCGACGAGTACGAGTCGCTCGACGAGGTTGCCCGCGACCGCGCCGGCGACGCGGCCTGATGGAGCTCTCCGGAGCGCGGGTCGTCGTCACCGGTGCGTCGCGCGGGATCGGTGAGTGCACCGCGCGCGCGTTCACGGCGGCCGGTGCGCGCGTCGCGCTTGTCGCACGCAGTGAGGAACTGCTCGCGAAGCTCGCGGCCGAGCTCGGTGGTGACGCGTACCCGACCGATCTCGCCGACCCTCACGCGGTCGCCGGCCTGATCGACCGCATCGAGACCGACGGGCCCGTCGACGTTCTCGTCAACAACGCGGGTGTCGATCTCGTCGGGCGCTTCATCGACACCGACCCGGCCGCGATCGAGATGCTGTTCCGCGTGAACCTGCTCGCCCCCACGGAGCTCTGCCGCCAGGCGCTCGTACGCATGGTGCCGCGCCGGCATGGGCACATCGTCAACGTCTCGTCGCTGGCGGGCGTGGCCGCGGTTCCCGGCCTGGCGCCCTACTCCGCGTCGAAGGCCGGGCTGAGCCAGCTCACGGCCGCACTCCGCGCCGAGACCAAGGGAACCGGGGTCGGGACGACGCTCGTCGAGGTCGGCCCGGTCCTCACCGACATGCTCGAGAACGTGCACTCCTACGCCCCGACGGAGCGCTCGTTCGCGCGCGGCGCCGCGGTGAAGCTGCTGACCGATCTCGATCCCAACCACCTCGCGCGGGCCATCGTCGATTCGGTTCGGCGTAACCGGCGCCACGTCCGGATGCCGCTGCGCTCGTCCCTGCTGATGCTGATCGGTGAGGCGCCGCGCCGGATGACCGAGATCATGCTCACCGGCGTCGACCACCACGGCGCCTGAGCGCGGCACCGTCGCACCCACAACGGAGAACCGATGACCGTCACCTTTCCCACGACGTCTGCCGCCATCACCGCCGAGTGGTTGAGCGGTGTGCTCGGTACCCGCGTCCGCGGATTCGAGCTCGAGCCGATCGGAGTCGGTGTCGGGCTCGTGTGCGACCTCTTCAGAGTGCGGGTCGAGCACGACGGGGAAGCCGCGTCGTCGTTCATCGTGAAGTTCCCCTCGGCATCGGAGGAGAACCGCTTCGTCGCGCTCGTGCTCAATATGTACGGCCGGGAAACCCGCTTCTATCGCGAGCTCGCGATCGACACTCCGCTCAGCGCGCCCCGTTGCCACGCGGTGGAGCTCGACGCGGAGGCAAATGAGTTCGTGCTCCTGCTGGAAGACCTCGAAGGTGCGCGCGTCGTCGACCAGATCACCGGCGTGTGCCGCGCCGACGCCGAGCTCGCGATCGACCAGCTCGCGATGCTGCACGCGGGGTGGTGGAACCATCCCGGCCTCGAGTCGGTGCCGCGCCTGTGCGACTCGCCGTATCCCGAAGCAGTGTCGGCCGCGTTCGTCGGCGCGTGGGATCCGGTGCAGCAGATCTGCGACGGCCTGGTCACCCCCAACGTCAAGCGGCTCGGTGACCGGTTCGCCGACCTGATCCCCGAGCTCATGGCCAAGCTCTCGGAGCCGCCGTGGACGTTGTCGCACGGCGACTACCGACTCGACAACATGTTCTTCTCCGACGATCCGGCGCGGCCGCTCGTCCTCGTCGACTGGCAGCTCTACGACCGGTCGCGCGGGCCGCGTGATCTCTCGTACCTCTTGAGTCAGAGTATGGAGCCCGACCTGCGCGCCGGGTGCGAGCGCGCGCTCGTCGAGCGCTACGTCGCCGGGCTCGAGGCCAACGGCGTGACCGGCTACGACGCCGAGCAGGCGTGGGCCGACTACCGGCTCGCCACGCTGTTCGACCTCGTCTACCCGGTGATCGCGGGCGGCGGACTCACGCTGGCGAACGACCGTGCGATTGCGTTGGTCCGTGTGATCTTCGCTCGCTTCGTCGCTGCGTTCGAGCACCTCGACTGCGTGGCGCTCGCGTAGTCGCGTCGTTCGTCAGGGCAGCAAGCGGCTGCGGATCTGGACGACCGGGTAGTCGCGTGCGTTCGTGACCACCGCGGTGCTGAGATCGATCGTGAGCGGAGTCGCCAGCCCGGGACCGGTCATCACCGCGGTGGCGGTCCAGAGCGTTGCGACTCCGAGGCGGTAGGTGCCGGTCGTCTCGTACGTGTGCGCGAACGCGGGATCGCCGGCCGCGCCCGCGTCGTCGCTGCGCACCCAACCGCCTTCACCGGAGTAGACGCCGTAGCCCACGACGCGGGCGATCCCGGTGACCCGGTAGCCGTCGAGGGTGACGCCGACCGCGACGGGCGCCGCGCCGGCGGTCCACACCCAGGTGGGCAAGCCGGTGATGCCGCGCGCCGCCGGGCTGGCACCGACCGGCGGTGTCGGCAGTCCCGCCGCGTCCCAGATCTCGCCGATCGTCGGCGGCTGCGAAAGCGTCGGTGCCGGGGGTGCGCCGGTCGCGCCCACTGCCGAGAGCACGCACATCCTGTCGACCGTTGCGATGTACGCGCCGGTCGCGGTGTTGAAGAGCTCGATGTTGAACCACCAACCATTGCCGAGCGGAAACCGCGCGACGTCGGGCGGACCGATCTGGCAGAAGTTGAAGCCCGACGCGCCCTCGCCGCTCGAAGCCGGGACCGCGCGCGTGAACACCGGGCGCGGTGCCTTCGGGTCGTGTGATCCGTAGCTCTCGTGGCCGGTCCCCGAGGTGCCGGGCACCGAGACGCGCAGCCCGACTCCGATCTCCGGTGGCGCGCCGCCGAGCGTTCCGTTCCCGCCGGCCCCGGCCGACGTCGTGGCGCCGATCGCCGCCGCGAGCGCGATGAGCGCGAACGCCCAGCGCCGCCTCATCGCGTGATGACGATCGACGGGTCGGTCGCCACCTGGGTGACGTCGGCGATGCGCCACCGACCCTCGCCGTCGATCGTCATGATGACGATGTAGTGGTTCGGCACCGGATACGGGTCGGTGCGCACCACACGGTGCTGCTGGTCGAACCAGTTGTCTTCGCCGAGCGTCTCGCGCATCCGCAACGTCACGAGGTCGGTGCGCACCGTGACGACGGTGAAGCTGAGTTGCAGGTCGACGGACGCGATCGTCTGGTGCAGGTTGCGCACGGTCGTGAGATCCGCGACTCGGGACGCGTAGGTCGCCGTGCCCTGCTGGAACACCAGTCCTGCGAGCGCGGGATCGGGGTGGTGCGCGAAGAGCCAGTCCTTGTAGGTCAGCAGCGAGAGCGCGATCGCGGCGTAGTCGGTGCCGGTCGCGTGGATCGCCGGCGGGGGAGTCGTGTCGGTGTATCCCGGGGCCGCATGGGCCGCATGGGCCGCGCTCGCCGGCGGGGCCGTCGCCACGGTGGTCGGCGGGGCCGTCGTCGAGGGCGCAGTCGGGATCGTCGTCAGCGGCGCCAGCGTGCCCGTCGACCGGGCCGGCGCGGCAGCACATGCCGGCGCGGACACGATCAGCGCAACGCCGACGACAGAATGTCGCAGAGTGCGAAAACCCGGGTGGCGACCTGCGGAAAGTCCGATTCGAGCAGTTTAGGCGCGCGCGACGCGCAGGGCCCAACCGATCATCGGTGCCTGCAGCGGCAGGCGCAACCAGGCGACCGCCGGGGAGTTCATGGGCGGGTCGAGGTGGGCCATGCCGCCGTTGAGTGCGGCCTTGATGTTGGCGGGGAACACGCCGACGAGGGTCGCGGCTGCGAGGAACCCGCCGAGGCGCCGGGTGCGGCGGCGGGCCACGAGCGCGGCCGCCGCGAGCTCGACGACACCGCTCCCGAGCACCCACGCGCGCGGTGATCCCAACCGTCGGGGAACGATCGGCTCGTAGAAACCCGGGTTCGTGAAATGCGTGAGCCCGGCGCCGCCGAGCAGCGCGACCAGCCCGAGCGCCGTCACCTCGTTGCGAACGTTCGTTGTCTGCATGTCCGCACGCTACCGGCGCCGCCCGTTTCGCCTGCACTGACAGCTGCGTGGCATGCATTTGTCGCGACATCCATCACAAACGCATGCCACGGAGCGTCGGAAGCGGGGCGACAGCGCCGGGTGCGAGGATGGCCGGCATGAGCGAGGAACCGCCGGTGATTGTGGGGGAGCGGTTCGTCGACGCGGTCGCCATGGCGACCCGGCTGCACGCGCGCCAGGCCCGCAAGGGCAGCGCCATCCCGTACGTCTCGCACCTGCTCGCGGTGGCCGGGCTCGTGCTCGAACACGGCGGCGACGAAGACCAGGCGATCGCCGCGCTCCTGCACGACGGTCCCGAGGACCAGGGCGGCGAGGCCACGCTCGCCGAGATCGGCGAACGGTTCGGACCGCGTGTCGAGGCGATCGTGTCAGCCTGCTCCGACACGTTCACGACTCCGAAGCCGCCGTGGCAGGCGCGCAAGGACGCGTACATCGCGCACCTCATCGCGCTCACGCCGGCCGAGGGCGCCGACATCTGGCCCGTCTCGCTCGCCGACAAGGTCCACAACGCGCGCACGATTGTCTCCGACCTGCGCGAGCGGGGCCCCCTCACGCTCGACCGCTTCACCGGCGGGCGCGCCGGCACCGTCTGGTACTACCGAACCCTCGCCGGCCACTTGTCCGAGCTCCTCCCCGGCCCCCTCTCCGACGAGCTGACCCGCCTCGTCGCCGAGATGGGGACGCTCAGTGCTCAGTAGCGCGACGGGGCGGTAGCGTCGGCCCTCGTCAGTCAGCTGCCGCACAGGAGGACGCGCCGATGAGAGTGGTCGTCGATTTCGACCGCTGTGAGAGCAACGCGGTCTGTATGGGGATCGCACCCGAGGTCTTCGAGGTGCGTTCCGACGACTTCCTGTACGTGTTGCAGGAGACCCCGCCCGAGGCCCTGCGCCCCAAGATCGAGGAAGCCGTTCGCCTCTGCCCGAAGCAGGCGATCAGCATCGCGGACGACTGACGTGGCGAGCGAGATGTTCACGATGGTCGTGGATCTCATCGGGCAGACGACGGCGAGCACACTCGACGAAGCGCGCTTGCCGGCGGCCGAGTTGCGCGCCCGGATGGAGTCGATGGTCGGCGCGCTGCCCCTGCTCGACGGCACCACGGTCGAGACGGTCGACGTCGGTGGCGTCCCGTCGGAGTGGATCCGTCCGGCCCACACTGCCGTGTCCGACGCGTGCATCCTCTACCTCCACGGTGGCGGCTACGTGATCGGTTCGTGCAACACCCACCGCCCGCTCGCGAGCCACCTCGCGGCCCGCAGCGGACTGCCCGTCCTTCTCGTCGACTACCGGCTCGGACCCGAGCACGTGTTCCCGGCCGCGGTCGACGACGCGCTCACGGCGTACGCGTGGTTGCTCGCTGCGGGATTCGAGCCCGACCGAGTCGTGATCGCGGGCGACTCCGCCGGCGGCGGGCTGACGCTCGCCACGCTGCTCGCGTTGCGCGACCGCGGGCTACCGCAGCCGGCCCTCGCCGTCGGTATCTCGCCGTGGACCGACCTCACGCTCTCCGGCGCTTCGATGACGTCGATGGCGGAGCTCGACCCGATGGTCAAGCGCGACGGTTTGCAGCGCATGGCCGACTGGTACCTCGGCGACGGCGATCCGCGCACGCCGCTCGCGTCACCGCTCTTCGGGGATCCGACCGGGCTGCCGCCGCTGCTCATCCACGTCGGTGACGTCGAGACGCTGCGCGACGACGCGATCCGGTTCGCGGACCTCGCGGAGGCCGCGGGTGTCGACGTGACGCTCGAGGTGTGGCCCGAGATGATCCACGTCTGGCACGCCTTCGGCGCCGCGGTCCCCGAGTCGGATGCCGCCGTGACGCGTGTCGCCGAGTTCATCACGCAGCGCCTCGGCGCTCCCGCGTCGACATGAACGCGACCAACGGGGTTCAGGGTTTCGCGGCACTGGTCACCGGCGGCGGGAGCGGCATCGGCCTTGGCGCGGCGCGCCGGCTCGTCGCCGACGGCGCGCACGTCACGATCTGCGGGCGGACCGAGGACCGCTTGCGCGGCGCGGCCGACGAGCTGAAGCGCGTCGCGACGAACGGCGCGCAGGTGCGCTACGCAGTCGCCGACGTGACGGT
Source organism: Acidimicrobiia bacterium (assembly GCA_038240075.1). Lineage (GTDB taxonomy): Bacteria > Actinomycetota > Acidimicrobiia > IMCC26256 > PALSA-610 > DATBAK01. The sequence goes on from JBBSEC010000063.1 coordinate 6,932, forward strand.
CGAACACGACGTCGCGCGCGCGGTGACCGTCGCGACCGAGGCGACCGGCAGCCTCGACGTGCTCTTCGCGTGCGCGGGCGGATCGCTGCATCTCGGCCCGATCGTGCTGTCGGACGTCGACGCATTCCGCGCGACCATCGATCTCAACATCGTCGGAACGTTCCTCGCGATCAAGCACGCGGCGCCGGTGATGGCGCGCCACGGTGGCGGGTCGATCATCGGAATGTCGTCGATCGCGGGAGTGTCGACCCACAAATACATGAGCGCCTACTGCGTGGGGAAGGCCGGCATCGAGATGCTCGTGAAGGTCGCGGCCGACGAGCTCGGACCGTCGGGCATCCGCGTGAACGCGGTGCAGCCCGGATTGGTCGAGACCGAGCTGGTCGCCGGGCTGACCGAGAATCAGGAGATGCTCGACGACTACCTCGCGCAGATGCCGATCTCGCGGGTGGGAACCGTCGACGACATCGCGGCGGCGGTGCGTTTCCTCGCCGGGCCCGAGGCGACGTGGATCACCGGCCAGATGATCGGGATCGACGGCGGCCATCAGCTTCGCAGAGGCCCGAACTACGACATCTTCGTCGAGCCCCTATACGGTGCCGACGCCTGCCGTGGGCTGATCGAGACCGGGCTGATCGACACATGACGATGACTGCAGACGATGCCGCCGCAGAGGCCGCGCAGGCGACGGCCGATGCGGCGTTCCGCGCCGAGGCGCGCGCGTTCCTCGAGGCCCACGCGTCGCTGCGCCAGGGGTTCGGCGACGCCACGATCACGCTCGGCGCCACCGACGCGAGCAAGGAAGCCGAGCACGCGCACGTCGAGCGCTGTCGCGCGTGGCAACGCACGTTGTTCGACAACGGGTGGGCCGGAATCGCGTGGCCGGTCGAGTACGGCGGGCGCGGCGGCACGGTGCGCGAGGCGCGCATCTACGCGCAGGAGGAGAGCCGGTTCGACGCGTCGGCATCGGTGTTCGCGGTCGCGATCCAGATGGTCGGCCCGACGATCATGGCGCACGGAACCGACGAGCAGAAGGCCTTCTTCCTCACCCGCATGCTGCGCGGCGACGACATCTGGTGTCAGCTCTTCTCGGAGCCCGGCGCCGGTTCCGATCTCGCCGGCCTCACGACGCGCGCGGAGCGCGACGGAGACGAGTGGATCGTCAACGGTCAGAAGGTCTGGACGTCGGGCGCGCAGTACAGCGACTACGGCATGCTCCTGGCGCGCACCGACTCCGACGTGCCGAAGCACCAGGGCATCACCTACTTCCTGCTCGACATGCGCACCGCCGGTATCGACGTGCGCCCGCTGAAGCAGATCACCGGGTTCGCGCACTTCAACGAAGTGTTCCTCACCGATGTGCGCGTGCCGCACGAGAACATCCTCGGGCCGCTCCACGGCGGCTGGGGTGTCGCGCACACGACGCTCGCGAACGAGCGCAACATGATCGGCAGCGGCGGCACCGGCATCACCTTCGGCGCGATCATGCGGCTCGCACGCGAATGCGACGCGACCGGCGATCCGGTGCTGCGCCAGCAACTGGCCGAGTGCTACACGCGGTTCGAGATCCTGAAGTGGCTCGGCCTCCGGGCGCGCGCCCGTGCTGCGCGCGGCGAGCGCCTCGGCCCCGAGAGCTCGGTGGCGAAGCTGTTCGTGTCGCAACGAGTCGCGCGCGACGGCGATCTCGTCCTCGCGCTGGAAGGCGCGCGCGGCATGCTCGGAACCGGCGACGCGCCGCAGAACGGTATGTGGCAGCAGGTGTTCCTCAACCAGTGGGGCATCCGCACCGGTGGCGGCACCGAGCAGATCCAGCGCAACGTGATCGGCGAACGGGTGCTCGGCCTTCCTGGCGACATCCGCCTCGACAAGAGCGTGCCGTTCCGCGAGCTCCCGCGTAACTGAGCGACGACCGATTACGACTTGTCGGCGAGCTTCTCGATCGCCGCGATGAGCCGTTCGGTCTGCTCACGGTCTTCGTAGATCAGGCGGATCAGCCAGTAGCGCAGGTAGCTCGTGAGCGAGTTGCGCAGCCACAGCACGACGCCCACGACTCCGACGAGGACGCCGATCATCGCGGCGACCTCGGAGCTGAGCTGGCTCGCGGTCGATGCGCCCTTGGCGCTGAGCCAGCAGATCACGACGATGATCGCGCCGAGGATCGCAAGGCCGATGCCCCAGTTCGCGCCGTTGCGCTCGGGGTTGGCGCCGCCGCCCTTGAGCTTCAGCTTGCCGACCTCGTCCTGGAACTGCGCGAGTCGCGCCGACGACATGACCTCGGAGCCACGGGCCGTGTCCTCGCTCATCGGTATCTCCTCTGTCGCTGCATCGTGCCCATCATCATGTCGTCTCGTGGCTTTCGGCGCCGAGATACGCGCTGACGAGCTCCTCGGCGATCTTGGCCGGCGAACCTACCCGCTGGATGCGGCCGTGAAGCATGATTCCCGCCACGTCGGCCACTCCGAGGATCTCGTGGGCGAACTGCTCGACGATCAGGATCGACAGTCCTTCTCTCGCGATGTTGGTGACGTGCCGGTAGAGCTCTTCGACCACGATCGGCGCGAGCCCCATCGACAGCTCGTCGATGAGCAGCACGGCCGGGTTGGTCGCGAGCGCGCGCGCCATCGCGAGCATCTGCTGCTCGCCACCCGACAGCGTGCCGGCCGTCTGCTTGCGGCGCTCGGCGAGGCGCGGGAAGCGCGCGAAGGCGCGCTCGGTGACGTCGCTGAACGGCGTGCCCGTGAATGTCGCCATGCGCAGGTTCTCGGCAACGGTGAGGTTGGGGAAGATCCCGCGGCCTTCGGGGACGACGCAGACGCCGGCGCGCGCGAGCGCGTCGACCGCGACGCCGTTCACGTTGCGCCCGAACAGCGAGACCGTTCCGGCCGACGGCACGATCTGACCGCTCGCGACCGCAAGGGTCGACGACTTCCCGGCGCCGTTCGGTCCGAGCAACGCGTAGACCTGGCCGGCCATGAGGCGCAGATTGACGCCGTGGAGCACGTCGATGCGGCCGTATCCGGCGCGGATGTCGGAGAGCTCGAGCACCGGCTCGACGGCGGTCTCGTTCGTGCTCACGCTCCGGCTCCGGCGTTCGTGCCCAGGTACGCGGCCTGCACGGCGGCGTCGCCCTGGATCTCGGCCGGCCCACCGCGCGCGATCACGCGCCCGAAGTCGAGCACGTCGATGTGGGTGCACGTGCCCATCACGAACGGCATGTCGTGCTCCACAAGCAGGATCCCGAGCCCCTCGGATGCGAGGAGGAGCAGGAGCCGGCCGAGGGCGTCGGTCTCGTCTTCGTTGAGGCCCGACGACGGCTCGTCGAGCAGGAGCACACGCGGCTTCGTCGCGAGCGCCCGCGCCAGCTCGACCAACCGGGCCGTGCCTGTGGGCAGCGAGTCGACCGTCTCCTCCGCGATCGCGACGATTCCGACGTGCTCGAGCATCTCCTGTGTGATGTCGGCCGGCGACATGTCGTCCTTCGCCCACCGGCGGCGCATCTCCGCGGCGACGAGCACGTTGTCGCGCGCCGAGAGGCTGCCGAACGCCTCGAGCCGTTGAAACGTGCGCGCGATACCGAGCCGGGCCCGTCGATGCGGCTTGGCTTCGGTGATGTCGCGGTCGTCGATCATGACGCGGCCCGCGGTCGGATGCTGCAGGCCGGTAATGACGTTGAACAGCGTCGTCTTGCCGGCGCCGTTCGGTCCGATCAGGCCGGTGATGCGGCCGGCCTCGACGCTCAGGGTCGCGTCGTCGAGCGCGAGCAGGCCGCCGAAGCGGACCGAGACGCCCGACGCCTCAAGGAGTGCCAAGTGCGGCCTCCGATGACGGCGCGACGGTGGGCGCGTTGCGGAGCCGGTCGGCGTTGACGAGCGGTGCGCGATGGGGATTGAGGTCGTCGGCGACGCCGAGCTCGCGCTCGATGGCGACGATGTCGGTCGCGGTGAACGGTCGCGTCAGGCCGAGCTCGCCCACTTCCGGGAGCGCGATCCGGGCCTTCTCCACCGCGGCGCGCGCCTTGGCGTCTTTCCGCCACGGCAACAGGGGTGCGAACGCGTCGCCGATCGGGACCACCGCGCCCGACGGGTTCTTGATGATCCCGAGCGCGGTGAGGCCGGGCCCGAGGATCTCGAGCGACCGCCAGAGCGACAGGTGCCACGTGTCCTTCACGTAGATCAGGATGAATCCGAACACGCCGGCGAACAGCGCGCCGGCGACCGACGCGACACCGCCGATCACGAGCGCGAGCACGAGCGGGAGCCCGAGGAGCATCTGGAAGTTCGACGACGTCAGCGATCCGAGCTGTTGTGCGAGGAACGCGCCCGCGAAGCCCGCGATCGCTGCCGACAGCATGAACACGACGACCTTGGTCTCGAGAATGCTCACCCCGATCGTCGCCGAAGCGGCTTCGGAGTCGCGCATCGCGACCAGTCGTCGACCGAACGGACTTCGTCGGAGCGCGACGACACCGACGCTCGTCAGACCGAACACCGCGGTGATCAGCACGAGAAACACGTGATCGCCCGCGAAGTTGAGCCCGAAGATCTTCAAGCGCTCGACGTGCGCGCCTTGCGATCCGAGCAGCTCGGGTTGGGTGAAGATCACGTATTCGGCCATCGATGCGAACGCGAGCGTCGCTAACGCGAGGTACAGACCCTGCAGGCGCAACGCGGGGATCGAGATGATCGCGCCGATGGGAATCGTGATCAGCGTGGCGAGGACGATCGCAAGCAGGCTGCCGTGCGCCCCGCCCCACTTGGAGTACGCGACCGCGCCGAACCCGGCGAAGGCGAGCGGCGCGAGCGAGACCTGTCCGGCCCAACCCGTGAGCGGCACCAGCGAGAGCACGATCAGCGCGGCCGCCATCGCGGCAGCGAGGCGGTTGAGGTTGGGGTTGGGGCCGCTGCGGGTCAGCAACCAGCCGACGCCGGCCATCACCGCGACGAGCACGCTCATCCCGAGGGCGGTATCGCGTACCGACGACACCCGCTCGATGCGATGCACCGCTCCGATGCGACCGAACTGGAGCTTGGCCTGGGGGAGCAGCAGGAGCACGACGAACAACATGATCGCGGGCAGCGCGAGGGGCGCCTGCGCCCAGCGCTGGCCGAGCGTGAGGAACTGCTGCGAGAACTGGATCGCCACGGCGAGGAGCAGCGCGCCGACGTAGGTGAGCGGCAGGCTCCGGAGCCGGCCGACGATGGCGGCGACGAACGCGTTGATGACGATCAACGACAACGAGCCCGCGACCGCCATGCCGGTGTCGGGCGCGATGAGGATGCCCGCGATTGCCGCGAGCGAGCACCCGAGCGCCCACGAGAACCCCGACACGAGATCGGGGCGCGCGCCCGCGAGGGCCGCGAGCTCGCGATTGTCGACGACCGCGCGCATCGAGACGCCGAGCCGGGTCCGGAACAGCAGGTACCGCAGGGCAACGGCGAGCACGATCGCGACGACGATCGTCGTCAACCGCTGCCACGTGAGGATCACCTGTCCGATGTGGACCCCGCCGCTGCCGAAGAAGGTCGGCATCACGTGGATCCCGTTCTGGTCCCAGATCGTCGCGGCCAGGCCCATGAAGGTGAGCATGAGACCGACCGTCACCATGAGCTGGATCACGAGCGGTTGCCGTTCGAGGCGGCGCATGAGCAGCCGGTCGAGGCCGACGCCCAGCGCCGGTGCCGCGACGAGCACCACCAACGGGAGCGCGATGAGCGTCGGGATGTTGTGGTGGACGCGCAGCTCCCAGTACACGTACGCCATGAACATGCCGATGGCGCCCTGAGAGAAGTTGAAGATTCCCGTGGTGGTGTAGACGACGACGAGGCCCGCCGCCGAGATCGCGTAGACCCCGGCGAGCGGCAGCGCGAACACGAGCAGGTTGAGGATCGCGGTGCCGTCGACACGGGTCCCCGACCACGACTCTTTGAGCACCAACGCGACCAGGGCGGCCGTGAACAGCGCGACCACGAGGTTGGACCGCTTCATCGTCCACCTCCTGGCACGTCGGAAAGGTCGTCGCCTCGAACGCTCGCTCGCGAAGGCTCGTGAGTCATCAGCCCGGGTGGTACGCCTTCAACGGGTCGAGGGTGATGGTGGTGATCCCGCCGGGCTCGGTGCAGTCGAAGGTCCCCTTCTTCACCGGGTCGACCCGCACCCACGCTCCGCTCTTCACCTGCACGATCGCGATGCAGTTGCTCGGCGTCTTGCCGGCGACGTCGGTCTTCACGATCATGCCGCCGGCGTCGAACGCGTGGACGGTCCGGATCTGGGTGAGGAGCGCGGACCGCGTGATCGCGTTGGGCCCGCTCTTGGCGACGATGGCCTCGATGGCCTGCTGGAAGAGCAGGCCCGCGGAGAATGCCTGCTCGCCGAACGCGTCAGGCGCCGTGTCGTACTTGAGGAACGCGTCGAGCGACGGATTCGAGCCCTTGTCCTCGAACGGCAGCAACTGCAACCAGGAGTACTGCCCCTCGACCTGGGCCCCGCCCTGCTTGATGAAGTTCGGCGCGTAGCACTGGAGCGAGCACGCCCAGACCTTCACGCCGGTCACGCCCTGTACGGCGGCCTCCTTGCGCATCTTCAGGGTGCCGCTGAAGTCGGCGCCGTTCATCACCCACGTCGCGCTGTGCGACTTGATCGCCTGCACGATCGGGGTGTATCCGGACTGGGTCGCAATCCCGCTGATACCGAACTCGGCGTCCTGCTTCACGCCGTCCTGCTCGATCGCGGTGAACAGCGAGGTGCTCGACGTGATGGTCGACGGAAGGTCGTTCGGCACGACGAAGATGCCGTGCAGGTCGGGGCTGACGTTCTTCTTGAACCACTCGATCGCGGGTGTCACCGCATGGAAGGTGCGCACACCCTTGCCCGAGTACGGGCAGCTACCGCCGTTGGGGATGACCGCGAACGAGATCGCGGAGCACTGCTCGACCGGCTCGGTCTGCAGCACCGCGAGATCCGGGATGCCGGTGGCCACACCGGCTTTGTCCTTGCAGGCCTCGGCGCCCCGCATGTCGTTGAGGAACAGCGCGGTCGTACCGAGCAGCACGGTCGAGTCTGCGCACGCGGCGGTGATGGCGTTCTTGGCCTCATCCGCGTTGAGCTTCGAGTCGGCCTGCTTGACGACGATCTTGCGGCACGCGACCCCGCCGTTGGCGTTCGCGTACGCGGCCCATGCCTTCACACCGTCCATCGAGCCCTGGAACAAACCGGGCGAGAGGGGAGAGCCGACGTCGGCGATGACCGTGACGGTGATCGTCGTCGGGCTGACGCCGACTTCGCTCGCCGTCAGGGTCTTGCCGGTGCAGTCGGTTCCCGACTTCGTGGTCGTCGTCGCTCCGCCGAGCGAGTCGCCTCCCTTGCCGCTGCCCCCGCACGCCGCAATGGTCAAAGACAACGCGACAGCCAAAGCCAGCCATCCGGTTCGCTTCACAGTCCCCCCTCGGCGACACGCTCCCCGGCGCGCCGCTTGGTCTCTCCCAGCGAATGTGACACTCCGTCAGATTGCGGGTCAGCCTGCCCGTTCGCACGAACCGGCGCAAGCCTTGCCGCAGGTCACCCTTCCGTTCCGCGCTCCGGCGCGGCCGGAACAGTGTCGCGCTCGCGGCATCGCCGCGAGCGTCGCGCGACGCGGCGGCGGCCACTACGTTGCCGTGCGACCGCTCTCAGGTGCTTGGAGGCACGCGGTGCGCGTGGTGATCGCAGGAGCGGGGATCGCAGGGTTGGCGGGCGCGCTCGCGCTCGCGCGTGACGGGCATGCCGTGACGGTCGTGGAGCGCGACGCGACACCGATGCCCGCGACGGCCGACGAGGCCTTCTCGGCGTGGGCCCGAAGGGGCGCGCCACAGGTTCGCCACTCGCACGCATTCCTTGCCCGGCTTCGGAACCTGCTCGCCGACCGCGCGCCGGACGTGCTCGAGCGTCTGCTCACCGCGGGCGCCACCGAGATCCGCTTCACCGATCGTCTTCCCGAGACGCTCACCGACCGCGAGCCTCGGCCTGGCGACGACCTGCTCGTCGCGCTCGCGTGTCGGCGCACCACGTTCGAGTGGGTGTTGCGGGAGCACGTCCTCGCGTGCCCTGGCGTCACGTTTCACGACGGCGTCGACGTCACGGGTGTAGACGCAACGCTCGGAGTGCGACCGCGGGTCCACGGCGTGCGCGTACGCGACTCGAACGGCGAGTCGACGGTGCCGGCCGATCTCTTCGTCGACGCCACCGGACCGCGCGGCGGTTCGGAGCGGTGGCTCGAGGCTGCGGGGATGATCGAGCCGCCGGCCGAGGTCCACGACACCGGCATCGTGTACCTCTCGCGCTTCTACCGGCTGCGCGACGGCGCCGACATGCCGGTGGCGGAAGGCCCGATCGCCGGCGATCTCGGTCATCTCAAGTTCGCGGTCTTCCTCGGCGACAACCGCACGTTCTCGGTCACGCTCGCGGTGGGCTCCGACGACGCGGAGCTGCGCCGGCCGCTCGGCCGCGCCGGCGGCTTCGAGGCCGCGGCCGCCACGCTCGAACCCGCGCAGGAGTGGTTCGACGGGCGGGCCGAGCCGATCACCGGCGTCCACCTCATGGCCGGACTGCGCAATCGCAAGCGCGAGTTCGTGATCTCGGGTCGCCCGATTGCCGACGGGTTCGTCGCAGTCGGCGACGCGTCGATCTGCACGAACCCGCTCTACGGTCGCGGGTGCTCGCTCGCGTTGGTGCATGCGTACGGCCTCGCCGATTGCGTGCGCGAGCACTCGGGAGATCTCACGGCCGGTCTGCTCGCGTTCGCCGAGTTCACCGAGTTGGAGCTCGATCCGTGGTTCCGCGCCGCGGTGTTGCAGGACGAGGAATCGAAGGCGGTCGCGGCGGCGGCGCTCGCAGGCTCCGATGTTGCCGTCGACGATGACGACCCGCGGGCACAGATGCGCGCCATCATGCGCGACGGGCTGTTTCCGGCCTTGCAGACGTCGCCGATCGTGTTCCGTGCGTTCCTTCGCTGGTTCAACCTGTTGGCGCGTCCCGACGCGTTGATCAGCGACGGCGAGGTGATCACGGAGGTCATGGCCGCGTACGCCGTGCGCGACACGCGTCCGCCGCCGCCCACGTTCGGCCCGACGCGTGAGGAGCTGCTCGCGCTGCTTGCCCGCGTCGACGACAACGACGGGTAGCGGGTCAGTACGCGAGCAGGTGGCGCAGGTCGCGGACGATGTCGTCGACCTGCGGCAGCGTCGCCGCTTCCAGGGTCGGCTCGTATCCGACCAGCGTGTCGGCGGCGGCGAGTCGCAGCACCGGCGCGTCGAGGTGCTCGAAGCACTCGTCGGCGACGAACGCGGCGATCTCGCCACCGAACCCGCCGGTGAGCCGGTCTTCGTGCAGCACGAGCACGCGGCCGGTGCGGCGAACCGACTCGGCGACGATGTCGTGGTCCCACGGTGTGATCGTCCGCAGATCGATCACTTCGACCCCGTGCTCGCCGTCGGGCTGGTCGGCCGCGAGTTGCTGGGTCGCGAGGACCGCGCGGTGCACGGTGGCGCCCCACGTGACGACGGTCGCGCGATTCCCGCGGGTCACGTAAGTGCCCTTGCCGAACGGCAGCATCCAGCCTGCGGGCGGCATCGGATCCTGGTTGTAGCCCTGGCGGTAGAGATGCTTGTGCTCCAGGAACAAGACGGGGTCTTCCGACTGGAACGCCGTCCGCAGGAGCCCGACCGCATCACGGGCGCGCGACGGAAACGCGATGAGGATGCCCGGAATGTGGGCGAAGATCGACTCGTCGCAGTGCGAGTGCCAGATCGAACCGCCGGTGAGGTAGCCGCCGATCGCGATACGCACGACGAGCGGGCACGTGAACGCGCCGTTCGAACGCCAACGCGTCGTTGCGGCCTCCGACTTGAGCTGCTGCATCGCGGGCCACACGTAGTCGAAGAACTGGATCTCGGCGCACGGTCGCAGGCCGCGCATCGCCATGCCGACGCCGCGGCCGACGATGTTGGCCTCGGCCAGCGGCGTGTTGAAGCAGCGGGCGTCGCCGAAGCTTCGTTGCAGCCCGAACGTGATGCCGAACACGCCGCCCTTGCCCGCAACCACGTCGAGCAGCTCGGGATCGCAGTCGGCGACGTCTTCCCCGAACACGCGGATGCGCTCGTCGCGCCCCATCTCCTCGTGCAACGTGAGCCGGATCGATTCGCCGAACGCGACGGCCTTGCCCGTTGGCTCCGGTTCGGGCGGTTCTTCGGTCACTGCGGGCGTACCGACGATGTGGTCGACGACAGTGAGCGGATCGGGACGAGGCGCGGCGAGCGCGACGTCGGCGGCGGCCCGCACCTCGGCGCGCGCTCCCTCCTTCATCGCGGCGATGCCCGCCGAGTCGATGGCGCCGGCGGCGAGGAGGGCGCGTTCGATCAGCAGGATCGGGTCGTGCTCGGTCTCGTCGAGCAGCTCGTCGGGACCGCGGTACTTCTTCTGGTCGTCGGACAACGAGTGCGCGTACGGCCGGGTCACCGTCGCGTGAATGAGCACCGGGCCGATACCCGCGCGAGCGTGCGCGATCGCGTCGGCGCCTTTGTTGCGCACCTCGAAGTAGTCGCGGCCGTCGATCTTCACGATGTGGAGCCCGCGGATCCCGGCCACCATCTCCGAGATCGGCGCGGTCATCTGGTCGGACGATCGGACGGAGATCGCGTAGCCGTTGTCGGCGACGACGAACAGCACCGGCAGGTGCAGCGTGCACGCGGTGTTCAGGCTTTCCCAGAACTCGCCTTCCGACGTCGCGCCCTCGCCGAGCGACACGTAGGTGATCTCGTCCCCGTACGCGGTGCAACCCGGAAGGTTGCGGCGGCCGATGTAACGCGCGGCCTCCGCGCACCCGACCGCAGGCAGGCACTGACTCCCGGTGCAACTCGTCTGCGTCGCGATGTTGAGGTCGACGGCGCCCCAGTGGCACGGCATCTGCCGGCCGCCCGACGCGGGGTCGGTCGCGGCACCCACCGCTTCGAGCAGCATCTCGGTCGGTGTGACGCCGAGCGCGAGGGCCAGCGCGCGGTCGCGGTAGTAGGGGAAGAACCAGTCGTACGCCGGACGGAGCGATCGCGCGAGCCCGAGCAGCAGTGCTTCGTGGCCGGCGCCGGAGATCTGGAAGAACGCCTTGCTCTGCTGGCGCAACGCGATCTCGCGGTCGTCGAGATACCGCGACACGAGGGCAAGGCGGTAGTCGCTCAGCGTTTCGTCGACGGAGACGTCGAACGGCAACGCTGGTTGCTTCAACACCTTCAAGCCGGTCACCTCCGGGCGCGAGGATCAGGATACGGCGCTCTAGGGTGAACGCGTGACCGACGCACGAACCGGGAGCACTCCTGCGCCCGAGCCCGCGCTGCCGTGGCGGGTTCGCAGTCCTCGTCACGCCGGTGGATTCCTCTCGCCCGCGGTGCGCCGCATCGCTCGCGAACGGGGCATTGATGTCGCGACGCTGACGAATCGGGCAGGCTCCGGCGCGCAGGGTCGGTTGACGGTCGGCGATCTCGCTGCCGTCGGCAGCGCGTCGCCGGGCGCGTCCCGGGGCGCGGCGCAGACGGGCGACGAGCGCGTGCCCTTCAACCGCGTGCAGGCCCGCGCCGGCGTCGCGCTGCTCGCGTCGACGCAAACGGCCGCACACGCGTTGACGGTGGTGGAGTGCGACTACTCGGCGGTCGATGTCGCCCGGCGCGCATCGCGCGCCGATTTCCGCGCCGAAGAAGGCTTTTCGCTCACCTACCTCCCGTTCGCGGCCCGCGCGGTCGTCGATGCGCTCCGCGACTTCCCGCTCTTCAACGCGACGCTGGGCGACGACGAGCTCCTCGTGAGCCGCCGCGTCGGTCTCGGGATCGCGGTCGACCTCGACCATCAGGGCCTCGTCGTGCCGGTCGTGCACGATGCCGATGCGTTGCGCCTGAGCGCGCTGGCGCGCGCGATCGACGACATCGCGCGGCGGGCACGGTCGAAGCGACTCACACCCGACGACACGGCCGGCGGCACGTTCACCGTCACCAACCCGGGTGGCTACGGCACCGAGATCTCGGTGCCGATCATCAACCGCCCGCAGGTCGGGATCCTCTCGACCGACGGCGTGCGCAAGCGAGTCGTGGCCGCCGACGGCGATCGACTCGCGATCCGCCCGACCGGGTACCTCTGCCTCAGCTTCGATCACCGTGCGATCGACGGTGCCTACGCGGGCGCCTTCGCCGGCCGGGTGCGCGACATCCTCGAAGGGCGCGACTGGCTCACGGAGCTGTGATGCCGACTCCCACGAGTCGCAGCACCGCGTCGAGCCCGCGGGGTCCGTGGTCGGCGTGCGGTACGGGCGGGAGCAGGTAGACGCGCACGCCGGATTCGATCGCCCCGCCGTCGGTGAGCGCGTTGTCGCCGACCATCAACGCGTCGGCGGCGTCGACTCCGAGCATCTCGCACGCGGCGGCGAACAGCTTCGGCGCGGGCTTCGCGACGCCGTACTCGTACGAGAGCACGAGCCCCGCGAAGAACGGGAGCAGACCGTGGCGGTCGAGCAAGGGCCGAATGTCCCAGCCGGTGTCGCTCACGACGACCATCGGGATCCCCGCGGCGGCGAGCGCTTCGACGACGGGCCGCGTGTCGGGGAACGGCTGCCATGCCGCGGCCGAGATCTCGCGTTCGTAGAGCACGGCACCGAGTCCGTCGACGACGACGTCGGCGGCCGAGTACAGCGTCGTCCAGCACTCGCGGTGCGCGGGCTCGGAGAGGTCGCGGCCCTTGGCGATCTCCTCCGCGCTGCGGGCCGTGTCCTGGATCTCACGCCAGATGCGCGCGGCCGTGGCCAGATCGACGTCGGCGCCGAGCGTGCGCGCCTCGTCCCGCAGGATCGCGGGCCCGTCGCCGCGCCCGAGCAGCGTGTCGCCCATGTCGAACATCACGCCCCGAATCGCCCGCACCCCCCAATCCTGCCCGCCCCGCACCCCGCCTCTGTGGTTCTGATGGTCCGAAACGACCGATTCGGGCGCGCCGCCCCATCAGAACGGGCGTTCAGGCGGGTGGTCGCCAGGCGGGGTCGCGGCCGTAGAGCGCCGCGAGGCGCGTCTCGATATCCGCGGCCGGGTCGACTGCGACTTCCGGTCCGATTGTGCCGTCGCCGCGGTGAAAAACCCCTGTCGTTGCGGCCTCGTACGCGCGCTCGCAGAGGTGGTGATCGAGGCGCGGTTCGATGCCGCCGGCACGCGCGAGATCCCAGGTGTGCACGAGTACGTCGGTGGTCAACGCGCCGAGCATCAGGCGAGCCGAGCTGTGGCCGCCGCCGGCGAGCTCGGTCGGATGGTCGAGGGCGCCATCGGTCGCGAGGTGTGCGAAGAGCGCGTCCGAAGTCGCCCGCCAGCGCGCCGCGGGATCTTCGCGCGGGCGATTGGCGCGCACGCCGAGAGGCCGTAACAGCAGGAATTCATGGAACCCGATGACGTGCTCGACGAGTGCGCGGGCGTCCCATTCCGTGCACGGTGTCGGCGCGGTCCAGCGCTCCGGCGGGAACCCGTCGGCGACGGCTGCGAACCGCGCACACGCCCGCGAGTGCTCCTCGACCAACCCCTCCACACCCCCAACCTAGGTCTCCGGTTCTGATGGTCGGAAACGACCGAATCGGGCGCGCCCGACCATCAGAACGCATGGATTGCCGAGGTCCTCGGTTCTGATGGGGGAAAACGACCGAATCGGGCGCGCCGGACCATCAGAACCGACGGGGGCGCCGGGGTGGGTCAGGTGGGGAGGTCGACGAGGAGGGTGGCTTCGTGCCAGTCGGCGAGCGCGGTGACGACGGTGCCGGAGGGGTCGACGAGCGCGGCGAGGCCGGGGAAGTCCTCATCCGCGGTCGAGCCGGCTTGCGTCGACAGCGCGATCCACAGCCCGAGGCGACGCGCGTGCCGCGCCGCGTCGCCGAGCGCGGATCCCGACCACCAGTCGAAACCGGCCTGCCACCCGGCCCGGTCGAGCCGGCGGCCGTAGAGGCCGGGTGCCGAGCAGAAGAACACGGCCCGGGCGCCGGCCGCGGCGGCGTCGGCGAACGGCGCGTCGACGGCACCCTCCGCGCAGATCGCGACTCCGATCGGTGTCGATCCCAACGCGAACCCCGCTGGTTCGGACCCGGCCGAGTACGACTCTTCGTCGTCGCCGAGCCTCCGCTTCTGATAGCGACCGGTCACGCGGCCGCCATCAGCGAGCACCTGCGTGATGTACACACGACCGTCGACCGCCTCCGCGACGCCAAACAGCGCGGCGGCGCCGGCGTGCGCGGCCGTCGCCGCGACAACCTCTGCCACCGCCGCGTGGTCGAGCCCGATCGCGTGACCGGGCCAGTGCTCGCGATCGACCGAACCGGTCAACGACATCTCCGGGAACGCGACCACACGGGCGCCGCGGGCCGCGCCTTCTTCCAGCAGCTCGATGTGACGGCGCGTGTTCGCCTCGAGCTCGCCCTTCTGGCAGTTCATCGCCGTGAGGAGCGCCTTCACCGACCCATCGTGGCGCGTCTCGCCCGACCCCACCGTGATGGGGCAGCATGCGTGCGACCGCTCGGGAGGATGACATGGAATACCGCACGCTCGGACAGACCGGCATCCAGGTGAGCACCCAGTGCCTCGGCGCAATGATGTTCGGCCTCTGGGGCAACCGCGACCATGACGACTGTCTTCGGATCGTCGACGCCGCGATCGACGCCGGCGTGAACTTCATCGACACCGCCGACGTGTACTCCAACGGCGAGTCGGAGGAGATCGTCGGCAAGGCGCTCAAGGGCAAGCGCGACGACATCGTGCTCGCGACCAAGGTGCACGGCGCGATGAACTCCGACCGGGGAACCGACCCGAACCGGCAGGGGAACTCGCGCCGGTGGATCCGCATGGAGGTCGAGAACAGCCTGCGCCGTCTGCAGACCGACTGGATCGACCTCTACCAGATCCACCGTCCGGACGCGACCCTCGATGTCGACGAGACGCTCGGTGTGCTGACCGACCTCGTGCGCGAAGGCAAGGTACGCGCGATCGGATCGTCGACGTTTCCCGCGGAGCAGATCGTCGAGGCGCACTGGGTTGCCGAGAAGCGCGGCCGCGAGCGCTTCCGATGCGAGCAGCCGCCATACTCGATCCTCGCGCGCGGCATCGAGCGTTCAGTGCTGCCGACGTGCGCGCGCTACGGAATGGGCGTGATCGTGTGGAGCCCGCTCAACGGCGGCTGGCTCACCGGCAAGTACAAGCGCGGGCAGGCGTGGCCGGAAGGTAGCCGCGGAGCGATGGGCATGTTCTCCGCGCCGGAGAAGAAGCACAACCAGCGCAAGTTCGAAGCGGTCGAGCAGCTCGAGAAGGTCGCCGCGGATTCCGGCATCTCGATGACGCACCTCGCGATCGCGTGGAGCCTCGAGCACCCCGCGGTGACGTCGACGATCATCGGTCCGAAGACGATGGACCAGCTCACCGACCTGCTCGCGGCCGACGGCGTTCACCTCGACGCCGCGGCGCTCGACCGCATCGACGAGATCGTTGCACCGGGCGTCACGTTGGTCGGACGCGACGAGGGCTACGACCCGCCTGAGCTGGAGGCGAGCGCGCGGCGCCGAAGCTAACCTGACGGTCGCGTCAGGTTCGACCTCGCGCGCGAACGAGGAGGCGGTTGATGGCGGAAGTGGTTTCGGGGTTCGGTGGGAGTGATTTCGATCCCGAGATGGCAGCCGCACCGCAGGCGGCCTATCGCGCGATGCAGGAACACGTGCCCGTGCTGCGCAACGACGGGCTGGTGATGATCTCGCGCCATGAAGATGTGATGCACGCTTTGCGTCACCCCGAGCTGTTCTCGTCGAACATGGACGCGATCGACATCGGCAACATCCGGCCGCTGATCCCGCTGCAAATCGATCCACCCGACCACGTGAAGTTCCGGCGCCTGCTCGACCCGCTCTTCTCACCGAAAGAGGTCGCGAAGCTCGAGCCCGAGGTTCGGCGGCTCGTCAACGAGCTCATCGACGGGTTCGAAGCCGCGGGCGAGTGCGAGTTCAGCGACGCGTTCGCGATTCCGCTTCCGTGCACCGTCTTCCTTGCGCTGCTCGGCCTTCCGCTCGAAGACCTCGACCTCTTCCTGCGCTTCAAGAACGCGATCATCAGGCCGGAAGGTTCCAACGGCGATGACGCCAAGAGTGTCCAGCGCGCGGCCGGCCAGGAGATTTACGCGTACTTCCAGAACGTCGTCGACGAGCGGCGCGCCGAGCCCCGCGACGATCTCATCAGCGGCTTCGTCGCCGCCGAGGTCGACGGCGCGCGGTTGACCGACAACGACATCCTCGACATTTGCTATCTGTTCCTGCTCGCAGGCCTCGACACCGTGACCGCGTCGCTGACGTGCTCGGTCGCGTATCTCGCGAACCACCCCGACCGGCGCGACGCGATCACGGCTGATCCCGCGCTGGTTCCCGCGGCCGTCGAGGAGCTGTTGCGCTGGGAGTCGATCGTGCCGGCCGTGCCGCGTGTCGCGATGAGCGACATCGAGGTCGCGGGTGAGGTCGTGCGCAAGGGTGAATCCGTGATGTGCATGATCGGTGCCGCGAACATCGACCCCGGCGAGTTTCCCGACGCCGATGTCGTCGACCTCGAACGCCAGGCCAACCGTCACCTCGCGTTCGGCGGAGGATTGCACCGCTGTCTCGGTTCGCACCTCGCCCGCCTCGAGATGTGCGTCGCGATCGAGGAGCTGCACCGGCGCTTGCCCGACTACGCGATCAAAGCAGGCGAGACGCCCCGCTACACGATGGGCATCCGCGCGGTCGAGTACCTGCCGCTCGTGTTCACCCCGGTGACGCACGGATGAGAGTGTCGGTCGATGCCGACGTCTGCACCGGCCACGGTCGGTGCTACGTGCTCGCCCCCGACGTCTACGCGCCCGACGACTTCGGTCACTGCATCGTGCTGCGCGCGGAGGTGGGCGACGACCTCGCCGCCCAGGCTCGCGACGGCGCTGCGAACTGCCCCGAGCGCGCGATCGCTGTCGAATGAACGACGTCCTCGGATACTCGGGCCGCCGGTGCATCGTCACCGGCGCGGCCTCGGGGATGGGGGAGGCGACGGCCCGCATCCTCATCGATCTCGGCGCCGAGGTGCACGCGATCGACATCCGCAAGCCCGACCTTCCGGGCATCGCGAGCTACAGCGAGACCGACCTGTCGGATCCCGTCGCGATCGCCAAGACCGCCGACGCGATCGGCAGCGTCGTGAACAACCTCTTCAACTGCGCGGGGCTCCCGAACAACTTCCCCGGCCTCGCGGTGATGTCGGTGAACTTCTGCGGCCTGCGTGCGCTCACCGAGCGGGTGATCCCGCACATGATCGACGGCGCCGCGATCTCGAGCATCGCGTCGGTCGCGGGCATGGCGTGGCAGGGCAACCAGGAGAAGCTCGCCGAGCTGCTCGCCACTCCCGACTTCGGCGCGGCGCAGGCGTGGTGCGAAGCGCATCCCGACGACCTGATGAATGCGTACGGCCTGTCGAAAGAAGCGATCAACATGTACACCGCGGTGCGCTCGGTCGACCTGATCGCGAACGGCATCCGCATCAACTGTCTCAACCCCGGCCCGACCGACACGCCGATGATGCCCGCCTTCGAAGCCGCGAACGGGGTCGAGTTCATGCGCGAGTTCCCCAAGCCGATCGGGCGCAACTCGCGCCCCGAAGAGCAGGCGTGGCCGCTCGTGTTCCTCGGCAGCCCGCGCGCGAGCTACGTCACCGGGGCGAGCATGTTCGCCGACGGTGGCTTCACCGGAGCGCTGTTCACCGGCCAAGTCGACTTCGCGCGTCTGCTTCCGCCCGGCTTCGCGTAGGCGCGGTCGACAGCCCCGAGCCCGGCGGGTAAAGATAGAACCGGTTCTAGCTCGGAGGCGCGCATGTACGTCGGGTACTCGAAGGAACACGAAGCCATGCGCGACGAGCTGCGCGCGTACTACGCGCAGCTCCTGACTCCCGACGTCGAAGACGAGCTGCGCGGCAGCGAAGGCGCGGGCGCGGTGCCCCGCGCGATCTTCAAGCAGATGTCGGCCGACGGTTGGGTCGGGCTCCAGTGGCCGAAGGAGTGGGGCGGCAAAGAGCTCGGACCGATCGAGCAGTTCGTCTTCTTCGACGAGTCGATGCGCGCCGGTGCGCCGGTGCCGATGCTCACCATCAACTCCGTCGCGCCGACGATCATGCGCTTCGGTACGGAGGAGCAGAAGAACTTCTTCATACCGAAGATCCTCGCGGGCGAGATCCACTTCGCGATCGGGTATACCGAAGCCGATGCCGGCACCGACCTTGCGTCGCTCCGCACGCGCGCCGTGCGCGACGGCGACGAGTACGTCATCAACGGGCAGAAGATCTTCACGAGCCTCGCGACCGACGCCGACTACATCTGGCTTGCCGTTCGCACCGACACGAACGTGAAGAAGCACAAGGGCATCTCGATCATCATCGTGCCCACCGACACGCCCGGATTCAGCGTGCAGCCCATCGACAACTTCGGCTCGGTGAACACCAACATCACCACCTACGAAGACGTGCGCGTCCCCGCGACGAACCTCGTGGGTGAGGAGAACCAAGGTTGGTCGCTCATCACGAACCAGCTCAACCACGAGCGGGTCACCCTCTGCTCGTCGGGCGTGATCGAACGCCAGCTGCACGACGTGCGCGAATGGGCGCAACAAACGCGTCTCGCCGACGGCCGGCGCGTGATCGACCAGGAATGGGTGCAGCTCAACCTCGCCCGTGTGCACGCGAAGCTCGAGTTCCTCAAGCTCGCGAACTGGCGGGTCGCGTCGAACGCGACGAGCGGCGCGCCGCTCAACCCAGCCGACGCGTCGACGATCAAGGTCTACGGCACCGAGTTCTACATGGAGGCCGCGCGGCTGCTGCTCGAGGTGATGGGCTCGGCGGCGACGCTGCGCCGCGGCTCACCCGACGCCGTATTGCGTGGTCGCCTCGAGGCGCTCGTGCGCTCGATGCACATCCTCACGTTTGGTGGCGGAACCAACGAGATGCAACGCGACCTGATCGCCATCTTCGGGCTGAACATGCCCGGTAGCCCGCGGTAGAAGGACTCGACTCATGGACTTCTCGCTCACCGAGACCCAGCAGGAATTGACCGCGCTCACCGGTCAGATCCTCGGCGACCGCATGACGCTGCAGCACCTCAAGGCGCTCGAACGATCAGAAGACGGCTTCGACCGCGCTACGTGGGCAGAGCTTGCGAAGGCGAACCTGCTCGGCGTCGCGGTGCCCGAGGCGCACGGCGGTCTCGGCTTCGGCTTCCTCGACCTGTGCCTCGTGCTGCAGGAGATCGGGCGTCACGTCGCGCCGCTGCCGGTGGTGCCGTGCCTCGTGTCGGCGGCGCTCCCGATCGCGCAGTTCGGCTCCGACGCGCAGCAGGGCCTGCTCGACGGTGTCGTCGCGGGCACGACCGTGCTCACCGCGGCGCTGACCGAGCTGCTCGCACCGCCCGACGCGCCCACCACCACGGCGAAGGCCGACGGCGA
>JBBSEC010000064.1:0-26447 GCA_038240075.1 Acidimicrobiia bacterium
AGGAACAGCGGTGACGTCGTGTCGCGGTCGGCGGAGTCGCGTACCGACACGAGGTGCGTCGGTGCAGTGCCCTCGTCCACGTCGGAGAGATAGAGGAACCCTTCGACGTGCCGCCACGGCGGGTTGGAACGAGGGGGGAGCCACGAGTGGTTCCGGTCGGTGTGCATGGGCTGCTCGTAGTTCGTGAGCCCGGTGTACTTCGCGGAGACCTGCCCCTGGTAGAGGCGGACGTCGGCGGTCTGGAGCGCGCGCTCGGCGAAGTCGACGATCGAGGCGTGCACGAACAGGCGGTTCAGCGCGCCGCTGCCGGTGAGCGGGAACTGGCTCGACCACCGGTGCTGCTCGGGGCGGAAGCCCGGGCCCTTCTCGGGCCACTGGTACGACGAGCGTGGCGTCGGCGGACGCCCCAGCCACTTCTCGGTCACGCCTTCAGGGTCGGCGTGGTAGTCGTGGGGCGTCGGGAACATGTTGAGCAGGTCGACCCGGGCGGCATCGATCTCGTCGGTTCCGATGAGACCTTCGAGCAGAACCCAACCGTCGTCGCTCCACGTGGCGACTTCGTTGTCGCGAGCCAACCGTGAGCTCACCGCCGCCTCCCGAGCGAGATCCGTGCCGAAGGATTACCGAACCGGGAGCAGACGGCGCAAATGGCAGGCTGTGCGGATGATGGCCCGCGAGCGGTGGTCGGTCGTGGCCCTCGGGCTCGCGTTGCTCCTCGTCGGCTGCGGGAGCTCGAAGTCGTCGGCCGCTGACCCGTCTTCGCCCTCGAGCACGACTCACCCGACGACGACCACCGCCGGTCGAGCCGTTGTGACGCCGCCGACCGTGGTGGAGATGACGACCATCGACCCGTGCACCCTGTTCACGGCGGCGGACGCGTCACGACTCGCCCGAAGGCCATTGACTCGCGCCGTCGGCGGCGAGCTGGGGTCGGGCACCTGCGCGTACTCCGGGGGCAAGGTGCTGGTCGGGGCCGAGCTGACCGTCAAGGTCGACGCCAGTGCCGCCACCGCCCACGCCGAGTTCCGCCGGTGGGTGGAACCGGTCCCGAACACGGCACCCGGTTTCTCGGTGGCCACCGTCGCGAAGCTCGGTGACGAGGCCAGGTCGGCCGGTGCGAGCTTCACCGACGGCATCTACTTCCGCGCCGGCGCCGTGCTGGTGAAGATCGGCGTGTACCCGCCCGCGAGCGCCGCGGCGCTGAAGACGGCGGCCGACGCTGCGCTCGGTCGGCTCTGAGCAGGAACACGCGTGGAGGCGCGCGCCGCGATGTTCCGTCCCCGGTGGGGTGAGTTGCCCGCGGCCGCGTGGTCTAGCGCCGGTCGGCAAGCGGCGGTGGGTCGACCCGCGCGCCGGCGCGAACGATCGGGAAGCAGCGCTCGTCGTCGCCGATGATCTCGGTGCGAGTCGCGGGGCCCTGCGCCGGGTTCCCTCGGCAGATCACGGCGCCGTCAGGGATGTACTGGAGGATGTAGGCCTTGCGCACTTCGTCGGTGGTGTTGCGCTTGGTCGCGTGCGGAGTCAGCGAGCTGAACACGACGACGCTGCCCGCTCGGACGGGAACCTCCACCGACGTCGGCCAATCGCCCCAGCACTCCTCGCCGATCGGCGTCGAGCGGTGCGCGAGAGTGCCCTCGCGGTGCACGCCCGGCATCACGGCGACGCAGCCGTTGGCCGGCGTCGCGTCGGTGATCGCGATCCAGCACGTGAGGTAGGCCTGCGGGTCGACGTAGGTGTAGCCGTTGTCCTGATGCCAGAGCACGGGTTCGACACTGTTGGGCTGCTTGTACACCGACTGGTCCCAGTACACGAGCACGTCGGGCCCGACGAGATCGCGCGCGATGCCGGCGATCGTCTCGTGCGCGGCGAGATCGCGCGCGACGCGGCCGCGCGTGACGGCGTGCGGCGCGATCACCTGCGTGTCGAGCCCCGCGACACCGAAGCGGCCCTCGGGCACGTCGGCCAGGAAACGCTGCGCGCGTTGGTCGCCGCGCTCCAACTCGTCGTCGAGCGCCGCGAGGGTGGTCGCGTCGATGACGTCCTCGACGACGAAGTACCCGAGCTCGTCGAACTGTGCAGCCTGCTCGTTCGTGATCGTCGTGTTGCCGCCCGCGTGGTGGCTCCAGACGAAGCCGGAGTTCCACGGGTGCGTCGCGCGGTCCATCGCGTCCATCGGATCCACGTTAGATGGCCGACGCGTCAGCCGGCCAGGAAGTCGAGAATCTCGGGGAGCGCGGTCGGGTCCTGCACGAAGAACGCGTGACCACCTTCGTAGACCCGGAGCTCCGAGCTCGTGACGCGGCCTGCGATCGCCTCGCCGTTCGTGACGGGCGCGATGCCGTCGTAGCGACCGCTCGCCACGAGGGTGGGGCACGTGATCGCTCCGAGCCGGTCGGTCACGTCGTGGCGCGACCGCGCCATCAGCTGCTCGGTCTCGCCACGGAGGGTCTCGCCGGCTGAGGGGGTGCCGCGGTCGGCCAGCATGGCCGCAAGGCGCGCGTCGCTCGGATGGGTTGAGAGCCACTCGGGCGTGAAGCGGGTGTCGAGGAGCAACGGACGCAACGCCCAACGCTCGGCGTCGCTCAGCAACGCGACCTCGTGCAGCGGGTACGACGGGTTGGCGCCGCCCGGCGAGGTGCAGATCAGGGCGAGCCCTGTGACCCGATCCGGGAACGTGACGGCGAGCTCCTGCGCGACCATTCCACCGAAGCTCACGCCGGCGACGCGAGCGCTCGACCAACCGACCGCGTCGAGCACGGCGACCGCGTCGGCGGCGTAGTCAGCCATTGCGTACGGGCCGGGCGGGATCGCCGTGCGCCCCAGTCCGCGCTGGTCGTGGGCCACGACGTCGAAACGATCCGTGAAGAGATCGATGAGGAGACCGCTTCCCGCAAGGGTTGCGCCGGAGCCGTTCAGGAACAGCAGCGGATCCCCGGTTCCGCGCCGTTCGTAGTAGATCCGAAGGCCGTCGGCGTCGATGTCGGGCACGAGCGCGAAGGTTACGGGACACGCGCGGTCGGCAGGACGGAGAGGCGTGTGCGCGGCGAGCGGCGTTGGTAGCGTCGCCTGATGCTCGGACTGCTGCCGGAGGACGTGGGCCTCCTCGTTTCTGCTTCTGATCCGCGCGTCGCGCCGGACCGCGCGCGCGTTGCGTACACGGTTCAACGGGTCGACGCGGAGCACAACCGCTATCAAGGTCGCGTGTGGGTCGGCGCCACCGCCGGCGCCGCCGGCCCGACCGCGTTCTCGCCCGACGACGTGAGCGCGGGTCTCGCGCGCTGGTCGCCCGACGGGACCCGCCTCGCGTACGCGGCGCACGCGATCGACGACGACGAGGCCATCAGCGAGATTCGCATCGTCGCGGCAACGGGCGGGGAGCACTCGGTGGTGTGCACGTGCCCGTCCGAGCCGACGGAGATCGAGTGGTCGCCCGATGCAACATTGATCGCGTTCGTCGCGCGCGATCCCGAGCGCGATCGGTACGGCGCGCCGGGCGAGACCCGCAAGGAGCGCGACATGCCGCCGCGCCGGATCGAGCGGCTCTTCACCCGGCTCGACAGCGTCGGATGGATCGTCGACCGGCCGTCGCGCGTCTTCGTCGTGCCGGCCGACGGATCGGCGGAGCCGCGCGTCATCACCGGCGGGGCGTACGAAGCCGGTGGGGTCGCGTGGTCGCCCGACAGCCGGCAGGTGGCGTTCGCATCAGGCCGCCACGACACCTGGGACCTCGACTGGGCCGTGGATCTGTTCGTGGCCGACGTGTCGTCGTCGGCCGGAGCCGTCACGCTCGAGCGCGTGACCGAGACGGGAGCGTCGTACGCGCTGCCGTCATGGTCGCCCGACGGGTCCCGGCTTGCGTGTGTCCGCGCGCCGTCCGATATCGACGGGCCGTGGCACGGTCGCATCGCCGTCATGGCGCGCGACGGTGCGACCGAGAAAATCCTCACGTCGACCTTCGATCGAAACTGCGCTCCGCACGGTTCGTCACGCGCCCCGTTGTGGCGCGGCGACGCGGTGCTGTTCCTCGTCGAGGAGCGCGGGTGCGTGCACATCTGGAGCGCCGATACTGGCAAGCCGGGCGCGTGCGAACCGGTCGTCGATGGCGACCGCATGGTGGGCGGCTTCGACTCGGTCGGCGACACGCTCGCGTTCGTTGCGTCGTCGCCGACCACGCTGCCGGAGCTGTTCGTGCGCGTCGGTGGCAACGAGACGCAGCTCACCGACTTCACATCGTCGCTGACGGCGGCGGGCCGCACGATCGCCGTGCCGCAGCCGTTCACCGCGTCGGCCGAGCCCGGCGCCGACGTCGACTGCTGGATCATCGAGCCCGAGCACGAACCCGGGACGCGTGTCCCACTGCTGTTCAACATCCACGGCGGGCCGTTCTCGCACTACGGAAGCCGCTTCTTCGACGAGTTCCAGTTCTGGGTCGGAGCCGGCTACGCCGTGGTCTACTGCAACCCCCGCGGCTCGTCCGGCTACACCGAGGCGTGGGGACGGTCGATCCGCTGGCCCGAGTGCAAGCTCGACCCGGGATCGGCGTGGGGCGGCGTCGACTACGACGACGTGATCGAGTGCGTCGACGAGGCGGTACGCCGGTACGACTGGATCGATCCCGATCGCGTCGGTGTGATGGGCGGCAGCTACGGCGGCTATATGACGTCGTGGATCATCGGGCACACCGACCGCTTCGCGGCGGCCGTGTCTGAGCGCGCGTGCAACAACCTGCTCACGCTCGATCACGGGTCCGACATCGCGGGCGAGTTCGTCAGCTACGTCGGTGTGAGCCACGTTGCCGACCCGGAGCCGTACCTGCGCCAGTCGCCGATCTCGTTCGTGCACGACATGACCACGCCGCTGCTGATCGTGCACTCCGAGAACGATCTCCGCTGCCCGGTGAACCAGGCCGAGGAGCTCTTCGTCGCGCTGCGGCTGCTCGGCCGGACACCCGAGTTCGTGCGGTTCCCCGGCGAGAGCCACGAGCTCACCCGCAGCGGAGCCCCCCGCCACCGCACCGAACGCGCGCAGATCATCCTCGACTTCTTCTCCCGCCACCTCTAACCAACCGCACACCCCGCCCGCTCGGGCCCCTGGTCTGCCGTTTCTTGCGCCTGTGAAACAAGCGGCAGACCAGTGACGACCAGCCGTCACATCAGGGCGCGTCGCTCGGTGATCGCCCGCGCGACCTGGCGGAACACTCGGTCGTCGCGACGCTTGAGGGCCGCGGCCGTGATCGAATCGCATCCAACCTGCCGTGGTGAAGTCGTTCCGGCGGGAGGAGTCCGAGTCGTGGACCACGCGACGCATATGTGGATCGCGGCCGTCGAACTCGAGTGCGACCTTCCCGTCCGGCCATGCCGCGTCGCCGATGTAGCGGCACCCCTCGAACAACAGCTCGTACTCGAGTCGGGGGCGATCCAACCCGTACTCGTGCGCTCGTCGGGCGACGAGCGCCTCCCACTCGTTTCGTGAGCGCGCGCCCTCGGGATGGAGCTTGGCCAGCACGCGCAGAGCCACGGCGCAGCCCGGCCGCTTTCCGTGCGTCAGCTCACGAGCCCCGCGTTCCAATGCGTCCGGCTTCACCAGGCCCCTCACGACGGCACTCTCAACGAGGGCAACGGCTTGGTTGAAGGGCATGCGATGCACTGAGTCCAGCACCATCCGTATTGGTGCCAATGCTCGGAGCCCGTCGACAGTGGTGCACTCGGACGTCGTGAGGTCTCGCGTCGTATGGCGGCCGGGCTTGGCGGCGCGGATCCCGCGGGGGAGAAGGAGGTCGAACGTCGCGGGCGGTTCGGCGAGCTGGTACAAGGCCGGCGCCGTGAGTCCGCACGAAATGCCGCCGGTCGACAGCAGCTCGACGGCGAGTCGAGCCTTCCAGTCGGGTGCGGCGCCCACGGTGAATCGATAAACGCGAGGAGCCTCCCGAACAACGGTGCCGCGCTGCACGAGCCGGTGCAGTTGAACCGGCGACAGCCCTGCGGCTTGTGCTTGCGCGGAGGTGAAGCAACCGCGCTGGCTGGAACGACGGGCCAATCGTCGCAGCCGCGTGTACGGATCGTCGGTCGCCATTGGGTCCGTCCCCCGCTTCGTTGTTGATCAGAACGGGGGAAGAACGGCTGAAAACCTGGTGATGCTGGCACCGCGCGGCCGGGTCTTCAAGGCCGTTGCCGTCCTTGGTCTGCCGGTTCTTGCGCATGTGAAACAAGCGGCAAACCAGGGACGAGCCGGGGTGGGCGGCGGGCGACGGCGGAGGACCGCGGGTGCGAGTGGGTCAGGGGGTGTCGGTGGGGAGGACCTCGTCGTGGAGGGCGGGGAAGACCTTGCCGACCTTGCCGAGGAGGTAGTCGCCGTAGGTGCCCGACCATTCGTGGACGCTGGCACCATCCCAACGGTCGGCGGGGTCGTCGGCACCGGCGACGGGGTGCAGGTGCGCGACCGGGATGGGGAGCACCTCGGCGTCCCACGCGGGGTCGAGGAACAGCGGGAACGAGATGCGGTCGACGCCGGTCGTGTTGCGCACCCGGTGCGGGGTCGACCGGTACGCGCCGGCGGTCATCCGTTCGAGCATGTCGCCGAGGTTGACGACGAACGCGTCGGGCACCGGCGGCGCGGCGACCCAGCCGTCGCGGCCGCGCACCTCGAGGCCGCCGGCGGAGTCTTGCCAGAGCATGGTGATGAGCCCGTAGTCGGTGTGCGCACCGACGCTCCACGGCGCCGCGCCGGCCGGACCCGACGGGTCGGACGCCAGCGGCGGATAGTGGAAGATCCGGAACAGCACGATCGGGTCGGCGGTGAGGTTGCGGTCGAACCACCGCTCGTCGAGATCGAGCGCGCGTGAGATCGACGCGAGCAGGGCGTGACCGACGTCGGTCAGCGCCTCGATGTATTCGAGCACGGCTTCGCGCAGTCCGGCCGGCCGTTCGGGGAACAGGTTCGGACCGTGCAAGGGCGTGCCCGCGACCACGAGCGGGTCGTCGGCGCCCAGCTCCTGACCGAAGTAGAAGCCTTCTTTGATGTCGGGCGCGCCCGAGGTCAGCTCGCCGCCGACAGGGAACCAGCCCCGCCACGCGCGACCGCCGTGCACCATCGCGACCTTGGCCTTCTCCGCGTCGGGAAGCGCGAAGAACTCGCGTGCCAGCGCATCGACGCGCGTCTGCAACTCGGTGGAGACACCGTGCCCGACGACGTAGAAGAAGCCGGTGTCGCGGCACGCGGTATCGATCTCGCGCGCGAGTGCGGCCGCCTCCGACGCGCGCCGGAGCGCAGAGATGTCGATGATCGGCAGGCTCTCCACGACGACGGCGGCGACGGCGACGGCGACGCTACGCGGGCAGACCCTGGTGGCTGTCCATCATGTCGGCCATCACCGCGCGAATGAAGTCGTCGGCCTCGGTGCTCCACCCTCCGGGGATGCCGCCGTAGATCGAGCCGCTCTTCGCCGCCTCGCCCTTGTGCTCCTTCGCGTACGCGACGGATTCGGCGAGCGCGGTGGTCCACGCCTCCTTCACGCCGGGCAGCGTCTGCGGACGGGTCACGCACATGTGGATCGAGTTGGGGTACTGCTGACCGTTCATGCGCCAGCCGCGTTCGCGCAGCGCGTCGTTGACGAGGTAGATCTCGAACTCGTCGCTCGTGAACGAGAAGCAGAACGTCGGCGTACCCATGAGGCGCAGCTCGGGATGCGAGGTCACGTCGGCCTGCATCGCGAACGCGGTCTCGAAGATCGCCTTCGCGTACTTGAGGTAGCCCTCCCGACCGAGCGACACCATCGACGCCCAGCTCGCGGCGAGCATCCCGCTCGACCGCGAGCCGTCGATGCCGGGCGAGCAGTACTTGCCGCCGCTCCAGGCGGTCTGGAAGAAGTACTGGCCGTCGCGCAACGCAATGTCGCGGAACAGCAGCAGCGACGTGCCCTTGAGGCTGTAGCCGTACTTGTGGGTGTCGGCCGAGATCGTGGTGACGCCCGGAATGCGGAAGTCGAACGGTGGGATGTCGTATCCGAGCATCTCGCCGAACGGGAGGATGAACCCACCGAGACACCCGTCGACGTGCAGGCCGATGCCGTGTTCGAGCGCGATCGCACCGAGCTCGGCGATCGGGTCGATCGTGCCGTAGCCGTAGTTCCCCGCCGACCCGATCAGTGCGACGGTGTTCGCGTCGATCGCGGCGCGCACCGCGTCGAGGTCGACGCGTGTGCTCTCGGAATCGATCGCAACGTGCCGCAGCTCGATGCCGAGGAGATGGCACGCCTTGTCGAACGCGGGATGCGCAGTCTCGGGCTTGACGACGTTCGGCCGGTCGATGCCCTTGCGCACACCCTCTTCGCGATACGACAGCATCGCGTGGAGGATGCTGCCGCTGCCGCCGCTGGTGACGAGGCCGCCGGGCTTGGTGTCGGTGATCTGGCCCGCGTGCATGAGGTCGAGACCCATCGCGATGACTTCACCCTCGAAGCGGGTGGAGCTCGGGCACACATCGCGCTGCAGCGCGTTCATGTGTCCGTAGTACCCGAACGCCTCGTTGAGGAACTCGTAGTGCTCGTGCGAGCCGCAGTACATAGAGCCGGATACCTTGCCGTTCTCCCACGACGCGTCTTCCCGCGTCGCCATCTCCTGTAGCTCGCGCAAGATCTCTTCGCGCGGACGGCCGTGCTCGGGCAGGCCACGCAACACCGGGTATTCCTCTGCGTACGGGTAAGCGCTCATGGTCCCTCGGATAGGGTCTCGAGTTGTGCGATCGGGTGCACCTTACGTCCTCGCAATCGACCTGGGAACGACGGGTGTCAAGGTTGCGGCGGTCGACCGCGACGGCACGATTCGCGGTGCCGAGGCCGAGTCATTCGCCACGAGATTCACGCCCGACGGTGCCGCGGAGCAGGACGCGGAAGCGTGGTGGCAGGCGATCGGGCGCTGCGCCCGGGCCGCGACCGCAGCGGCGGGCGGAGGCGAGGCGATTGCCGCGGTCGCGGTGACTGCGCAGTACATGTCGGTGGTCGCGATCGACGAGCACGGCGTACCACTCGCTCCCGTCATCATGTGGATGGACACGCGCGGCGCTGCGCGCCATCCGCTGCGCGACGACATCGACGCGTTCGGACTGTGGGTCGACCGTCACGGGCTCCCGCCTCTGCCGAACGACGATCTGGCCCACACCGCGGTGTTGCGCGAGTTCTATCCCGAGGTCGACCGGAGGGTCGCGGCGTTCGTCGAGCCGGTCGACGCGTTGGTTGCCCGCCTCTCGGGACGCGTCGTGGCCACGGCGACCACCGCGTTCCCGTTGATGTGCACCGACAATCGCGTGTGGTCCCGCGTTGCGTACGACCCCGACCTCGTCGCGCGCGCCGGTGTCGACGCGCGCTTGTTGCCGGCCATCGTGCCGAGCGACGAACCGGTCGGCACGGTGACTGCGGCGGCGGCTGCTCACCTGGGCGTCGACCCGGCCGCGCTGGTGATGCCGGGCACCGTCGACTCGATCACATCGGCGGTCGGCGGCGGCGCGCTCGAGGCGTCGCGCGTCACGCTCGTCATCGGGACGACATCGGTGATGGCGACGCACGTCGACGCCAAGGCCGCCGATCTCGCGCACGGGATCTCGAGCATTCCGAGCCCGTTGTCCGAGCGCTACTTCGTCATGGCCGAGAACGGTGTCGGTGGGCGCGCGCTCGACGCGTGGCTGCATCAGGTGGTGTTCGCGTCGGACGCGCTCTCGGTCGGGCCTGCGCCCGACGATGCGTTCGCGCGCGCGGAAGCCGTCGCGGCGACCGCGCGTCCGGCGTGCGGCGGTGTGATGTACCTGCCGTGGCTCGCGGGATCGATGGCGCCCGCGCCCGACGACGACGTGCGCGGTGGCTTCGTCGGCCTGGGGCTGTCGTCGACGCGTGCCGACATGACGCGTGCTGTCTACGAAGGTGTCGCGCTCAACGCGGCGTGGCTGCTCGATCCGTTTCGCACCTTCGCGGGCGTGGACTACCGGGAGATCACGTTCGGAGGCGGGGGAGCGCGCTCGCCGCTCTGGGGTGCGATCCTCGCCGACGCGTTGGGCATCACGGTCCACCGGCTCGCGCAACCTCAGTACACCAACGCCCGCGGTGCGGCCCGGCTCGCGTTCGCGGTGCTCGGCGGCCGCGCGGGTGGAGCGTGTGACCCCGACGGGGATGGCTCGCAGCTCGAGGTCGCCGAGACCCACCGCCCCGATCCCGATCACGCGGCCACCTACGCGGGTCTGCGGGCCCGGTTCGCCGACTACCACGCCGCCACGCGCGCCTGGCACCGGGCCGCGGCGAAGTAGCGGCGAAAGAGCGGGGAAAAGTGGCCACGCCGGTCGAACTCTGAACCATTCGGCCCCGGCGGACGTGTCACGGGCAGATGACCGAGCCCGGAGGCCCAGTTATGCACGCAGGTATGCGCCGTCACGCCCGCAGTCGCGCGATCACCATTGTCCCTGCGATCGCCCTCACGGTCGCCGTGTTTGCTGCGTGCGGGAGTGGCGGCGCCATCGAGCCCAAGGCCGTGGCGAAGCCGCTCAGTGTCCACCAGTCCGACCGCGTGCTGATCCTCGGCAGCTACGACGGCGCCGTGTCGGTGCGCGCGACGACCGGCGCCGTGGCCTTCCGGGCACCGTTCGGCATGGCCGCACCCGACTCCTCGACGATCGTGCAGGCGCAGCCGCTCGCGACGGGCACGCGCGTCGTCGCGTCCGATCCGTTGTCCGGGGTGCCGCGCTGGAGTCACGACATCGCGGGCACGCGGCGCGTGCGGGTCGTCTCCCCCGGCGGTCGCAACGTCGCGCTGGTCGATGGCAGCCTCAACGTCGCGTCATCCCCGAGGACCACGACCATCGTCGACGTCGCGACCGCGAGCGGCACGCGCGAGCTGCGGCTCGCGGGCAACCTCGATCCTGAGGCCTTCAGCGTCGACGGCCGATCGTTGTACGCGGTCGACTACCTGCCGGCGATGAACCCGACGCGGTACTCCGTTCGTCGCGTCGATCTCGCTACCGGGCGCATCACGGAGGTGCCCGATCGCGACGGCTCGGTCCGCACGCCGATGCCGGGCTACTCGAGCACACAGCTCATGAGCCCCGACGGCCACCAGCTCTACACGTTCTATACGAGCGCGGAGCCGATCCATGACGACGGCGAGACGTACCACGCGTGGGTCCATGTGCTGAACCTCGACAGGGGATGGGCGCACTGCCTCGACCTCGACGAGAAGATCGGGTTGTCGGGGAGCGCGGCTGCGGGGCTCGCCGTGAGTCCCGACGGATCTCGGCTCTTCGTCACCGACGGCGTCTCGCAGGCCGTCGTGGCGATCGACACCGCGTCGTTGAAGGTCGTGCGCACCCGGATCCTTCCGAGCCTCTCGAGCGACAGTCAGACGTCGCTCGACGCCAGCAACGGCGCAATGTTGTTCGTGCCCAACGACGTCGGTGGTCTCTCGGCCGTCGACACGGGCTCGCTCGCGCTGCAGTCGGTGAGCATCCCCAGCGCGACGGCCCTCACTGCCGTGCGGATGGACGCCTCCGGCGCGGCGCTCTATCTCCTGACCAAGGACGCGCTGCTGGTCGTCGACCGGCGGGGACGGGTGATCCACCGGTGGGCGGCGCCCGGTGAAGCGAGCGCGATCGACCCGGCCGTGACCGTTCCCGGCCGTGGCGCGTACCGATGTGCCTGCTGAGACGGGCGGCGGTGGCGAGCAAGGGGGCGCGTGCTGGAGAATCGGGCGCACAATCGGAGCCGCCGGGTGCTCGAAGCTGATCCGCACATCATTCGTACCGCGGCCGCGGGCGATCACCAGGCGTTCGAAGTGCTCGTGCGCACCTATCAGGAGCCGGTCGTCCGGTTCCTGGCGCACCTGTTGAGCGACCGCGCGCTCGCCGACGACGTCGCGCAGGAGACGTTTCTGCGCTGCTACCAGAAGCTCGGCGGATACTCGTTCGAAGGCCGGTTCTCCACGTGGCTGCTGCGCGTGGCGCACAACGCCGGTATCGACGCCATCCGCGGACGTGTGCGCCGCGAGCGGCTCCGTCCGCATCGCGAGTCGGAGCCCACCGATCCGGTGCTGCGCGCCGAGCTCGTCGCGGCGCTGGCGACGTTGCCGATGCGTCTGCGCGAGCCGCTGCTCCTGGTCGAAGTGACCGGCCTGCGCTACCGCGAGGCGGCGGAGGTGCTCGGCATCCCCGAGGGCACGGTGAAGAGCCGGGTCGCTCACGCGCGCGCACGACTCGCGGCGTGGTTCCGTGCGGGAGAGGACGGAGCAGCCGATGCGGTGTCGTGACGCGACGGGCCTGCTCTCGGCCTCCCTCGACGACGAGATCAGCGCGTCCGACGGCGCGCGCCTTCGGCACCACGTCGCCGGGTGCGCGAGCTGCCGACGAGACCGCGACGCATTCGAGTTGCTGCGCGCGCGGCTGCGGGTCACCGCGCCGATCGAGGTCGACCTCGTGCCCGCGCTGCGGGAGCGCATGGCCGGCCTCGGGCAACCGGCATTGGCGGTGCTCGAGCCGAGTCCACGGGAGCGAGGCCGGCACCGGCGCAGTCGCGCGCTCGTCGGTGTCGTCGCGACGGCGGCCGTGGTCGCCGGCGCGGTCGCGTTCGTGGGTCGGAACCCGCTGCATGTGAACGTCTCGACCTCGAAGCCGGCGGCAGCTTCGGAGCTTCAGGCGCCCGACGGCGCCGCGCTGCTGCTCGCCTGGACGAGCAGCGGGTTGCCGGCGAACGCGCTCGAGCACACGCGCGCGCTCGTGGGCGTCACCGGCGTGACCGAGGTACGCGGCGACGAGCTGCGTCTCACCGGTGACCACGACGCTGCGGGGCGATCGCACCTGTCATTGCCGGCCGGCGCCGAGATCCCGATCGACGCCTTGGCGATTGATCCGGCCGCGTACGCGCGCGACCTTCCGGCCCGCGCAGCGCCGGCAGTGCGGACGCTGCCGCGCGACGGTGCCCTGCTGGGTGAGACGTCGGCGCGTCTGCGCGGGATCGGCGTCGGTGGATCCCTCACGTTCGGTGCGACGACGGTGCGGATCACCGGGGTCGTCGCCGACTCGCTCGTTGGCGCGGCCGAGGTCGTCGTTCCCGACGACAGCCCGCTCGCCGTCCCCACGCCGCGGTTCCTCCTCGTTGCGTACCGCGGCGACCGTTCCGATCTCGAGGACGCGATCGGAGACGCGTTGCGTCGTCCCGTCCGCTTCCGGGCCCCCGGTGAGACGCCGTACCTCCGACAGGGCGACGCGGTGCTGCCGCTCGCGTTGGTGAAGGCCCGGTTCGGCGAGTTCTGGTACCGGGAGGACGCGGACGGAACGGTGACGATCGATCCCGACTGGGTCGCGCGCAACATCGTCACGATCGACGTGCCCGGGATCGGCGCACTGCGCGTCAACCGGGTGGTTGCCGCGTCGATGAGCCGCGCGCTCACGACGATCGGTGAGCGTCAGCGGGTCAAGGCGTCGGCGTTCGCGCCACAGGTGATCTCCGCCGGCCTCGGGTTGTCCCGTCACACCTGGGGAATCGGGCTCACGCTGCTCGACCAGCGGCCGCGCACGATTGCCGTGATGGCCACTCGAGGCTTCCGGTGGGGCGGTCAGTGGCTGCACCGCAGTCCCGACTACTACGAGTGGGTCGGCGGCGGGAACTCCTGAGACCGCCCGTCGGCGAGGACGGCGTCGATGACCGCCCGGCCCTCACGCTCGAGGTACACATCGTCCGCGGAGTTGGCGACGTAGGCCGCGCCAAGCGCGATCGCCCAACCCTGCGCTCGCGACCAGGTTGCCGCGTCGGCCTCGACCTCGGCGCGGAACACCGCGCGCGCCGCGGGCGGGAAGAGCATCCACGCGATCGATAGATCGGTCGCGGGATCACCGCCGGTGATGTCGCCGAAGTCGATCACGGCCGAGAGCCGCCCGTGGTGCACGAGCAAGTTGGCCGACCGGAGATCGCCGTGGAGCCATTGCGGCGGTCCGGGCCACGGTGAGGTCGCGACCAGCTCCGCCCAACGCGCGAGCACCCGAGGCGCGTCGATGAGGGCGGCGATCTTCTCGACGTCGGCATGGAAGCGCGGCGCCCGGTCGGTCAGCGGCACGCCGCGCACGGGGTTCGCCGGCGCGTCGGGCGGAGCCGGTTGGTGCAGCGCACGTAAGAAGGCCGCCAGTGCGGTGGCGGCGGCTTCGAGATCGTCGGGCGGCACCGCGGCCGCGGTGTCGCCGGGCAGCCACGGCCCGACGCTCCAACACCATGGAAACCCGAGCCCGGGGCGGCCGGTCGCGACGGGGGTCGGGATCGGGAGGGGCAGCTTCGGCGCCAGATACGGCAGCCACTGCTGCTCGTTCTCGATCAGCTGCGCGGCGGCGGCACGCCGAGGGAGGCGCACCGTGAGGTCGGCGCCGAGCCGGAAGATCGCGTTGTCCCAACCGGAAGCGACGGCGACGATGTCGAGCTCGGCCAGGTCGGGCCGGAGATCCGGAAGCTGATCGGCCAACAGCGCGCGCACGAGCGCGGCGTCCACGTCGACCTCGGCGGCGGGGGTGTTTTCCGCGCTCACGGCCACCTCGGAACGCCGCTCACGCGTCGAGGGAGAGCCAGAGCCGCACCAGCTCGCGCAGCCGGTCGACGCCGGTGAGCTTCGCGGCGCTGACCCAGACGACGTCGGAGGGCTCGAGCATGCAGAGGGCGGCGACCTCTCGCTGGCGCTTGTCGCGCTGGGCGGGGCGCACCTTGTCGTGCTTGGTCGCGACCACGGTGTGAGGGAGCGCGTTGGTGCGCAGCCAGTCGAGCATCTGCACGTCGAGCTTCGTCGGGCCGATGGCGCCGTCGACGAGCACGAGGATCATCGTGAGCTCGTCGCGCTGGAGCAGGTAGCGCTCGATCATCGGCTGCCACGACGCGCGGGTTGCCTTCGACGCCGCCGCGTAGCCGTAGCCGGGGCAGTCGACGACGGTCGCGTCACGGCCGACGGCGAAGCAGTTCAACGTCTGCGTACGGCCGGGCGTTTTCGACACGTTCGCGAGGCTCTTACGCCGCGCGACGACGTTGAGCAGCGACGACTTCCCGACGTTCGACCGCCCGACGAACGCGACCTCGGCGTTCGTTGCGGGCAGCTGGTCGACGCTCGTCGCGGACAGCAGGTACGCGAACTCGAGCGGTGCGCTCATCGCCCGATCCAGCCCTTCCGGCGGAAGTACCAGAGCTGCGCGATCGTCGTGCCGACGATGAGCGCCCAGGAGAAGCCGTAGCCCTGACCCCATCGCAGCTCGGGGATGTGGCCGAAGTTCTGGCCGTACAACCCCACGATGAAGGTCGGCAGCAGCAGGATCGACGCGATCACGGTCAGCCGCTTCATCACCTCGTTCTGATCGTTCGCGACCTTCGACTGGTGGTAGTCGCGCACACCGGCGATCAGGTCGCGCGCCGACTCGAGCCCTTCGGTCGCGCGCAGGAGCTTGTCGTAGGTGTCGCCGAAGTGCAGCTCGACCTCGTGCGGGAAGAGGTTGCCGGTATCGACCTCGACGCGGTCGT
Source organism: Acidimicrobiia bacterium (assembly GCA_038240075.1). Taxonomy (GTDB): domain Bacteria; phylum Actinomycetota; class Acidimicrobiia; order IMCC26256; family PALSA-610; genus DATBAK01. The sequence goes on from JBBSEC010000064.1 coordinate 15,515, forward strand.
CGATGACGCGCCGTGCCGCGTCGCGCGTCGGCGCGAGGGTGCGCCGAATGTGGAGCAGGTCGTGGCGGAGATCGGAGAGCCGCCGGCGCACACGCTCGTTGGGCCACTCCTCGACGTGGTCTTCGAGTTCGTCGATCTCGTCGTGGAGCGCGTCGACGAGATCGAGGAAGCTCTCGGCGACCTGATCGAACACGTGGTACGCGATCATCCCCGCGGGCAGGCCGTTGCGCTCGCACTCCTCGACCGCGACGAGGTCGATCGGCGCGCCGTCCTTCGGCGTCTTGCGCACGGTCAGGACCGCGGCCTCGGTCACCACCATGTCGATCTCTTGGTAGTACACCCGGTTCTCGTCCGGAACCTCGACCGGCACGAGCAGCACACCGAACACGTAGTCGCCGTGGCTCTCGAGCTTCGGACGGGGCTCGTCGTCGTGCACCGTCGGCTCGGCGAGGTCCTCCAACGCGAGCGGGTGGAGCCGCTCGGTCCATGCGTGGCGCAGGGTCGCTTCGTCCGGGTCGAGGAGGTCGATCCACTCTGCGTTGGGCATGCGGCGACGCTAGAGGAGGGATCGGAGCCCGAGCGACCATCGGCGTAACCTGGCGCGGTCATGGCGGTCTGGCTGAAGAGGCGACGACGTATGGCCCGCAATCCGGAGCACGATCCCGAGACGATCGTCGGCATCTCGTTCGACGACGTCTTCCGGGCGCAGGAGTTCTTCACGGCGGCGAAGCGCCTCGCCGCGCACGGCGACTTCAAGATCATCGACGCGGTCATCGTGCTCAAGGACTCCGAGGGCAAGGCGCACGTGCGGGAGACCACCGACCTGCAGCCGGGGCGCTCGGCCATGTCGGGCGCACTGTGGACCAGCCTGTTCGGGTTCTTCCTCGGCGGCCCGATCGGTTGGGCTGCCGGAGCCGCGATCGGTGCGGGTGCCGGAGCGGTCGCGGCCAAGGTCGTCGACGTCGGCGTCTCCGACGAGTGGGTCGCATGGTTCCGCGAAGCCGTGCAGCCCGACACGGCCACGATCGTGCTCCTCGTCACCAAGCTCGACCGCGACGCGCTCGTCACCGAGGCGGCGCGGTTCACCGGCGCCGAGCTCGTCTACGCGAACCTCGACCAGTCGACGATCGACCGCATCAAGGAAGCGCTCGGTGACTCGCACGTCGACGCGAGTGCGTCGCCGTCGCCGGCACCACCGGCCGAGAGCTGACCGTGGAGACGCTGCCCGAAGCGATCGAGCGGCTCAGGGCCAAGGGGTTCCTCAGCGACTTCTCCGCCGTCGCCGGCGGGCAGCTGCGCTGCGAGCAGTGCGGCTCGGAGTTCGACCCTGCCGCGTTGCACATCGACGAGATCGTGCGCTTCGAGGGCACCTCCGATCCCGGAGACGAGAGCATCCTGTTCGCGCTCTCGGGCCCGTGCGGCCACGCCGGTCTCTACAGCGCCGCCTACGGCCCGAACGCGACACCCGAAGACGCCGCGGTCGTCGCCGTCCTCCACCGCTGAGCACGCGCTCTCGCGCGGTCGTTACGAAGGCAGGTAGAAGGTCAGGAGGTCGGCGCGCTGCGGTGGAAACAGCACCTGCATCACGTCGGCCTGGTCGCCGAGGAAGGCGTCGGGGAACCGGTCTTCGAGGCCCGCGGCGCCACATCCGAACACGAGGTGCGGCACCGCGTCGGGAGGCAGCCCCGAACCGCCCTGCGACACGATGATCTGGCGCGGACCGCCCGCGGTGATCGGCCCGACCCGGCCGTTGGCGATCGGCAACGCGAGCTGCGACTCCCAGAACGAGAGCTCGACGAGCCGATCGGCCGTGCCGAAGTCTGACTGTTGGAGCCGGCGCTCGAGCTCGGGCCGCAGCGCGGCGAACAGGTTCGCGACATCGGGGATGCGCACGTAGTACCAGTCGGGACGCTGCGGAGGGCCGACCAGCGCGGGCAGCCCCGCCACTCCGGGGCGCAGCTCCACCTGCACGTCGCGTGTCGCGTCGGGCCCGCACGCGGTCGCGATGATCATCGAGACCGCGACCGGATCGCTCGACGCGATCTCCGCGACGAGCACCGGATCGTTGCCGACAAACGGTGTCGTGCGCGCGCACGCGACGATCTCGTGGCGGCGGGTGGCGACGAGCTGCTGGGTGCCCTCGCGCTCGACGAGCCAGCGCCAGGTCTCGTCGCTGTGCGGCATCGACACGTCGAAGTGCCGTTGGCCGCGCTCCTGCAGGCCGGCCATCTCCGGGATGTCGCTGTCGCTCGCGAGCCGCACGTCGACTTCGTGATCCATCTCCGGAGGGGTCTCCACCGCGGCGTACGGATGCATCGAGATCGCGTAGACGTAGCCGAAGCGCCGGTAGAAGTACGGAATCCCGATCATCACCTGCGCGACATGGCCGCGCAGCCGGGAACGTTCGTGGCACCACTGCATCAGCGCGCGGACGTAGCCGCGGTGCTCGTAGTCCTGGCGGGCCGCGACCAGCTCGACCTGGCCGACGGGCAGCACGGTGTCGCCGACCACGAGGGTCTCCTCGAGCAGCGTCGCCGTGGCGATCGCGCGACCGTTCTGTGCGACGACCGCGGTCCCCTCGATGCCGCTGCCCTCGCCCTCGACGACGAGCTGCAGGTCGAACGCGTCTTCCGGCACGCCACGGTCGCCGAGCAGCGCGTAGAGGTCTTCGAGGTCGCGCGGCTCGGCGGTCCGGAGGATCGCGCCGTCGGGCAGCGTGCTCATGCCGCGGACCTGTCGTCGTTCGCGTGCAGTCGAAGCCGCACGCCGAGGTTGGCGGCCGGCGCGACCTCCCACACCCCATCGCCGACCGCGACCGCGTCGGGTACCGCCTCTGGGTGGTCGAGTGCGACCTCGAGATGGTGCACGCGTCCGGGTCGGGAGCCCATCCACTCGACGAGCTCGGGATGGCGGGGGTGCACGAGGCAGATGCTCGCGGCGCCGGGCCAGCCGAGATCGACCGAATCGTCGGTGGTCTGTCCGCGTGTCCCGCCGAGCGTGTGCTCGAACAAGCCGACCGCGGCGTCGAGGTCGGCGACGAGATGCACGATCCGCACGAGCGACGTCGGACCGGCGAGGCGCGGCGGCGGCAGCTCGAACTGTAGTGGGTGGTCGAACCCAGGCGTCTGCGCGAGCTGGACGACGATCCCGTGCGACTGCTTCGGATGCAGAAACGCCTCCTTCCACTGTTCGTTCGCCGTGTTCACTCTTACCGGCGGACAGCCGGCCGCGGTGACGGCCGCGATCGCGGCGTGGATGTCGGGGACCTTGAACGTCACGTGGTGCGGGCCCGGGCCGGTGCGGTCGAGGAAGCGGCGCAGGAAGTCGTCCTGTTCGACGTTGGCCGGCTCGAGCATCTCGATGGTCATCCCGTTGGCGAACCGCAACTGGCCCCAGTAGAAGCCGGGGTCGTACATGCCCGCGACCCACTCCCCGCCGAGGTCGCCGCGGTACCGCACGAAGTTGTCGAGCGCGTGCTCGGATGCGATGGCGATGTGGTCAAGGACTGCCGGCCCCGGAATCTCGATGCGGTCATTCACAGCCGAACTGTCTCTCGCTAGGGTCGCTCGCGGCAAGCCCGCCGGAGCGAGAGGCTGCGATGAGCACGGAGATGTCCGAGCGGCTGGTCGAGAGCCTCGGCGCCGCCTACGGCGTCCACGCGGGACACCGGGCTGCGCACGCCAAGGGTGTGCTGTGCGCGGCGACGTTCACCCCGACGGCCGCGGCCGCGAAGCTCAGCCGGGCACCGCACTTCGCCGGTCCCGGAACCTCGGTGCGGGCGCACGTGCGCTTCTCGAACGGAAGCGGCGATCCCGCGGCGCTCGATGCCGCCCGCGACGGTCGGGGCATGGCCGTGAAGTTCGCGCTCCCTGACGGGTCGACCACCGATCTCGTCGCGCTCTCGCTCCCGGTCTTCTTCGCGCGGACTCCCGAAGACCTGCTCGAGTTCAACGCGGCCCGGCGACCTGATCCTGCGACGGGAGCACCCGATGTCGCGAAGGTGGGGGAATACCTCGGTCGTCATCCGGAGGCCGTGGCCGCCGTGACGGCCGCGATGAGCCACATCATCCCGCAGAGCTACGCGACCTTGACTTACCACTCGATTCACGCGTTCGCGTTCACCGACGCGGCCGGTGCGGTGCGCCACGGGCGCTCTCACTTCGTGCCCGCGGCCGGCGAGCACGCGTTGACCGACGACGAGGCCGCGGCGGTCGCGCCCAACTACCTGCACGACGAGTTGGTCGCGCGGTTGGCACGCGGACCGGTGGTGTTCGCGCTCGAAGTCGAGGTCGCCGGGGCGGACGATCCGGTCGACGATCCGACCGCGGTGTGGCCCGGCGATCGCGAGCGCGTCGACGCGGGCCGGCTGGAGATCACGGGCCTCGCGTTCGATCGCGAGCACGACGGCGACATCCTCGTGTTCGATCCGGTGCGGCTTCCCGACGGCATCGCGACGACGAACGACGCCATCCTGCTGGCCCGGAGCGACGCGTACCGGGTGTCGGTGACGCGTCGCACCTCGGATCAGTGACCGGGGCTCAGTAGTAGTCCGTCATCAACTCGTGTGACCATGCCGGCTGCGCGACGGCCGTGCGGGGCGCGAACTCGCTCATGTACGGCTTGATGTCGAGAACCGGACTGCCGTCGATGGCGTCGAGACCGCGGACGCGCAGCACCGAACCCTCGACCGCGATCAGCTCGCACGTCGCGAGACCGAGGCGGTTGCTCCGGAACTTGGCGCGCTGCGCCAGGATGCCGACGGCCGGCCACGCCGGGTTGTCGCGCGGCACGCGCGCGCCGGTGTGTACCGACGCGGGATCGACGCGATGGAACATGTAGATCACCTCGATATGGCTGAACTCGTCGAGGCCGAGGACGGCGTCTGGTCCGTACGGCGGTGCGAGCGTGATCGTCGCTTCGACGTCGCCCCAGTCGTCGTCGATCGCCTCGGTGCGCGACGACGCCACGAAGCCGATGGCGCGCATCGTCCACGTCTCGTCACTGGGCAAGGTCATGCTGCTCCTTGGGGCTCGGTTGGTCGACCGCGCGGGGCGCGGCGTTCGCGAGCCGGATCCCGCTGTATCCGAGCGTGCTGGTGACGACGAAGTCCCAGAACGGCCACAGATTGGGAAGCACGCGAAGTTGGATCCCGGCCTCGGCATGCAGGCGCAGCAGACCGCCGACGGCCTCCGCCGGCCCGAGGGGCTCGACCGCGTGGTTCGCGACGAAGGTGTGCGGCATGTCGGGGAGCGCCTCGAAGTCGGCTGCCGGCAGGCGGTACGCGAACAGCTCGACGGTGCGGATGCGCTCGAGCCACGTGTACTCGACCGCGTGCACGCGTACGCCTCCGCCCGGCCCGAGGACGCGTTCGACATCGTCACCGGTCGTGGTGGCCGTGATCCACGCCATGGCCCGCGGGCAGTCGCGCGGAAACCAGTAACCGGGAGCGGTCACGGTGTCGACCGCCCAAACGAACGCCCCGGGACGCTGCGCGGTCGCGGCGACGTGCGGGACGAAGCGGGTGATCGTCGGGTCCTCGGAGAAGTGCAAGACGGTTCCGGAGCCGGGTCGCATCGCACCTAGGTTATGAACCATGAGCGCTCAGGGAGAGAAGGCCGAACGGTTCCTCGCACTGCACCACGGCACGACGCCGCTCCTCATGCCCAACGCATGGGATGCAGGCACCGCGGCGTTGTTCGCGTCACTGGGGTTCCACGCGATCGCGACCACGAGCTCGGGGCACGCGGCGACGCTCGGCCGCCTCGATGGCGCGGTCACGCGCGACGAAGCGCTGGAACACGCGGCGACGATCGTCGCCGCGACCGATGTGCCGGTGAGCTGCGACTTCGAGAACGGCTTCGCCGACGATCCGGCGACCGTCGCCGCGAACGTGACCCTCGCGGTTGCAACGGGGCTCGCCGGGTGTTCGATCGAGGACTTCAGCGGCGGCGCCGACGACCCGATCTACGAGATCGATCTCGCCGTGGAACGGGTGGCGGCCGCGGCCGAGGCCGCACACGGTGGCGCGGCGCGCCTCGTGTTGACGGCGCGCGCCGAGAACTATCTGCACGGCCGACCCGATCTCGCCGACACGATCGCCCGGCTGCAGCGCTTCCAGGCCGCCGGTGCCGACGTGCTCTACGCGCCGGGGCTCACCGACGCCGACGACATTCGCAGCGTGGTCGCCGCCGTCGATCGGCCCGTGAACGTGATCGCGCTCGCGAGCGCGCCGAGTGTCGCCCGCCTCGGTGAGCTCGGCGTCGCGCGCGTCTCGGTCGGCGGCGCGTTCGCGTGGGTGGCGTACGGCGCGGTGGCCGCGGCGGCGCACGAGCTGCTCGACGAGGGCACGTACGGCTACTTCACCGTCGCCGGTGTCGGTCGAAGCGCGGCGCGCGCGGCGTTCGGCGCTTGAACCGTCAGGCGCCGGAGACCGAGTAGACGATCCCGGTCGCCCAGTCGCCGACGAGCACGGGGTGACCGTAGAGGATCACCGGAACCGGGCTCTTCAATCCGGTGACGAACCGACCAACGGTGCCCGTGTAGTTCGCGCCCGACTTCTCGAGGGCCACGCGCAGCACTTTGCCGTCGTCGGCTGCGAGGCGCGCGGGAACCCGCCGAGACTTCCGCGGCGGTCAGCGCTGCCGCCGGACCGTCGAGTTGCGGCCGTCGGCTCCGACCACGATGCGCGCGGCGAAGTCGGTCGGGTGGCCTTCCGCGTCGTTTGGCGCGCACGCGCGGTGACGCGCCGGGAGTCAACGTGATGTCGGAGATCCCGCGGTGCACCTCGGTTGCACGCGTCGGGATGACGGAGGTTCATCGAACCGTCGACCTCGGGCACCATGATCGAGACCGGGATCGGGTTCGCCTCGGTGACCTCGGCGGGCACGTCGGCGTCGTAGTGGTTCCACGCCGGCGCGACGTGGGCGCCGGGCGCGAGCAACGTCTGCTCGACGCCGAGCTCGCGCGCCCCGTGGACATCCCCCGGATCACCCGCCTCTACGATGAGTGCATGTGCCGAAACATCACTGAGCTCCGTGGCCTCGAGCCTCCCGCCACCCGCGAAGAGATCGAGGCGGCCGCCCGCCAGTTCGTCCGCAAGGTCACCGGCGTCGGGAAACCGAACCCGATGATCGCCGGCGCGTTCGACGACGCCGCCCTCGAGATCGCCGACATCACCGAACGGCTCCTCGGCGCGCTTCCGGCCCGCCGGCAGCCGCCGAAGACGGTGCCGCCGCTGCGACGACCGGAGGTTCGGGCCCGGCTGGGTCTGTCCAACGCCACCACCTGACGCTTCCGAACGGCCCGCGCTCAGCGCGCCGGAGGTTGCGACACGTTCTTGTACGAGCCTTCGCGGACGGCCGAGATCGACGCGACCGCACGCTTGCGGGCGACACCCGCGGGCGCGAGCGGCGCGAGACCGAACCCCGTGTACATCACCCGGCGCTCGCGGTCGACGGGTGGTTGGGCCATGTGCAGCGTGCAGCTGCAATGGACGGTCGCGTCACCGGTTGCCGTCGGTAGGTCGATGATCGGAAGCCCTGACTCCCGGCGCACGAACGCGGGCTGCACGAGCGCGCGGTTCGATCCGGCGACGACTCGCAGCTGACCTGACCGGTCGTCGGCGCCGGTGACCGAGATGCCGACGGTCAGGCTGCAGCAGTTGTAGGAGTGCATCCCGAGCGAGCAGTCCTTGTGCCACGGGACGTCGGAGATGCCTTCGACGACGCCGATCGGCTTCACGAGCGCTTCGATGCGGTTGCCGTCCCAGCGGGGCGTATAGGAGTCGCCGGAGAGGTTCCCGATCCGCGCGAACGCGTCGCTGCCGAGAAGCGCCTCCGTCGCCGAAGAGTGCTCGTGGAAGTGCTGCATCCGCACACACCGGTCGGCACCGTCGGCGGTCTTCGCCCACCACGAGCGCCCGTCGTTGCGTTGATACGTGGGGAGCGCGCGATCCATGTCGCCGGAGATCTCGTGCATGGTGCCCGGATCGAACCAGTTTCGGAGGTGCACGAATCCCGCTTCCGCGAGGAAGTGCCCGATGTCGGTGTCGTCGTCTTCCGGTCCGAACGACCGGTGCAGATCGAGCGACGCGCCGGCACGGTCGCGAAGGTCGAAGCTGCCGGCGGTGTGCACGGCGCGGTCGTCGATGAGCGAACGCAACACGACCCACCAGTCGAGGAAGTCGCCCAGGTTTCCGCGGGTCATGTCGAGCGTGCCCGCCGTGACGAAGGTCATCGGCGTCTTGAGGTCGTCGACGATGTCGGCAATATCGGCGTCCGGCAACCTCACAGACGCGGCGCCGGTGTTGCCGCGCGCGACGGTGATCGTGTCGTCGGCGATCGCGAGGGTCCACGCGCCACTCGGGGTTTCGAACGTGAAGGGCTCGACTCCGAGCTCGCGCGCACCTTGGAGCGCGAGGTGGGCGCGAACGGCGGCCAGACCGGGCAGCTCGTCGTCGAAGAACTCGGCGGCCGCGACCGATCGGATGTCGGCGTCGGTCCGGGTGCGCAGATCGAGCGAGACCACGATCCCTATGGTGCCAGAGGGCGGTCGCTCTCGCGCAGGATGACCCGGTTGCCGCGATCCCACTTCAGGTAGTTCCAGGCCCAGTTCACGAGCACGACGACCCGGTTGCGGAAGCCGACCAGGAACACGAGGTGCAGGCCGAGCCAGCTCAGCCAGCCCAGCGTGCCCGCGAAACGGATGCGCAACGGCAGCTCGGCCACCGCGGACCGCCGCCCGATCGTGGCCATGTTGCCCTTGTCGACGTAGTGGAACCGACGTGCGCTCCGCCCCCGCAGCCGGCGATCGATGATGCGCGCGACGTGGCGGGCCTGCTGCATCGCAACCGGCGCGAGCTGAGGGTAGGGACGGCCGTTCGGTGCGGTGGCCGCGGCGAGGTCGCCGATCACGAACACCTCGGGATGCCCGGCGATCGTGAGGTCGTCGTTCACGACGATCTCGCCGCGCTTCGTCTGCGGGAGACCCAGTGTGTCGGCGAGGGGATTCGCCTTCACGCCCGCGGCCCACACGATCGCGCGGGTCGGGATCACCGTGCCGTCGTCGAGGCGCGCGTGCGTCGCGTCGACCGACACGATCGAACGACCGAGCTTCACTTCGACGCCGCGTCGTTCGAGCTGCCGTTGCGCCTCGCGTTGCGACGGGCCGGAGAACGTGCCGAGCACGTTCCCGGTCATCTCGACGAGCACCACGCGCGCGCGTCCGACGTCGAGGTTCTTGAAGTCCTTGGCGAGCACCTTGGTGAAGAGCTCCGACAGCGCGCCGCACAGCTCGACTCCGGTCGGGCCGCCGCCGGCAACCACGAACGTGAGCACCCCCTCGTCGATCAGCGAAGGGTCGGTGTTCGCCTCCTCGAATCTCCGCAGCACCGCGCTGCGCACCCGAACCGCGTCGTCGAGGCTCTTGAGCGCGATCGCGTGCTCTCTGACTCCGGGAACCCCGAAGTCACTGCTCACCGCACCCGCCGCGAGGACGAGGACGTCGTAGGGAATCGCGGGCCCGTGGTCGACGAGCACTTCGCGGCGGCCGAAGTCGACACCGTGCACTTCCGCCATCACCGCGTCGACGTTCGCGTGGCGCTGCACGATGCCGCGCAGGCTCGGCGAGATGTCGTCGGGCGCGAGTCCGGCGGTGGCGACCTGGTACAGCAGCGGCGAGAACGTGTGGAAGTTGTGCCTGTCGATGAGGGTGATCTCGACCGGGAGCCGCGACAGCGCCTTGGCCGCCGTCATTCCGCCGAAGCCCCCGCCGACGATGACGACCCGCAACTGCTTCACGGACCCCATGATCGCGTGGTCGTAGGACCATGGTCGGATCGTGCCTGCGACCCGGAGTGCCTTACCCTCGCCGTGATGCGCCTGCGCCGGTCGAAGGCATCGCCCGCACCGGACGACGCCGCGATCACGACCTCGAGCGACGGCGGCGGACGGTGGACGGTCGCGCAGCAGGTGAGCCAGTTCATGCTCGCGGGCCTCGTCGCGGTGCTGATCGTCGGGTTCGCCACGTTGATTGCGAGCCGGCGCATCGGCGAGCGTCGACGCGCGCACGACCGCGCTCGTGCGCGCCCAGGGCGTCGTCGAGCCGGCGGTCACCAACGCGTTGCTGACCCGGCGGCCCGCGGCCGTCGCGGCGGTGGACCGGGTCGTCAGGACGGCCGTGCTCGACAAGTCGCTGGTGCGGGTGAAGATCTGGAACCGCGATGGTGTCATCGTCTACTCCGACGAGCGGCGCCTCTTGGGCAAGCAGTACGACCTGGGCACCGACGAGATCGCGGCGATCGACAAGGGCCAGATCCAGGCCGACGTGAGCGACCTGTCGGAGCCGGAAAACCACTACGAGCGCTCGGAGAAGAAGCTGCTCGAGGTGTACCTGCCGATCCGCACACCCAACGGTGATCGGCTCCTGTTCGAGGCCTACTTCCGCTACGGCGCCGTCGCCGCCGCGGGCTCCCGCATCTGGCGCAGCTTCGCTCCCATCTCGCTCGGCGCGCTCATCGTGCTCGAGCTCGTGCAGATCCCCCTCGCGTGGTCGTTGGCCCGCCGCTTGCGCCAACGGCAGCGTGAACGCGAGGCGCTGCTGCGCCGGGCGCTCGACGCGTCGGATCTCGAACGCCGTCGCATTGCCTCGGATCTCCACGACGGCGTCGTCCAGGATCTCGCCGGGGTCGCGTACGCGCTCACCGGTGCAGCCCGCCAGCCCGACGTGCCCGCGGAGACCGCACGCGAGCTCGAACGCTCCGCGACCGGTGTCCGGACCGGCGTCAAGGCCTTGCGGTCGTTGCTGATCGAGCCGGGGCGACGGGTTACTTGCTGAAGGACGCCGAGCCCGACGAAGTGCTGGCCGCGATCCGCACCGCGATGGAAGGTGGCTCACCACTCGACCCGCGTGCGGCCCGCGTGCTCGTCGACGCCCG
>JBBSEC010000065.1:0-26425 GCA_038240075.1 Acidimicrobiia bacterium
CGGCGGCGACGAGATCCGCGAGCGTGCCGTGGAACCACTCGGTGTCGGGGTTCAGGAACAGCAGGTACGGCGTCTGCGTGGTGGCTGCGCCCTGGTTCCACGCCGGTGACAGCCAGCGGTTCGTGCCGTTGCGGATCAAGCGCGCGCCGAGCGCCTCCGCGACATCTGCGCTGCCGTCGCCCGACGCGTTGTCGACCACGACCACGTCGACCGATACGTCACCGCGAGCACGTTCGAGTGAACGGAGGCAGCGCTCGAGCCACGCGCCGGTCTCGTAGTTCACGATGACGACCGCGAGGTCGGTGCCCAACGTTTCGGTCAGTCCCACTGATTCCACGCTACGGCGCGCCGCGTATCCGAGTAGGCAGGCCACGCGTCGCGGAGGTAGCGACCAAACGGAATCCACCAGACGACATCGTTCGTGGCGCAGATGACGATCGTGCGCAGCGGCCATTGCCCGGTGACGAGCAGATAGGTGAGACCGACCGGACCGAGGATCTTGCCCGTGAATCCAACGGCGGCAATGAGCCATCCGTGCTCGGGATTCCGTGCGACGTCGAGATACAAGACCCCGTACAGCCCGATGACCATGCCGAGCGTCGCGAAGATCTGCGGATAGTTCGCGGGCGCCATGCCCGCGACGGCGAACAGCCATTGCGGGCATGCCATCGAGAAGATGCCCCAGCAGATGTTGTAGACGCCGGCGGCACGGAAGGTCCGTTGGTGCGCGCGCCGCCGGGCCATCGTCGTCTCGATCAGGCGCGGTTCGACGGAGGTCACGCGTGAGACCCTTCCCACGGCCACGCGCTCCCCGGCGCGGCGCACGCGGCGAGGAGATCGCGCACGCCGGAGACGAAGATCCCACACGTGGCGAGAGTCAGTCCGACGCGCAGACCGAGGGGCGACGTGACCGAGGTACGCGCCATGGCCGTCGGTGCGTCGAACCAGACGCGCAGCACCGGGACGAGCGCGCCGAGCATGGCGCCGTACACCACGGCCATTGCCGCGTGCATCACCCGCTCTCCGGGGTACACGCCGCCGAGCGGCCGGCGCACGCGATCCTCGACGACGAAGTCCGTGAACGTGACCACGACCTCGGTGACGATCAAGGCACACAACGCCGCGCTCCAGTCGCCGCGCCACTCGAGCCACGGCAGGGTCCCGAAAATCGCGGTGTAGACGAAATCGCGGCCGGCGTGCAGCGCGAGCTCGGTGCGGATGGCCCCGCCGCGACTTGCGAGTCGGCCCCGCCATTCGTGGAAGTAGAGCGTGTCGAACGCGCCGAGGGCGCCGAGGATGGCCAGGAGCCAGAGAACGGTGCTCACCGGTGGCTCGTCTCGGTGAGCTCACCCTCGTAGGCGAGGAGCGGCCCCAGGATGCGCGACGAGATCCTGACGGTGACGCGGTTCCGCAGGCCGTCTGCCGACGCGCGCACCTCCGCGTGGATCAGCGGCGTCAAGCTCCTCGGGACCGGAAACCGAACGGGGCCGAGCGCGATGCGCGCGTGATGGCTCTCGATGACGAGCGTCCCGTGGTCCACGCGAATATCGAGCTCGAGCTCGATCGGCCCGACGCGCTCGACCGGCCGATCGTTCGCGAGGCGTTGGCGTGACACGCAGGCGCGGCGACCGAAACGTCGGCGCCAGGTCTCGTGAAGGCCGTGCCGTTCGATGACGAGACTGACGGGCACGTCGATTCCGTCAGTCGGGAAGCGCAGCAGCGTGCCAACGAGACGGCTGATTCGACGTCTTGGTCGTGTGATCGTGAACCGCCCGTACCCGCTGACCGTCTCACTGCTTGCGTGGAAGCTGCGGACGACGTCGGCGATCTGTCGGGCCGCGTCGCCGAGTACGAATGCGTAGAGGCCGTCGGCATCACGCATGGTCGAAGCGGGTGTCGCTTGCAGGAGTGCCGTTGTTTCGTTCGCGATGGTCGTGGTCACGACGACACGCTTCCGCCCAGCAAGCCACCGAACAGCGTCGCGATCCGCGTGGTGCTCCTGAGGAGCGCATGGGCGATCGTCGCGTCGCCCTTCAAATTGACCAAGAGCTCGACACCGAGGAACAGCGCGACGATCGCGAACGCGGCCTGCTCGGGGGCGATGAGCGTTCCGAGGCCGGTATCCGCGAGGAGTCGCTGGATCGTTCGCTGCGTCAGCTCGAGCCACGGGTCGACGAGTGCGCCGACGGCGTCCGCGAGCTCTCGATCCGCCGCGCTTGCCGCGACGAGCTCGGCGAGGACCTTGACGTGGCCCGATGCCATGTCGTGCTCGAAGCGCGCGCTGACCACCTCGAGCAGCTGGGCGGGTGTGGTGACTGCGGCGAGGGCTTCCTCGTAGCTGCCGAGCTGGGTGGCGCTGCTGTCGGCGAGCGCGGCGAGCAGCAGACCGTTCACCGACCCGAAGTGGTAGAAGACGAGCGCCTGGTCGAAACCGCCGGTTGCCGCGATCGCGCGTGCGCTTGTTCCCGAGTAGCCCTCGGTCCGCAGCGTGTCGAAGGCGGCCCTGATGACCCGCTGGCGCGCCTCGGCCTTCGAAAGGCGACCCGTCGACGGCTTGCGACCGGCCTTGGCGGTCATCGGGCGCGCCCGGTGTCCGTTACTTCAGCGTTTGCATTCAGCATATGCTGAATTATGGACCTTGACGGCCCGCCGGTCAACCGCCCCCGAGCGCGAGGTCATGGATCGTCCGGAGCGGAGCCTCGGGACCTTCCTCCATGTTGCTGAGCACGGCGATGGTGAGATCCGACGCGGGGACGTGGGCGAGCCAACCGCACACGCCGCAGTTGCCTCCCTCTTTCCAGTAACCGACCACGTTGCCGTCGGCGCCGACCTCGAACTCGAAGCCGTAACCCATCCAGTGCATGCCCGACCACCTCGGACTGTGCGGCTCCTTCGGCGTGAGCATCGCGGCGGACGATTCCGCTCCGACGAGTCGCCCGGCGCGCAGTGCGGTGTGAAAACGGATGAGATCCTCGGCGGTGACGTACGCGCCGGCGTCGGGTGAGCCGATCGGCGGGTACGAGTAGATGTTGCGCCGCCAACCGGTGGTGCGGCCGTCGGCATCGGTCATCGGGTCGACGCCGACGGCGACCTCGGGTTCCACGACGTCCTTGCGGAAGAACCCCGATCGGTCCATGCCTGCCGGCGCGAACACGTGACTCATCACGTAGTCGCGATAGGTCATGCCCGTCGCGCTCTCGATCATCAAGCCGAGCAGCACGTAGCCCACGTTGCAGTAGCGGCAAACCGCGCCGGGCTCGAAGTTGGGCGGCTTGTCGATGAACTGCCGAAGGAGATCCACGGTCTCGGTCACGGTGTAATTCGGCCGATCGATCCAGATGTCTTCGTAACGTTCGCCGGACTCTTCCTCGGCGTCGTCACCGATGCCCGACGTGTGGGTGAGCAGGTGGTACGGCGTGATCGCGCGCGAGAGCGCCGTGTGGGTCAGACCGAGGTACTCGATGACCCCCGTGTCGAGCGCGAACGCGCCCGCCTCGATCTGCTGCAACGTCGCGACCGCGGTGAACAGCTTCGTGATCGACGCGGTGTCGAAGCGCATGCGGAGCGTGTTCGAGATGCCCCAGGCCCGATCGGCGAGCCCGTACGCCGACTCGAAGATGACATCGCTACCGACCTCGAGCCTGACCACACCGGAGAAACGGTCGGAGCCCGTGAGATCGGTGAGCACCCGATCGAGCGCGTCGACGTCCACGGCCGCAGCCTAGGAAGTTCGCGATGATTTCCGGGCGGCGGCGTCCGCTTCTTCCGGTCGCTCATGCAGCTCGACCTGATTGACGAGCTCCACCTGACCTGTTCCCGTACATCGCGGGCGAGGGCCTCCGGCTGTTCGACGGCGTCCCCAGCTCCTACCGGCTCGACCTGATCTCCAGCACGGCATCCGACTACGGGTCGTCGAGCTGGAGCACCGGCGCCACCGCTGACCCAGCGGCGTAGTAGTGGAGGTGGCGGGAGTCGAACCCGCGTCAGGGTCCGCGCGTCGTGCGAGGTCGCGATGCGAAAGCCCAGGTCAGAGCGCAGATTCGTTGTCTTTCACTGACCGTCGCTGACCGCCAGAAACCGGGATTTTGTGTCATCCGCGTGTCGCGATGTGTCACGCCTGTGTCACCGTCACCGACGGATCGTCGCTCCGGCAAACTCGACGAGCGTGCCCGCCTGACGAAGCGCGGCAGTGAGTTTTTGCCCGCTGACGTTGATCAGCCCGTAGTGGGCTGTGTCCTTGAGGTCGATGAGTCGCCGCAGCGCGTTTGCAGCTTCTTTGCCGCCTGGCTCGACGGTTGCGACGAGCAGCTCGGCGTCACGGTGGTCTTGAGAGCGGGAGCGACGGCCAAGTGCCGCGCAGCACGCCGCGTCGGCGGCGGCGATTCCGCACAGGACAGCCAACGATGCTGCGACGCTCGACGACTCGGGCGCGTCTTCATCTGCGGCGAGTTGCGCGGCTTCGAGGAACTTGCGTGCGTGCGCAAGCCTCGTACGCGCCTCCGCGCGACCGCATTTCTGAGTGCGGCCCTTCGCGGTGGTCATGCGGCGCGAGCGTTGGTGAACAGCTGCCCGAGCGGAGCCCCTGCCAAGAGGACGCCTTCGTCTCGGATGGCTTTTCCTGCGGCAGATCGTGCGACCTTGGCGAGCTCGGTGGTGCCGACCTCGGAGATGCCCGCGTGGTTGCCAGTCCAATCGTGCACCGCGAGTGCGAGCGCGTCGAGCTGTTGACGCCAGGCCGCGTTCTCGGCGTTGATCTTGGCGGGGCGAACGACGAAGAGGTCGACGTCGCTCTCGAGGTCGCCGTCGCCGCGCGCCGTGGATCCGAAGACGGAGGCGTGGCGGGGAGCGATCGTCCAGGCATGAATCGCGTCGGTGAGGCGTCGGATCAGTTCGGCGCGTAGATCGGTGAGGAGCTCGATCGATGACGCCGCGAGGTGCTGGCGGTTCAGGGTGTAGAGCTGCAGATTGCTGACCTCTTCGCGGCGCACGACGCCTTGCGCGGCGAGGCGGTGCAGCGTCTTGCGGACGCCGGACCATGAGCCGCGACTCACGAGGCGGGCAACATCGCGCGCGCTCAGCGGGCGCGTCGTGCCCGCGAGAACCGAGAGCACCGGACCATCGAGGGTCGGGCATACGGTCGCGAACGGCTCGGACATGTCCATTGGCCGAACTCCTTTCAGCGAAGTGACTATAGTAACCAATCGGTTAGTATAGTGATCACTCGAGCACTGCTGCCCCGATTGCGTCGTGGTAGAGGCGGTCGAGCTCGTCGGTCATGTGTTCATGGAGCGATTCGAAGACATGCCCGTAGACGCCCATCGTGATCGAGATGTCGCTGTGGCCGAGTCGTTCCATGACGAGCTTTGGGTGCGCGCCGAGCGAGATCATCAACGAGGCGCACGTGTGGCGCAGGTCGTGCGCGCGGAATGCCTCGGGCAGTCCGGCACGACGAAGCGCCGGGCGCATGATCTTCTCGCGAAACCGTTGCCGGTCGAGTGGCCCACCCTTCAATGCGCGGAACACGTAGTCGTCCGGATCGAGCGGCCGTCCCTGATCTTCGACGAGCCAGGCGAGGTACTCGCCTGCTTGATCGCGTAGGAACGCCGGTAAGGGCACGGTCCGATTGGCGTAGGTCTTGGTAGGCCCGGCGACGAGCTTGCCGTCGATGGGGATGAGCGTCTCGCAGACCTCGACGCGGCCGGCGTGAAGATCGAGGCGACGGACCCGGACCCCGGCGACCTCCCCAGGTCGCAGGCCGGTATAGGCGGCGAACCGGATGAGGAACGCGTACTGCGGCGGCTCCATCGCGTCGGCGAGCCGTTCGATCTGGTCGGCCGTGAAGAACTGAGGCTCGGTTCGTTGCGTGCGCGGCAGCTTCACTCCGCGAGCCGGGTTCTCGCGCAACGCCTTGGCATCGATGGCCTCCTCGAACACGAGGATCATCACCGAGAGCCAGTTTCGAATCGTCTTCGACGAGATGCCCGACTCGAGTTTCTCCGTCGCCCAGCGTTTGATGTCGGCGCGGTCGATCGACCCGATCGGTCGCGTGCCGAACGCGGGCCGCAGATGACCCTCGAGAGCTTGGCGGTACCCACGACGGGTCGACGGCCTCACGTGGATCGCGGTCGCCCAAAACTGGTTTGCCCAGTCGTCGAAGTGCACTCGACGGAGCCCGGGATCGGTGTACTCGCCGCGTTGCAGGTCGGCGCCGACCGCCTGAAGATGGCGCTCGGCGTCACCCTTGCGATTGAAGGTACGCGAACGCGATTGCCCATCGAGATCGCGCCATCGGGCGCGCCACCTCGCGTCGCGGGCCGGACGACCATTCGGCAATCGCTTCGTTGCATCGACCGAGCTCATGACGCTCCGCGTGGCGATGATCGGCGGGGGCGACTGGACGGCCTGGGCTCAGGCGAGGCTCCGCAGCGTGTGACGCGTGCCGAGCTGGCCGTGAATCTATCGGTGGGGTACGACACGGACCCTGCGCGGCGCGGGCTCGACGCGTTGCTCGTCGAGCCAGGTCGCGATCGCGGTGGGATCGAACCGAAGCAGGTGTCCCCAGTTGACGTACGGGATGCGTCGTTCGGCGACGAGCCGACGGACGTGGCGGACGGTGACGCCGAGCTTCTCGGCAATGGCGTCGATGTCGACGAGGTTCGGAAGCGGCGTCGGTGTCGCGTCGTGGGACTTCATGCCTGTTGTGTGCGAATCGCGAGTCGTGATCGGAACTGGTTTCTTCGAGATCGGTCGCGTTTTTCGGCGGCGGGTCGGTTCCGGGTTGGTGGGGTTGTTGGTGACTGGTGACGACGCGGAGCACATATGGTGGTTCCGCAAAGCGGAACCACCGGACGGGGTTTGGTGGGGTCGGCGGCGGTGCCGATCGCCGCTCTCGAGCCGAGCGTTCAGCCGGCCGCGCGGGCGCGCTTGAGTCTCGCTGTGACCACGCTGGACGGGCGAGGGCGAACACGAACGCGGAGTAGCGCGCGGTAGTTGCGGTGCACGGCGGCGAAACCCGACGGCGATCTCGATCGCGACTGCTCGAAGGTCGTGAGGAAAACGCAGATGGGCGTATGGGCGCGCGGAGGTTCGGGTCGTCCGCGGCCGAATCGCCTCGACGCGTACCCACCAAGAAGCCCACCAAGACACCCACCAAATATCCGTCAGTCCTGCTCAGAAGCGCGTCGGCATCGTCGGCGCCCCACCCGAACGGAGTGGGCATGAGGTCGGTGTCCCGATCGTCAGCACTACGGGCTCTCTGCGTTGGCGTCGTGAATCGAGAAGGGCGCGTCATCCCGGGCACTCATTCGGAGTCTCCAACCGATGAGGCCGCACGTCACGAATCCGAAGGCGTTCAGCGTGCCGTGGATCGCGGCCATGGCGGGGATACTCAGGGCAGGGAGGTCGTAGTACTGAGACGACGCCCAGAACAGCGCCAAGACCATCGGTGCGAGCACCGCGACCGACGACACGATGAGGAACGCCCGGCTGATCGCCGTTTCTCGGGGGACGACGAAAGCCACTGTGATCGCCGCGAGCGACCATGTGGCGAGCGTGATCATGATTGCACCACCGATCTGGAACGGTGCCAGCGTCCACGTGAACCCGACCGCCACCGCGGGCGGAGCGGCACACGCGAAAAAGAGCAGCAGGTTGGTCTGTCGAGGCCGACGCGGCAGCGCGCGAGCGGCGCAGGTCGCGAGCACAAGAGTCGCGAAGCCGGCGAAATGGAAGTGAACACTGGTGAGTTCGATGATCGGTTCGTGGATGCCAGCGACAACCCATCCCGCTCGGGTCGCGACCGCGAAGAACGCTCCAACGACGAGGAACGCACATGCGACGAGCCTCGCAAGATCGACGACAGTCGCACCCACATTCCGGAGGATGCGGAACGCGTCGCGGAGCAGGACGGTCGCAGCCACGCAGAGCCACGGCACCGCGAGCGCCGACCCCCCGATTCCGACGGCCGGGTTGATGAACGCGAATGCAGCACAGAGGGCCGCGCCGTACATCACGGGTTCGCGCGGAAACCAAACTTCCTCGATCAATGGACGCGCCAGCGGGACGATAACCAGAGGCCCGGAAAGCAAGATCAGGTCGATCAGCGAAAGTCGAACCCGAGGGAACGCGCTGAGGGCGACAAAGCTCACCCAGGTCATTGCGCCGACAATGAGGCACCGCGGTAGACGCGGGCGGTCGGTCGTACTAGGCACGTGTCGAGCTTAAGAGTCGGTACACCAGATCGGTGCGAGGCACACTGGAGGGGTGAGCCTTCAGCCCGTTCCGATGATCCGGGGCGTCTGGCTGGTCCTCACCGGGATGATGCTCGTATCACGCGTCTTGTTCCAAGCTGCCGGAGCTCGTCGAATGCGACACTTCCTGGAGGTCTGGAAGGTCGGTCACGTTCGACAAGGGTGGGGCGCCGCATCCCTTGTGCTTGCGGTCACGGTCGCGGCGCTGATGATCCGCGATCACGGTGACCTCGGAGCCCGAGATTGGGCCCTCGGTTCGCTGCTCGTCGCAGTCCTCGCCGCCGACGGATCGGTGAACGTACTGCCTTCCGGGTTCACGACATTCAAGGATCGCGTACAGGCCGCGTGGGTGCAACGAAATCGCGGCACGAACCGAGCCGACGACTCGCACTTGTTCGGCGTTGTGAATCTCGGCCTCGCGATTGCCGCCGGCGCGATGTTCGGGTTCGTCGCCTTGTATCGACCGGCCTCGACCGCGCTCCTCGCGGGAGCGGTCGTCTCCGCAGTCGTCATAACTCCGCTGCTCGTCGGGCTCGGGCTCATCGAAGGTCGGCGCGCCACACACTCGACTGCGAGCGGATGACGTTCGACTTCATCGTCACGACGAGGATCGCGTCGCCAGTGGAATCGATGTTCGACCTCTCGCTCAGCATCGATGCCCATCTCGGATCGATGAAGGACTCGCGTGAACGTGCGATCGCCGGAGTTACGTCTGGCCGGATCGGACTCGGTCAGGAGGTCACCTGGAGAGCTCGGCATTTCGGTTTTCGCTGGACGATGACAAGCCGAATCGCCGAGTACGAGCGGCCGCACTGGTTCGTCGACGAGCAGGCTCGTGGCCCGTTTGCACGCTTCCGTCACGAGCATCGGTTCGAAGCGCTTGACGGCACGACCCTGATGACGGACCACGTGACCTTCGACGCGCCACTCGGGTCGTTGGGCCGGGTCGCCGAGCGAGCGGTTCTCGGGCGGTACCTGCGCAGGTTGATCGAACAGCGAAATCAATACCTGCGCGAGTGCTCCGAGACGCCGTCGACGAGCTGACCGAAGGAACGGCGCGCTGCAAGTTTGTGTCACGGGTGTGTCGCGCCAAAAAGAATCACGCGCCGCCCGGGCCTATGACCTGGGCAAACGCGTGATGAGCGGGAGTGGAGGTGGCGGGAGTCGAACCCGCGTCTTCCGAGCTGTTGATGGGGCTTCTCCGAGCGCAGCCGGCGGGTAGATCTCGGTCTGCCACCGTTCACCGGCGACCAGTGACAGACCCAGCCTCACTGTGTTGTCCCGGTAGGCCGCGAGGCCGTTCCTACCGGTAAGCCACTCATGATGACGCTCTGTCCCGACCGAGTGGCCGGATCGGATCGAGCGTCGCGTCTAGGAAGTCCTAGGCCGCGAGAGCCAAGTTGTCGTTGGCAGGTATATATGGTTCCGGCTCTTTCACGACGATCCGGAGACGTCGGCTCGCTTCACCCATCTCGAACATCGAAATCGAAGCCACGCACCCCCTGGTTTCTGATGTGAGCGACCAGTCTACGCCCAGGGTCGGACGGCCCTTCCCGGTCCGTAGACTCGGGCGATGGCCGTTCACAGCACCCGCGCGTCGGTCGGCGAACCGGCGCCGAGGTTCGTGCTCCCTGATGCTCAGGGAACGACCGTCGCCCTCGACGACCTGCTTGGCGCCGGGCCCGTTGTCGTCGTGTTCCTCCGCGGCTTCGCCTGACCGTTCTGCCGCCGGCACCTCACGCAGTTGCGTGACGACCACGAACGGTTCACCGCCGCCGGCGCATCAGTCATTGCGGTCGCACCCGAGTCGGTTGCGGCGATCGAACGGTTCACCAAGCAGCATCCGGTGCCGTTTCCGATCGTCTCCGACGCCGACCACGCAGTGTTCGATGCGTACGACGTCGTCAGCCGCGCGCTGAGTCTCGGTCAGCGACCTGCGGTGTTCGTCCTCGACCGCAACGGCATCGTCGTCTTCGACGCGATCGGCACGCAGCAGTGGCAGATCGCCGACGATAAGACCGTCCTCTCGATCCTCGCCTCGCTCCCTTAGCCGCCCCTGGTCGCGATAAGTCACGCATAGGTGACAAATCGCGACCGGGGGACGGGGAGTGCGTCAACCGTTGCGGAAGCCTTTGAGGGCGCGGTCGATGTCGCGCTTGGCGTCGGCTTCGGCGAGGGCCTGGCGCTTGTCGTGACGGGCCTTGCCGCGCGCGGTCGCGATCTCGACCTTGGCGCGGCCGTCCTTGAAATACACGCGGAGCGGCACGATCGTGATCCCGCGCTCCTCGGTCGCACGCGCGAGCTCGTTGATCTCCCGTTGGTGCAGAAGGAGCTCGCGCGGCCGGATCGGGTCGAGGTCGTCGCGCGAGTAGGAGTACGGAGACACGTGCATCCCATACATGCGCACCGCGTCGCTCTCGACGCGCACGAACGAATCCTGCAGGTTCGCGCGGCCCTCGCGGATCGACTTCACCTCCGCGCCCTTCAGCACCATGCCGGCCTCGAACACGTCGAGCACGAAGTACTCGTGCCGGGCCTTGCGGTTCGTGATCACCGTCTTGTCGCCGCGGCCGGTCATGGAGGCGACCGTAGCGAATGCTGTGGCACCATGACGCCGTTATAACGGGCCGTTGTGACGAGCACGGTCGCGAAGCCGCAGTTCGAGGTGGCCGGGATGGCGAGGCGCAGGGGAGAGGCGCACGGCGATGCCCTGCGGATCGCGATGCTCGACGCGGCCGGCGCGCTGCTCCACTCCGAAGGCCCGCAGGCGCTCACGACCCGGCGGCTCGCCGACGCGGTCGGCACCTCGACCCAGGCGATCTACACCCTCTTCGGCGGCAAGGAGGGAATCGTGCGGGCGATGTATCGCGAGGGGTTCGACCGCCTCGAGCAGTGCCTCGCCGCCGTGCCGAGCGCGGCCGCGCCGCCCGACTATCTCCTCGGTCTCGGGCGCGCCTACCGCACCGCGGCGCTGCGCAGCCCGCACTACTACGACGTGATGTTCGCCCGCCCGGTGCCGGAGTTCGAGCCCCGGGCCGACGATGTCGAGCGCAGTCTGGCCACCCAGCACGCGCTCACGAAGGGCATCGTCGGCTGCATCGAATGCGGGATGCTGCGCGCCAACGCGGATCCGGCCGAAGTGGGCGCGTTCCTCTGGGCTGTCGCGCACGGGCTCGTGAGTCTCGAGCTCACCGGCCACCTCGATCTCGGCGGAACTGCGGAGGAATCGCCGGTCTACGACGGCTACCTCATGGCGAGCGTCGCGTTCTGGATCGCGACGTGACCCTGAGCGCCCGCGCGCTCCCGAGCTGGTGGGACGGCTGCCGCTACGGCATGTTCGTCCACGCCAACCTCGCGACGGTTCCCGCGTTCGCTCCGGTGCATGAGTACGCCGACTGGTACTGGTCGCACCTCGAGCCGAAGGCCGATGTTGTGCTCCACCCGACATCGCCGCTACCGGAGGTGATGGCGTGGCACGCGGAGCACTGGCCCGGCGTCGCGTTCGACGACTTCGCACCGATGCTGAGCTTCGAACGCTTCGATGCCGAGGCGTACACCGACCTCGCGCGCGACGCGGGCATGCGCTATCTCGTCCCGGTGACGAAGCATCACGACGGCTTCTGCTTCTGGGACTCCGCGCTCACGCAACGCTCGTCGACCAACGTCGGGCCGCACCGCGACGTGATCGCCGAGCTCGCGGCCGCGTCGCACGCGGCCGACATCCGCTTCGGCCTCTACTATTCCTTGCTCGACTGGTCGCACGCCGCGTATCCCGACGCGGATGCCTACGTCGACGCCTACATGCGGCCGCAGATCCGCGAGCTGGTCGAGCGGTTCGCGCCCTCGATCCTCTGGGGCGACGGGCACTGGGGTCATCCGCCGTTCCACTGGCGTTCCGACGAGATCGTCTCCGAGTACTACGCCGCGATGGAGGGGCTGGGCATCGAAGGCGCGGTGAACGACCGGTTCTGGGCTTCGCACTCCGACTTCACGGTCTACGAGTACGACGTGCCCGACCGCGTCCCCGACCGTCCGTGGGAACTGTGCCGCGGGCTCTCGTACTCGTTCTGCGTAAACCAGGCCGAGGAGCCCGACGATTTTCTCGATGGCGCGGCCGTCGTCGCGATGCTCGTCGAGACGGTGGCGAAGGGCGGCCATCTGCTGCTGAACGTCGGGCCCAATGCCGATGGCTCGATTCCCGAGATCCAGTCGCGCGCGCTGCGCGACGCGGGCGCGTGGATCAACGCGCATGCGGAGGTCGTGCACGAGTCGCAGCCGTTCACGTTTTCGGGCGAGGGCTCGACGTGGATCACGGTCGCACCCGGCGAGACGGCGCGCGGTGTGACGCGTCTGAACGTGGTCGACACCGCGTCGCGCGACCGCCTCGTCGTCCGCGGCCTCGGTGCTGATGTCGGGCGGATACTCAGTGTGCGGCGCGACGACGTCGACGGTCTGGGCTGGGGTGGCACTGCCGACGCGCTCGAGATCGTCGTTCCGCGGTCGGGTGCTGGCGCGCTCGCGACCGTGTACCAGATCGAGATCGAACTTCGCGACGATGCGCGCGTCGCGGTGCGCAGCGCACCCGAACCGCGCCGCGTCCGCCTCAACGACGAGCCGGTCGCGACGATTCATGAGGCGCTGGCGTCGGCACAGCGCGGCGATGTCGTGACGCTCGGCGCCGGCCGGTACGACGACGGCCCGTTCCCGTTGAAGGTGCCGGCGGGCGTGACGGTGCGCGCCGATCCGCAAGCCGTCGCGCGCGCCGTTGTGATCGACGGTGGTGGCGCGCACGCCGTCGAGCTCGGCGCGGGTTCGGTGATCGAAGGCCTCACGGTCGTCGGCGGCGCGCCCGGCTACATGTTCGTCCCGCCCACGTGTGTTACGGCGCGCAACGCCGACGCGGTCGTCGTCCGTCACTGTCTGGTCGACGCGATCTCGATCGCGGGCGGCAGTGGTCATCGCATCGAGGGCAATGTCGTCGCGGGGGGCAACGTCGTGCTCGACGGCACGACGGACGCGACCGTCACCGGCAACTACCAGCACGGCCTGCGTTGGGGGGTCGGCATCGAGATCATCGGTGGCGCCGACGCGACCGTCGAGCAGAACGAGTGTCACGACGATCTGTGCGCGATCCGGATCGCCGGCTCAACCGGTGGTTGCGTCGCGCAGAACCGCATCAAGACCCGGTGGTTCGCGATCCATGTGCGTGATGCGACCGGCGTGACCGTCCGGCGCAACCGCGTCGCCCGCACGATGCGGGCGGTGTCGATCGAGGGCGGGCGCGATCACGTCGTCGAGCTCAACACCGTCGAGCGCTGCGACACCGGAGTGGTGCTCGAGCGCGACGCCACGGCGACCCGGGTCTCGGAGAACTGGCTGCACGGCTGCCGGGTCGGGATCCTGGCCTGGGACGACCGCGGGTCGGTCCTCAGCGGGAACGCCATCTCGGAGCCCCGCCAGCATGCCGTGGTCGCCAACACGGCCCTGGTCACCAGCGGCAACGACCTTGGCGGCGGGTCGGTCTGGCTGGCGCCGGCACGGTCCTGACTCCGGCGGCCTGACGCCGGGACTGAAGAACGGGGCCTCCGCGCGCCGATACCCGAGGGGCGCGCATCTCGCGCGTTGAACGGGTGGAGGGTCATGGCCGACGCGCCGACGAACGAACGACTCGAGGCGCTCTCGGCCCGCCGCCCCGGCTCGGCGCGGCATCGCGGGCATCCCGCGAGCCGCAGCCGGGTCGCGACTGTCGTGGTCAGCATCACGGCCCTCGTCGCCCTCGTCGGGAACTTCGCCGCGGCCGCGGCACCGGCCAAGCGGAGGGCGGGAGCGGCCCCGACCTCGTCGACCGCGGCGCCGGCCTCGGTGCTGCCGAGCCTCCGGACCGCGGTGTCGGTCACGACCGCGACGACTGCCGTCGCGGGCGCCGGACCCCCGCCGGCGGCGGCGGGGCCCGCGGACCCGGCCGCCCCGCGCGGGCGCGCGCCCGCGCCGGGGCGCCGGAGCGGGCCCGCCGCGTCGGCGCCGGCGACCGCAGCCCCGACGGTCTCCGCGCCTGGCGCGCAGCCAACGGTTCCCGCCGCGCCGCCGGCGACCGCGCCGCATCGCGCGCCGACGACCACCGCGCCACCACCGCCCCCGCCTCCGACAACGACACCCACCACGATCGTGACCGGACCGAGTTGATGGCGAGCGACGCGGCGACCGCGCCGCCGCCGGTCCACGAGGCGCGCGTGCGCGCGATGGGTGCCGACGCGCATCTGGTGCTCGTCGGCGGCGATCCCGTGCTCCTCGACGACGCGCGCGCACACCTCGAGCTGCTCGAGGCGCGTTGGAGCCGCTTCCGTCAGTCGAGTGAGCTGTGCCGGCTCGATGCGCACCCCGGGCGACCGGTGGTCGTCTCGCGCGACACGTTCGCGGTCATCGCCCGCGCGGTCGACGCCTGGTGGCGCACGGGTGGGCGGTTCGATCCAACCGTGCTCCCGGCGCTCTGCAACATCGGTTACGACCGCGACTTCGCGTCGGTGCTCGCCGGCACGGGTCCGGGCGAACGCGCGCGCGCGTTCGATGCGCCGCGACCCACGCCCGGATGCGCGGGTGTGGTGCTCGACGCGACGGTCTGCGCGGTCACGCTGCCCGAAGGCGTGCAGCTCGATCTCGGAGGGATCGGGAAGGGGTACGCAGCCGATCTCGTCGCGAGCGCGCTGCTCGCGGCCGGAGCCGTTGGCGCGTGCGTGAACCTCGGTGGCGACCTGCGCTGCGTCGGTCGTTCGCCCGACGCCGACGCCTGGACCGTCACCGTCGACGATCCACTCGGAACCGGAACTGGGAGCCTCGTCGTCGCCGATGGCGGTGTCGCGACGAGCTCGCGGTTGCGCCGCGCGTGGAAGCAGGGTGACGAGTCGGTGCACCATCTCATCGAGCCTGCGACCGGCGCGAGCGCACGCACCGGGCTGGCATCGGTGACGGTCGTCGCGGGCGAGTCGTGGTGGGCCGAAGTCCTCGCGAAGGCGGCGTTCGTCGCAGGCCCGGTCGTCGGCGCCGACCTCATCTGCGACTCGGGTGCAACCGGACTGTTCGTGCACGACGACGGCCGCGTGCAGGAGCTGGCGGGTCTCGACCGGTTCCGCCCATGACGCAGAAGCTCGTCTGGTACACGATCCGCGCCAGCGGCATCGTCACCTGGGGTCTCGTCACCGCGTCGGTGCTGTGGGGACTGCTGCTGTCGAGTCGCTCCACGCGGCGGCCCCGCCCGGCGTGGGTGCTCGATCTGCACCGGTTCATCGCCGGCCTGTCGCTCGCGTTTCTCACCGTGCACCTCGGCGCGCTGCTCTTCGACTCCTACATCGGTTTCTCGCCCGCCGCGATCACGATCCCGTTCGTCTCGCACTGGCGGCCGGCGGCCGTCGCGTGGGGGATCCTCGCGTGCTATCTGCTCGTCGCGATCGAGGTGACGTCGCTGCTCATGGCCCGCCTGCCGCGCCGCGTCTGGCACGCGATCCATCTCGCGAGCTTCGCCGTCTTCGCCGCTGCGACGGTGCACGGTCTCACCGCCGGCACCGACGCGCGCAACCCGGTGCTGCGGGTGTTCGCCATCGTCTCGATCGCGGCGGTCGTGGAGCTCACCGTGCTCCGGGTGGTTGCCCGCGCCCGGAGGCGCAGCCGCGTCGGTGAGGCCACGGTCGGCCGCCCGGCCCGGCCCGTGTTCGAGACCGCGCTCGTCGAGCCCGGTCTGCCGCCGCCTACGCTGCGCCCGATCGAGGACGCGATCGCGGAGGTCAGGCGTGGAGCAGCTCGCGGTGGCCGTGTGGCGCGCCCCGGGAACGACCGCAGACGACTTTCGCGCGGCGCTCGTCGGTGACTGGGCGAGGCCCGCGCTCGACGTCGAAGGCGTCGTCGATCTCACGGTGAACCTCGCGGCCGCCGATCAGGGCATCTATGCACGCAAGCCCGACTCCGACGGCCTGACCGGCAACGCCGACGGCTTCGTCGTGCTCGGACTCGTTCAGGCCCACGATCTCGACGATCTTCCCGGACGCGACGATCTCTACCGGCTTGCGCGGCGCGTCGACGTGTGGCGCGTGCGCAGCGATCACCCGAAAGCGTACGCGCGCACCTGGCCAGACGGGACCGAGGCGCCCGGCGTGAAGCTCGTGTCGTTCATGCGCCGCGCGGAAGGCCTGAACCACGAGCAGTTCGTCCGGCACTGGAGTGAGCAGCACACGCCACTCGCGCTCGAGCACCATCCCGGACTGTGGAACTACACGCAGCTCGTCGTCCGGCGTGCGTACACGCCCGGCGGCCGTGACATCGACGGCATCGCCGAGCTTCACTTCGCGAGTCGTGACGACTTCGACAACCGTTTCTTCGACTCCGACGACGGCCGCCAGGTGATCATGGACGACATCGCGCGCTTCATGGAGCGACCCGGATCAGGAAGTGGACTGATGACCGAACTGCCCCTCCTCACGGTCGCATCGCCATGAAGTCACCATGCGTCTCGAACTGCATCGTCGGTCGGCGCTGCTCCATGCTCCTCACGGTCGCATCGTGAGCACGAGACCGCCGCCGATCGTCAACCGGGTCACGCAGCTGCTCGGCGTCGACTACCCGATCGTGCAGGCGCCGATGGGCTACATCGCGCGTGCGCAACTCGCGTCGGCAGTGTCGAACGCAGGTGGTCTCGGCATCATCGAGACGTCGTCGGGTGATCTCGACGCGGTGCGCGGCGAGATCAGCAAGATGCGCGACCTCACCGACAAGCCCTTCGGCGTCAACATCGCGCAGCTCTTCGTGCGCGACGCGAGCATCGTCGACTTCGTTGTCGACAACGGCGTGCGCTTCGTCACCACCTCGGCCGGCGACCCCACCAAGTACACGACGATGCTCAAGGCCGCCGGGCTCACGGTGTTCCATGTCGTTCCGTCGCTACGCGGCGCGCTCAAGGCGGTCGCCGCGGGTGTCGACGGGCTCGTCGTCGAAGGCAACGAGGGTGGCGGGTTCAAGCATCCGTCGGGCGCGTCCACGATGGTGCTCCTCCCGCTCGTGTGCTCGAAGGTCGACGTGCCGGTGATCGCGGCGGGTGGCATCGTCGACGGTCGTTCGATGGCCGCGTCGTTCGTGCTCGGCGCCGAGGGCGCGCAGATGGGCACGCGCATGTTGAGCGCGTCGGAGTCGCCGGTGCACGACAAGTACAAGCAGCTCGTCGTCGACTCGACCGAGAGCGACACCGTGCTCCTCAACCGCTTCGCGCAGCCGGCCTTCCGAGTGCTGCGCACCGCGCGGAGCTCCGACCTCGAACACCAGGAGGCCGTCTCGCTCGGTGAGCTCGGGGGAGTGCTCGACCTCTATTTCGGCGGCAACCTCGATGCCGCGTTCGCCTTCGGCGGGCAGGTCGCCGGCCGTATCGAGGGAGTGCGCCCCGTCGCCGACATTGTGAACGACACCATCTCGGAGCTGCACGAGGTCCTCGCCGGGCTCGCCGAGACCTACCGGTAGTGTCCTTCGCGTTCGCGTTGCGGTACTGAAGCAGGGGGAACGATGGCCAGGTCGGGATCCATTCTCGGGAACGCGGTCCGCCGCAAGGAAGATCCGGGCGTGCTCCGGGGTGAGACGCAGTACTTCGACGATCTCGCGTTCGAGAACATGGCACACGTCGTGTTCGTGCGGTCGACCGTGGCGCACGCCCGGCTCGGCCCGATCGACACGACCGAGGCCGTCACGATGCCCGGTGTCGTCGGTGTCTACACGGCCGACGATCTCGACCTGCCCGACCAGCAGGGCTTCGCGATGCTGCCGGCCGTCTTCAACCGCCCGCCGCTCGCACGCGGCACCGTTCGCTTCGTCGGCGATGTCGTGGCCGCGGTCGTCGCCGAGACGCGCACGCAGGCAGTCGACGCCGCGGAGATGGTGATCGTCGACTACGACCCGTTGCCGGTCGTGATCGACCCGGAGTCCGCGCTCACCGCGGAGTCGCCGGTCGTCTTCCCCGAGCACGGTTCCAACCTCGCGTTCGAGATGGACTTCGGCTCCGACCCCACGGTGTTCGACGGGGCCGATGTCGTCGTGTCCGAGGTCTTCTACAACCAGCGTGTCGCGGGCGTGCCGATGGAAGGCAACGGGATCATCGCGGTGCCGGGCGCGCCCGAGGGCGGCCTGACCGCGTGGGTCCCGACGCAGGGACCCAACGGCTTGCAGGCTCCGCTCGCCACGGCGCTGGGTCTCGACGCGGCCGTCGTGCGCATCGTCGCGCCTGCCGTCGGCGGCGGCTTCGGTCCGAAGGCGGGCTCCTACGTCGAGCACCTCATCACCGCGAAGGCCGCGCTCGTGCTGGGTCGCCCGGTGAAGTGGACCGAGACCCGCTCCGAGAACATGGTCTCGATGGTGCATGGCCGCGGGCAGGTGCAGCGCGTCGAATTGGGTGTGAAGCGCGATGGCACCATCGTCGGGTTGCGCGCGACCGCGCTCGCCGACGCCGGCGGCTACCCGGGTATCGGCGCGTTCCTTCCGTTCTTCACGCGGACGATGGCGCAGGGCGTGTACCGCATCCCGAAGATCGAGTTCACCGTGCAGAGCGTGGTCACGAACACCACGCCGACGGGCGCGTATCGCGGTGCCGGACGACCCGAAGCCGCGAGCATGCTCGAGCGCATCGTCGACATTGCCGCGAGCGAGCTCGACATCGACCCGGCCGAGATGCGCCGCCGCAACTTCCTGCAGCCCGGCGACTTCCCGCTCACCACCGTCACCGGCGCGAACTACGACAACGGCGAGTACGAGGCCGCGCTCGACGCCGCGCTCGTCGCCGTCGGCTACGAGAACGTTCGCGCCGAGCAGCAGGCGCGTCGCGATCGTGGCGACGTGAAGCAGCTCGGGATCGGTATCTCCTCCTACGTCGAGATCACGGCTCCTGGACTGTTCGTCGAATACGGCGCGGTCGAAGTGCACGACGACGGCACCGTGACCGCGAAGGTCGGCACGAGCGCGCACGGGCAGGGTCACGAGACCGCGTTCGCGATGATCGTGAGCGACGTGCTCGGCGTGCCGATGGACAAGGTCACGCTCGTGCAATCGGACACCGCGGTGATTCCGCGCGGTCAGGGAACGATGGGTTCGCGTTCGCTGCAGACGGCCGGCACGGCGGTGTTCCAGGCCAGCGGCGTCGTGCTCGACAAGGCCCGGAAGCTCGCGGCGCACCTGCTCGAGGCGAGTCCCGACGACATCGTGGTCGGCGACGACGGCCTCGAGGTCACGGGGGTTCCTGCCAGCCGGCGCTCGTGGGCCGAGCTGGCGGCGGCCGCGAACGACGCGTCCCGCCGTCCCGCCGACATGGAGGCCGGGCTCGCGCACGAGCTCGACTTCAACCAGGGTGAATCGAGCTTCCCGTTCGGGAGCCACGTGGCCGTCGTCGAGGTCGATACCGAGACCGGTCGCGTCGAGTTGCTCCGACACATCGCGGTCGACGACTGCGGGCGCATCCTCAACCCGATGCTCGTCGCGGGCCAGCAGCACGGCGGCATCGCGCAGGGCGCGGCGCAGGCGTTGTTCGAGCACGTGCAGTACGACGTCGACGGCAACCCGATGACCTCCACGCTGGTCGACTACGCGATGCCCAGCGCGGCCGAGCTGCCGTCGTTCGAGGTGAGCAACACGGAGACGCCGACTCCGCTCAACCCGTTGGGCGCGAAGGGGATCGGTGAGTCGGGAACGATCGGCTCGACCCCGGCCGTGCAGAACGCGGTCGTCGACGCGCTGGCCCCGTTCGGCATTCGGCACCTCGACATGCCGGCCACCGCCGAGCGGGTGTGGCGCGCGCTGCACGATGCGAAGGTGCCGTCGGCGCAATGACGTCGGCAACACCGAGGTTCGCTTCACCGGTGATGCGGCTGACGGAGCGGCAGTACGCGGTCATCGTCGGGCACTGTTACGACGGGTATCCCGACGAGGCGTGCGGCTTGCTCACGGGGCGGCTCGTCGGCGCGGAGTCCGACGGACGGATCACCGACGCGGTGCCGTGCGTGAACTCGGCGGCCTCGGCGATCACCTACACGGTCGACGGGCGCGACTTCCTCCGGGTGATGCGCGAAGCCGAAGCGCGCGGCGACGAGGTGGTGGGCGTCTGGCACTCGCACACGCACACCGATGCGTACCCGTCGCCGACCGACGTCCGCCTCGCGTCCGACCCGATGTGGCTCTACGCGATCGTCTCCCTCCGCGACGGCGCGCCCGTCGTGCGCGCCTACCGCATCAGTGACGGCGCCATCGCCGAGGTCCCCATCGCCCTCGAAGGCTGACCCCTCCCCCAACCGCTCGCCCTGGCCCCCACCCTCTCGCCCTGGTCTGCATTTGCCTCACATGCGTAACGAATGCAGACCAGGAAGCTCGCGGCGGGCGATGGCCCGGGCGACTTGGCGAAACGCGCGGTCATCGCGCTGTTTCAGTGCGGCGGCCGTGATAGAAACGCTGCCAACCCGCATCGAGGAAGTCGTTCCGGCGGCCCGTGTCGTAGTCGTGGACGCGACGTCGCATGTGGGGGTCGCGCCCGTCGAACTCGAGCGCGACGCGATGCTGGGGCCATGCGGCGTCGGCGATGTAGCGGCGCCCGTCGATGAACAGCTCGAACTCGAGCTTCGGCAGCTCGAGCCCGAACTCCTTCGCTCGGCGCGCGACGAGCGCTTCCCATTCGTTGCGTGACCGTGTCAGCTCCGGATGAAGGTCGGCCAGGATCCGCAACACCACTGCGCACCCCGGCCTCTTCGAGTGCGTGAGCTCTTTGGCCCGCTTGGCCAGAGCGTCGGGTTTCACCAACCCGCGCACGATCGCGCTCTCGACCATCGCGACCGCGTCGATCGCGGAGATGCGATGGGCCGAGTCGAGGATGGCGCGCACGGGATGGAGTGAGCGGAGTCCCGTGACGGTGACGCACTCGTAGCTCGGCAGTTCCCGGGTCGTGTGCCTACCGTGTTTCGCGCGTCCGCTACGGCCGACGAGCACGCACGGTATGGATGGCGGGTTGGCGAGGTCGAAGAGCGCGGCCGCACTCAAACCACACGCGACTCCACCGGTCGACAGCAGCTCGGCCGCGAGCGTGTCCTTCCAGGTCGGTTTCTTGGCGACGCGGAATCGGTACACGCCCACGGCTGCACGCTCGAGCGAGCCTTGTTCCACCAGCCGACTGAGCCGCGTGCGTGACATTCCCGAGGCCTCGGCCTGGACACTCGTGAAGCAGCCCCGCTGCCCGCCACGCCGGGCGATCTTCGACAGCCCTGCGTACGTCTCTCTGAGGTTCGCCATCGTTCTTCCCCTCGTGGATCCAAGGACCGAATGGGGGAAGAACTTGGCCAGGTTGCACTCGCAACGCGCGGTCCGCAAGCGCGCGACCCTCGCTGGTCTGCATCTGCTTCGCATGCGCAACAAATGCAGACCAGGAGCCGGGGTGGGGTGGGGGTGGGAGGCAGGTGGGGGGGGGAATTCTGACCGGGGAAGTCGGGCTTGTAGGCTGGAGGCCCGCGAGTGGAAGGCGTTGCCGTGTCCGTCGAGGTGAAGTTGCCGACCGTCCTGCGTACGCACGCCGACGGTCAGGCGTCGGTGACCAGCGACGGGACGACCGTCGGCGCGGTCTTCGCCGACATCGTCGCCCGCTACCCGTCGATGCGCGGCAACCTGCTCGACGAGTCCGGCGGGCTGCACAAGTTCGTCAACGTCTACAAGAACGACGACGACATCCGCTACCTCGAGAAGCTCGACACCAAGGTCGAGACGGGCGACGTCCTCTCCATCCTCCCCGCGGTCGCCGGCGGCTGAGCCCGCCGGCCCGTCGCACGCACATGGCCCGCTACGAGTCGATCCTCGGTCTCATCGGCGACACCCCGCTCGTCGGGCTGCACGCGCTCTCGCCGAATCCCGATGTCCGCATCTGGGCGAAGCTCGAGGGCCAGAACCCCGGCGGTTCGTCGAAGGACCGCATCGCCCTCAAGATGGTCGAGCTGGCCGAGCGCGACGGCATCCTGACCCCCGGCGCCACGATCCTCGAACCCTCGTCGGGCAACACCGGCATCGGGCTCGCGCTCGTCGCGAAGCTGCGCGGCTACCGGCTTCGTATCGTGATGCCCGAGAACGTGTCGGTCGAACGGCGGCAGCTGCTCGAGATCTTCGGTGCCGAGGTCACGTCGTCGCCGGGCGACGAGGGCAGCAACGGCGCGATCCGCATGGCCGAGAAGATCGCGGCCGACGAGCCCGATTACGTGCTGCTCTTCCAGTACGGCAACCCGGCCAACCCGCTCGCACACTACGAAGGCACCGGCCCCGAGATCTGGCGCGACTGCCCCGAGGTCGACGTGTTCGTCGCGGGCCTCGGCACGAGCGGCACGCTCATGGGCGTCGGCCGTTACCTCAAGGAACGCAGGCCCGACGTGAAGGTCGTCGCGGTCGAGCCTCCGGCGGGCGAGCTGGTGCAGGGCCTGCGCAATCTCGACGACGGGTTCGTGCCGCCGATCTTCGACGGCGCGATCCTCGACCGGAAGTTCATCGTGCGCCCCCGCGAGTCGATCGAGCTCACGCGCCGCCTGCTCGACGAATGCGGTGTGTTCGCCGGTATCTCGTCGGGCGCCGCGGTCGCGGGCGCGGTGAAGATGGCCGCGCAGATGGACGCGGGGACGATCGTCACGCTGCTCCCCGACGGCGGATGGAAGTACCTGTCGTCGGGTGCGTGGACCGACGACATCGACGTGGTCGAAGCGCGCGCCCAGCGCATCAACTACTGGTGACACGCGCTTGGTAGCGAACGAGATCAGCGAGGCGGCGGCCGTGTTGCGCGCCGGTGGTCTCGTCGCGTTCCCGACCGAGACGGTCTACGGCCTCGGCGCGAACGCGACGAACGCGCGCGCGGTGCGACGGATCTACGAAGTGAAGGGCCGGCCGTCCGACCATCCGATCATCGTGCACATCGCATCCGCCGACGACCTCGACCGCTACGCAGCCGACGTGACCGATGCCGCCCGCGCGCTCGCGCGCGCCTGCTGGCCCGGTCCGCTCACGCTCGTCGTCCGCCTTCGCGAAGGAACCATCGTCCCCGACGTGACGGGCGGGCGCGACACCGTTGCGCTCAGGGTGCCCGCCCATCCGGTCGCGCTCGCGCTGCTCGACGAGTTGGCCAACGGCATCGCGGCACCGTCGGCGAACCGCTTCGGCAAAGTGAGCCCGACGACGGCTGCGCACGTGCGCGCCGACCTCGGAGGAGACGTCGACTTCGTGCTCGACGGCGGTCCGACGAGCATCGGCGTCGAATCGACGATCGTCGACTGCTCGCGTACGCCGCCCGCGATCCTGCGCCTCGGCGGTGTCGACGCGGCGACGATCGACGCGCTCGTCGGCGGCCCCGTCGAGCAGCTCACGCGAGGCGAGGTAGCCGCGCCCGGCACGCTCGAGCGTCACTACTCGCCCGCGGCCACCGTGATCGTCGTCACTCCCGGCGAGGTCGCGGCCCGGGCGACCGGCGCGCTGGCGAGCGGGGCCCGTGTCGGCCTGCTCGCGATCGCCCCTCCGAGCGGTCTCCCTGCGGGCCTCGAGATCCTGCGCCCACCGGCCGACGCCGACGACTACGCCCGCGTGCTCTACGCGCGCCTGCGGGAAGCCGACGAACGCGAGCTCGACATCGTGCTGGCCGTGGCCCCGCCGCCCGCCGGGATCGGCGCCGCGGTCACGGACCGCTTGGCACGCGCCGCGGCCAGTGGCCGGATACCGTGACGCGGATGCCGGCGCCCGGGTGCCCGATCGGGGTCTTCGACAGTGGGCTGGGCGGGCTCACCGTCGCTCGCGCGCTCATCGACCTGCTGCCCGCCGAGACCTTCGTCTACTTCGGCGACACCGGGCGCTTCCCGTACGGTCCGAAGCCGGCCGACGAGGTGCTGAAGTACTCCCTCGAGATCGCCGACTTCCTCGTCGAGCACTCGGTGAAGATGCTCGTCGTCGCCTGCAACAGCGCGTCGGCGGTCGCGCTCGACGCCCTGCGCGAGCGGCTCGACGTTCCCGTGATCGGCGTGATCGAGCCCGGCGTTCGGGCCGCGCGTGAGGCGACCAGAAGCGGACGCGTCGGGGTCATCGGCACGGTCGGCACGATCGCGTCGGGCGCGTACCAGCGGGCCGCGGCCGCGCTCGCCGACGGGGTGACACTCACCTGTGCCGCGTGCCCGGGCTTCGTCGAGTTCGTCGAGGTCGGCGACGTCGACTCCGATCAGGTGCACGTGCTCGCGGAGCGGTTGCT
Source organism: Acidimicrobiia bacterium (assembly GCA_038240075.1). Classification (GTDB taxonomy): domain Bacteria; phylum Actinomycetota; class Acidimicrobiia; order IMCC26256; family PALSA-610; genus DATBAK01. The sequence continues at coordinate 24,508 of JBBSEC010000065.1, forward strand.
CGCGCCGGTGATCGCGGCGCGTGTCGACACCCTCGTGCTCGGATGCACGCACTACCCGTTGTTGTCGCGCACGATCTCCGACGTCATGGGCCCCGACGTCGTGCTCGTCTCGAGCGCGGAGGAAACCGCGTTCGAGGTTCGCGACCGACTGGCGCAGAGCGGCACCGTGAAGTCGCAAGCGACCGATCCCGCGCACCGCTTCGTGACGAGCGGCGACGTCGAGCAGTTCCTGACGCTCGGCGCGCGCTTCCTCGGCCCTGAAGTCGAGACGGTCGAATCGTGGCGCTGGTGAACAGCTCGGTCGAGAACGGTTCGGTCGTGCACACAGGAGAACGAAAGTGATCGAGCTCACCGTCCTCGGATGCTCAGGTTCCTACGGCTCGCCCGCCGGTGGCGCGTGCAGCGGTTACCTCGTGCGCGCCGGCGGCCAGGCGCTCTGGATGGACTGCGGCAACGGGACCCTCGGCGCGCTGCAACGTCACGTCGACCCGGCCGAGCTCACCGCGGTGGTCATCACGCACGGGCATCCCGATCACTGCGTCGACCTCTACGGGCTGCACGTGCTGAACCGCTACGGGCTCGAGCGCTTCGGTCTTCCGGTGTACGCGCCGGAGGGCGTCAACACCGCGATGCTCAATCTCGTCTCCGACTGGGGTGGCGCGTTCGACTGGCACGAAGTCGGCGACGGCGACCACGCGGACGTCGGTCCCGTCGGCCTCAACTTCTCGCGCACCGATCACCCGCCGCCGACCGTCGCGGTCGAGGTCACCCACGACGGTCATCGCCTCGTCTACACGGCCGACACCGGACCGGAGTGGAGTGTCGAGACCTTCGCGCCGCACGCCGACCTGGTGCTCTCCGAAGCCACCTATCAGCACGACGACATCAAGGCGCCGATCCACCTGTCGTCGCGCCAGGCCGGCGAGATGGCCCGCGCCGCGCAGGCCCGCCGGGTCATGTTCACCCACTTGTGGCCGACGCTCGACCCCAACGTGTCGGTCGCCGAGGGATCCGAGGCCTTCGGCGCCCCGGTGATGCTGGCGGCCCCGAATCTGACGATCACGGTCTGAAACGTAAGCTGCCGCGGTCCCCATCGCCTGCGAAAGATCGCACGTTGACCGTACGTGTCTCGGGCCGCGAGCCCGACGAGCTCCGACCGATCACCTTCACCCGTGACTACACCGAGATGGCCGCCGGCTCGGTGCTCGTCGAGTTCGGCCGCACCCGCGTGCTCTGCACCGCGTCGGTCGAGGATCGCATCCCGCCGTGGTTGCGCGGCAAGGGAAAGGGCTGGGTGACGGCCGAGTACTCGATGCTGCCGGGCTCGAGCCCCGAGCGCGTCGGCCGTGAAGCGGCCAAGGGAAAGCAGTCGGGCCGCACGCAGGAGATCCAACGGCTGATCGGGCGTTCGCTGCGCGCGGTCACCGATCTCGTTGCGGTCGGGGAGAACCAGATCGTCGTCGACTGCGACGTGTTGCAGGCCGACGGTGGCACCCGCACCGCGTCGATCTGCGGTGGTTGGATCGCGTTGCACGACGCGTGCTCGCGCCTGTTGCAGCGTGACCTGATCGCGCGACATCCGATTCGTGAAGCGTGCGCCGCGATCTCGGTCGGCGTGATCGACGGCACGCCGATGCTCGACCTCGAGTACACCGAAGACGTGCGCGCCGAGGTCGACATGAACGTGGTGATGACCGCGGGCCGCCGCTTCGTCGAGGTGCAGGGCACGGCCGAAGGGCTCGCGTTCACGCGCGAAGAGCTCTCGGCACTGCTGGCGCTCGCGGAGTCGGGGATCGCCGAGATCGTCGAGGCTCAGGAGCAGATGATCGCGATCGCTCCCACGCCGCGCCCTTGAACCAGCCGCCCTTGAACCAGCCGCCCTTGAACCAGCCGCCCTTGAACCAGCCGCCCTTGAACC